>JBJEJF010000029.1:0-54580 GCA_051877775.1 Wujia sp.
GGTACTAAGTGTGAGCCTTATGGCTCGCACTAAGGACCCGCGTTTCCAAAAGTCCCTGAATCCCCCTCTGCTATCGCATATGACGCGAGTTCGCTGGAGCGTGTGCATGATATGGTAGTAAGATAAAAGAAATAGAACTTCCACAAAACTGCAAAAGTCATTCAAAAATAAGGTATAAATATAGCAGGCACCATAAAAGTAATTCATCTGATAACTATCATAAAAATCACGTGTCAGAAGATAACTTCCACAGGCACCTGCGTCTTATTGATTAATATTGTATCTTATCTGAGCCAGAAAACTTTTCTTCTTTTTCGCAGTAAGTATATTCTCCATCTTCATATCGAATCAGGCATCCGAAATTATAATATTCAAGGAAAAAAACATATCCACTGTCATCATAGGCAACAATGATGCCAGGACATCCATACTGCGCATAAAACTGCTCACAGTTGCTTCCCAATGGATTACTCTGGCTACCGTTAAAACGATAAAACCTATACTCCGAACCCGACGATGAATGCAGCTCCTCCAATATATCCTGAGAGAGCACATAATCCGAATAACCGGGATCTCCCTCTGCAACTGCAACATTATTCTGTGCCCTGCTGATATCATAATTCGTTATAACGCTGCACGCATGCGAATTTCCTGCCTGATCAATAAACTGTTTATCCACTACAATATCAAGATTTTCTCCACGTGCGGACGCTATAGAATGCTGGACGGACTGCATGATCACTCTGGCCTCCTCCGTCGCTTTGGACGCACGTGCTTTCCTGATATACCGGATCATAGCAGGCGCGATCGCACCCGCCAGAATAGCCATAATTGCAATAACTATAATAAGCTCTACCAATGTAAATGCTCCATTATCACGAAGCACCTTTTTCTTTCCCCGAATATACATATATCCTCCCTCGGCGCAGAATAGTCTGCGCACAAACCACGCAAAAGCGTAACAAAATGCTGTATATGTATATATACTAAACTATTTTGTCATCAAATGCAATCTATAATGCAAAATATTCATCTTATATTGTAAAAATGAATATTTTACTATTTAAAAAAATAAATACAGCCGTTCCAAATGTTTTATTCAATCCTGAATCACAAGATCATATCTAACCTTTGGCACGGCTGCATTTCTATATTGTATATACTTTTATTTATAAGAAGCTTGAGTATCCATTCAGGAATGTATCAACTTCCCTGGCTGCATCACGGCCTTCACGAATCGCCCATACAACCAGAGACTGTCCCCGGTGCATATCTCCACAGACATATACCTTGTCTACATTAGTCTTATAATGTCCCGGTTCTGTATTGACATTTGTTCTCGCATTCAGTTCAACACCAAATGCATCGGCAACATACTTCTGCGTTCCAAGGAAACCTGCAGCGATCAATACGATATCACACTCAATCACATACTCACTGCCCTCGATCTCAGACATATTCATCCTGCCTGTCTCCGGATCCTTCTCCCATGCAAGCTTTACACACTTTGCCGCACAGACATGACCCTCTTCGTTCTTGACGAATTCCTTCACTGTGGTCTCGTAGATTCTTGGATCTGCGCCAAAGACAGCGATTGCTTCCTGCTGGCCATAATCTGTCTTCAGAACACGAGGCCACTCCGGCCACGGATTGTTCTCTGCACGTTTTTCCGGCAGCTTCGGCATCATCTCGAGCTGTACCACACCTGCAGCTCCCTGACGGATCGCCGTACCCACACAGTCATTACCGGTATCTCCTCCTCCGATAACGAGGACTTTTTTTCCATTTGCATTGACGTACTTGCCATCTTCAAAGTTCGAATTGAGCAAACTTCTCGTCGTTGTCTTCAGATAATCAACCGCAAAATAAATTCCTTTTGCATCTCTTCCTTCAGCCTTGATATCTCTTGGATTGGCTGCACCACAGGCAAGGATCACGGCATCATATTCCGCCAGGATCTTATCTGCCCTCATATTGCGCACCTTGGCATCTGACAGATATGCAGCCATCTCGTCCCCTGAAGCGACCGGAAGCCCTGCGTTATTTTTGGCAGGTCCTACTTCCATCCCGGTAACAAATTCGATTCCGGTCTGTTTCATACAATCGATCTTTCTGTCGACAATATTTTTTTCCAGTTTCATATTCGGTATACCATACATAAGCAGGCCACCCACGCGGTCACTCCGCTCAAACACAGTCACCGAATGACCTCTTTTGTTCAGCTGGTCTGCAGCAGCCAGACCCGATGGTCCGGAACCAATGACAGCTACCTTTTTACCGGTTCTCACCTTCGGAGGATTACAATTTACATAACCCTTCTCATAGGCATTTTCTATAATGCTTCTCTCATCTTCCTTGGTACATACCGGATCTCCATTTATATTACATGTACATGCAGCTTCACAGAGTGCCGGACACACACGGCTTGTAAACTCCGGGAAATTGTTCGTTTTAATCAAGCGCTGATATGCCATCTCCATATTGCCGGTGTACACGTTATCATTCCACTCCGGTACCAGATTGTTAAGCGGACAGCCTGAAGCCGCATTGCCGATCATCTTACCATACTGACAGAACGGCACTCCGCAATCCATGCAACGGGCAGCCTGAAGCCGCTGCTCCTCCATAGAAAGAGGCTCGTGAAATTCATTAAAATTCTTTATTCGCTCAAGAGGCGGTACCTCATTACTGGTTCGTCTCTCATAGTCTAAAAATCCTGTACTTTTTCCCATGACTGACTGATACCCCTTTCCTATTTATTTTTGATCGCATAAAATGCTTCAATCAACGCCTGCTCACTGGAAAGACCCTTGACTTCCATCTTACCTATCGTTGACATCATCTTCTTGTAATCATGCGGTATGATCTTCTTGAACTTAGGCAGATATTCCTCAAAGTTCTTTAATACTTCTTTTCCTTTTCTGGAATTGGTATACTGCACATGCTCTGTGATCATATCCTTCAGTTCCATGACATCATATTTATCTACAACAGGCTCAACGCCTACCATCTGCTTGTTCAGCTTCATATACAGATCACTGTCTGTGTCAAGCACGTAAGCAATACCGCCGCTCATACCGGCTGCAAAGTTTTTACCTGTAGGCCCAAGAATCACAACTCGTCCACCGGTCATGTACTCACAACCGTGCTCTCCGACACCCTCTACGACGGCCGTGGCACCGGAATTACGAACCGCAAAACGCTCGCCGGCCACGCCATTGATAAATGCCTTTCCGGATGTCGCTCCGTATAAAGCCACATTACCAACGATGATATTTTCCTCTGCCTTATATTTGATCGTGCTCGGCGGATATACGATGATCTTACCGCCGGACAGGCCTTTGCCGATATAATCATTGCTCTCTCCAACCAGCTCCAGTGTCAGTCCCTTAGGGATAAATGCTCCGAAGCTCTGTCCGCCACTACCGTTACACTTGACGATAAATGTATCATCCTCCAGAGACGTTCCGTACTTTTTCGTGATCTCAGAACCGAAGATAGTTCCCAGGGAACGATCTGTATTCGTCACATCGATCTCGATGCTCTTCTTGGTCTTCTTCTCCAGTGCTGGTCCCAGCTTCTTCATGAGAACAGTCTCATCGATCGTCTTCTCAAGGCCAAAATCATATACATTTTTATTATTATAGCTGATCTTGTTCTGCTCATCTGACACAAACGGATTGTTGATGATCCTGGACAGGTCAATATTATATTCCTTTGCCTTCTCATTTGGTTTAATCAGATCAGTTCTGCCCACCAGTTCATCCACGGTGCGCACACCAAGCTTCGCCATATACTCACGCAGCTCCTGTGCTGCAAAGCGCATAAAGTTGACAACGTATTCCGGCTTACCTTTGAAGCGCTTTCTAAGCTCCGGATTCTGTGTGGCAACACCGACAGGACAAGTATCCAGATTACATACACGCATCATGACGCATCCCATGGTAACAAGCGGAGCTGTTGCAAAGCCAAACTCTTCTGCTCCAAGGATCGCAGCAATCGCAATATCACGCCCTGTCATCAGCTTGCCGTCTGTCTCCAGAATTACTTTATTTCTAAGGTCATTCATGATCAATGTCTGATGTGTCTCAGCCAGACCAAGCTCCCATGGAAGTCCCGCATGATGAATAGAGTTTCTAGGCGCTGCACCTGTTCCACCATCAAAACCGGAGATCAGAATAACCTGTGCACCAGCCTTGGCAACACCGGCAGCAATCGTACCGACACCTGCCTCAGATACCAGCTTGACCGAGATTCTCGCATCCGTATTGGAATTCTTACAGTCATAGATCAGCTGCGCAAGATCCTCGATAGAATAGATATCATGATGCGGTGGCGGTGAGATAAGTCCTACACCAGGCGTTGAATGTCTCGTCTTAGCTACCCAAGGATAGACCTTTCCACCCGGAAGATGTCCACCTTCACCCGGCTTTGCTCCCTGTGCCATTTTAATCTGGATCTCCTTGGCGCTGGTCAGATACTGCGATGTAACACCAAAACGTCCCGAAGCAACCTGCTTGATCGCAGAACATTTATTGACACCGTTTTTCGGTCCCTGCATTCTCTCCAGGCTCTCGCCACCCTCACCGGAATTGGACTTACCGCCCAGCATGTTCATGGCGATCGCCATAGTTTCATGTGCTTCCTGAGATATTGAACCATAGGACATCGCTCCGGTCTTAAATCTCTTCACGATCGAATCAACCGGTTCAACCTCCTCGATCGGGATACCACCATTCTCCGGATAATTGAAATCCATCAATCCTCTCAGATGGAACGTCTTAGTCTCATCATCGATGGCCGCAGAATACTGCTTGAACAGCTCATAATTGCCAGTCCATGTAGACTGCTGAAGTAAATGTATCGTATTCGGATTATAGAGATGTTCCTCCTTCCCGCTTCTCATCTTATGATCGCCGGTACTCTCCAGGCTGAGATTCGTGTATAATCCCAGCGGATCAAATGCCGAGTTATGAAGATCTTCGATCTGTTTCTGTATCTCCTTTATACCGACACCGCCAACACGACTGACTGTGTTCGTGAAATATTTGGATACAAAGTCCTCATCGAGACCTACTGCCTCAAAAATCTTCGAACCCTGATAAGACTGCACCGTAGAGATACCCATCTTTGATGCGATCTTGACGATACCATGCAGAATTGCACTGTTATAATCATCCACAGCTGCATAAAAATCCTTATTCAGGAAATGCGTGTCTACCATATCCTTGATCGTGTCGATTGCCAGATACGGATTGATCGCACAGGCACCGTATCCAAGCAGTGTAGCAAAATGATGCACATCTCTCGGTTCCGCACTCTCGATGACCAGAGCAACAGAAGTTCTCTTCTTCGTACGTACCAGATGCTGCTGCATCGCAGATACTGCAAGCAGGGACGGGATAGCCACGTGATTCTCATCAACACCTCTGTCTGACAATATCAGGATATTCACGCCATCACGATAGAATTTATCTGCCTCGATAAACAATCTGTCGATTGCTTTCTCAAGGGATGTATTTTTATAGTAAGTAATAGGAACGACTGCTGATTTCAGATATTCATTATTCAGGCTCTTTAATTTCAGCATATCTGTATTGGTAAGGATCGGATTATCAATCCTGAGTACCCGGCAGTTCTCCGGTTTTTCATCCAGGATATTACCATCACGTCCCAGATAGACAGTCGTGGATGTTACGATTTCCTCTCTGATCGCATCGATCGGCGGGTTCGTAACCTGGGCAAACAGCTGATGGAAATAATTAAACAGCGGCAGCTTCTGCTGAGACAGCACCGCAAGCGGAGTATCTACACCCATCGCCGCGATAGCTTCCGCACCGTTCTGCGCCATTGGCAATATAGAGTTCTTAAACTCCTCATAGGTATATCCGAAAGCCTTCTGAAGCTTGCTTCTCTCTTCATCTGATAATTCCGGAACTCTCTGATTCGGTATATTGATATCAGACAGATACGTAAGATTACTATCAAGCCATTCACCATAAGGCTGTGCATTGGCATACTGACTTTTGAGCTCATCATCAGAGATCAATTTGCCATTAACAGTATCTACCAGAAGCATCTTGCCCGGGCGGAGACGATCTTTTACAACAATATGTGCAGGATCCACGTCAAGGACGCCAACCTCCGAAGACAGGATCATGTAGTCGTCATCCGTTATCATGTAACGGGATGGACGAAGACCATTTCTGTCAAGAACAGCACCCATATAATCACCGTCTGTAAACAGGATGGATGCAGGTCCGTCCCAAGGCTCCATCATAGTTGCATAATACTGATAAAAATCTCTCTTTTCCTTCGGCATGTATTTGTTGGAATCCCAAGGCTCCGGAATCAATATCATAACTGCAAGCGGAAGCGGCATTCCATTCATTACAAAAAATTCAAGTGCATTATCAAGACGTGCTGAATCTGAACCATCCGGATCCAGAACCGGGGTGATCTTATGGAATTCTCCCTTAAAGTACTTGGAATCCATGGTTTCCTCTCTGGCGATCATCCTATCCTCGTTTCCACGGATCGTATTGATCTCTCCATTATGTACAAGGAATCTGTAAGGATGTGCCCGAAGCCAGCTCGGAGTCGTATTCGTAGAGAAACGGGAATGTACCAGTGCAATGGCAGATTCATAATCCTCGTCCTGAAGATCCGAATAGAATCTTCTGAGTTCTCCAACAAGAAACATTCCTTTATATACAATCGTTCTGCTTGACAATGATGGCACATATGTGTCCTCATTACTCTGTTCAAAAATTCTTCTTACAATAAAAAGCTTGCGGTCAAAATCAAGACCTCTGTTAACATTCCTCGGTCTCTTGACAAATGCCTGCATGATACATGGCATTACATCAACTGCCTTTTTACCAAGTATCTCCGGATTCGTAGGAACCTTTCGCCAGCATAAAAACTCAAGGCCCTCCTTCTCAACAATGATCTCAAACATCTTCATCGCCTGCTTGCGCTGAAGCTCATTCTGCGGGAAGAAAAACATACCTATACCATAGTCCCTCTCCGCTCCGATATTTACTCCGAGCTCCTGCGTAGCCTTCGAAAAGAATTTGTGTGAAATCTGCAGCAGGATACCAACACCATCACCGGTTTTTCCCTCAGCATCTTTACCGGCACGGTGTTCAAGGTTTTCAACGATCTTGAGCGCATCACTGACAGTTTTATGTGTCTTGATACCTTTGATATTGACTACTGCACCGATACCACAGTTATCATGCTCAAATTGAGGATCGTATAATCCCTGTCTGGCAGCTTCGATTCTTTCATTCATCTGCTCCATAAACTCTTCCTTTCCCTTATCCCCTAGTGCAATTCATCTGATATCATACAAATGAAACGGAATAAAATTATGATGTTAGTATCATACAACAATTTTTTTTACCTGTAAACAACAAAATGTTTTTAATTGTCATACAGTCGCATTATTATATTTAGTTTTGTATATTTGTCTGACATTTCATGTTTTATTCCGTCTCTTTCAGATATGTTCTTTATTATTTTAAGCCATTCACGGGAATTACCGGAGGTGTTTCCCTCCAAATCATAATATTATAAAATATTATTCGACAAAGAATGCATATACAAGAAAACAGCGGCTCCATCTGACATCAGAACCGCTGTTTTCTCTAAATTATTGATTGCTGTTTATGAATCTGTATTTCTATTATACGTATTACATTATATTTATATTACCAATTACTGTTCCGCAACAAATGGTGTGATCGTAATCTCCTGTTCGCCAACACCTGTCTCAGCTTCTACCGCATCGCTGATGTTCTGCACAGTCGCCGTCGGTGTATAATCAGTCGTCCCAAACAGGAACTCATGAAGTGCAGATACATTGGCCTCCAGATTGGCCGGAACGATGATCGAACCCTTTGAAGGATGATTTACCGGTGTCCATGCGATCGGGAATCCAACAGTCTCCCCCAACTGATATTCCATCAGACTCTTGGCAAGACTCACCATCTCACTCTTACTGATACTGGTGCATACATTCGGGAATACATCATCTATAATATCATTAATTGTAGACAGATCCGAAGATTTGGCCTTCACGATCATCTTAGACAGGACTTCTCTCTGTCTTTCCGTTCTGGTAATATCACCCTGATCCGTACTTCTGATTCGGGCATATGCTGTAGCCTGTGTACCATTCAACAGCTGCTCACCCGTTGTAAACACACCATCAGAATAGATACCGGTTATGTTGATCTGCTCTGCAATACCTGAATTGATAACAGCAAGCTCTCCATCACTGATATCTACTGTAATACCGCCCAGATCATCGATCGCTTTCGTGAGTGCCAGGAAATTGACCGTGACAAATTCTGTGATCTGAAGATCCAGATTCGCATTCAGTGTCTTGATTGCAAGTTCAGGGCCGCCATAGGAATATGCCGCATTCACCTTGGTGGTCAGACCGCTTCCATCCTGGATCTCAAGAAGCGTATCACGATACACAGATACGATCTTAACTTCTTTTGTATCGTTATTGATGCTGGCAATCATAATCGAATCACTTCTATTACCCTCCTCCATAGAGGTATTACTTCTTGAATCGATACCAAACAATGCAATCGTTGTATAACCCTTCTGTGCTTCATTGGCTCCCTCATTGATTGCCAGGTCCTCTTCTTTTATATCATACAGCTGTACCTTATCAAACTTCTGATTCAGATATATTGCGCCGTATCCTATAACCATCAGAACCGCTATGATTATCTCCACCAGAAATGCAATGCCCCATTTCGCATTTGCACTCAATCCTTTTTTCTTATTTTGTTTGCTCATAATTTTCTAACCTTCCATTACAGATAAAATTATTATGCCTTATTTCATATTTGTATATCATACATTATTCTACATAAAATTACAATACATAATTCTTGATTCCTGTTGTTTTTCACCCACAAAATATTTCCATCTTGTTGTATTTCCCAATTCTCTATGATATACTTAATTGAATATTGAGGTACACTATTTTGTGCCTTGTCGCGGACGGTATTATATATGAATAACTCACAACAAACAAGCGAAATTATTGTCAATGACAAACTTACCATAACGAATAAAAGAGCCTATCTCTGTGTTGTTATGCCTGCATATAACGAAGGGAAACGAATTCGGGATAATCTGCTGTACACCTCTGAAACAATATCCGGTTTTATCAAAAACTATCAGATCATTGCAGTCAACGACGGAAGCTCTGATGATACCAAGGCGGGAATCATCGAAGCAGCTGTACTGGATCCCCATGTTGCCTATATCAGTTACAGTCCCAATAAAGGGAAAGGACACGCGATCTGTACCGGTGTCAAATATGCTGATGCTGAATATATCGCATTTCTGGATTCCGACATGGAGCTTGATCCTTCCATGCTGCGATACTTTCTCAAGGCACTGCATGCAACAGATGCAGATATTGCAATCGGTTCCAAAATGCACAGGGATTCCAAGCTCGATTATCCACTCAGCCGCAAAATAATAAGCACAGGCTATTATCTGATCTTAAAGCTGTTATTTAAGCTCAATTTAAAGGATACACAGACAGGAATCAAATTATTTAAGGGCAACGTAATCAAATCCATATGTGAAAACCTGTCCACCAACGGTTTTGCATTTGATATTGAGATTCTCGCCACCGCATCAAAAATGGGGTGTAAAATACTTGAGTTGCCGATAACGCTCAAATACAGCCGGCACGGAAAAGAGAAATCCAAAGTTTCTCTAAAACAGATTTTCTGTGTATTCAGGGACACGATCCGGATAAAAAAGGCACTTCGCGAAAAAGATATCTAATACTTTACATTTTAGGAGGAATACATGCAAAGTAACCAAGTATATAAGATTCTGAAAGAACATGATCAGGAACATATATATAAATATTATGCTTCATTATCAGAAGACGAACAGAGAGCACTTGCTCTCCAGATCGATAGTATTGACTGGAGTTTCATGGACTATCTGAAAAAAGATCACAGACAGGCGATCGGTAATATAGAACCCATCGATGCTCTATCCTCCTCTGATATAGCCGACAACGTCGACAGCTACAGATCGACCGGGCTGCAGGCAATCCGTGATGGCAAACTATGTCTTCTGCTCCTGGCAGGCGGTCAGGGTACACGTCTTGGATACGATAAGCCAAAGGGTGCCTTTAACATGGGAATCAACCATGAATTATATATTTTTCAGCTCCTGATAGAACACACCCTGGATATTGTAAAAATGTCTGAAACCTGGATCCATATGTATATCATGACAAGTGATATCAACTATAAAGATACTGTATTATTTTTTAAGGAACACAACTACTTTGGATACAAACCGGAATATCTGCACTTTTTCGTACAGGAATTAAATCCGGCAACTGATTTTGACGGAAAAATATTGATGTCATCCCGTTCTTCTCTTGCAATGTCTCCAAACGGCAACGGAGGATGGTTCAGTTCCATGCACAAGGCCGGACTTCTTACGGATATATTTGACTCTAATCTGGAATGGATCAATGTGTTCGCAGTAGATAATGTACTACAGCGGATTGCCGATCCTGTATTTCTGGGCGCAACAATTGAGAGCGGAAAGATGTGCGGAGCAAAGGTAGTACGCAAGGCTGCACCGGATGAAAAGGTCGGTGCCATGTGTCTCGAGAACGGCAAACCACATATCATTGAGTATTATGAGTTATCCGAATCCATGCAAAATCAGAAGCATCCGGATGGCTCTCTGGCATATGGTTTTGGAGTAATTCTCAATTACCTTTTTCCAATCAGCCGGTTAAAGAACACGCTTGGCTCCAATATGCCTTTACACGTTGTAAAAAAAGTAGTTCCTTACGTCAATGAAGAGGGAAAACTGATTACACCTGAAAAGCCAAACGGTCTGAAATTCGAGACGCTTGCGCTTGATCTGATCCATGAAATGGACGACTGCCTTGTATTCGAAGTTGAACGTGAGCGGGAATTTGCACCAGTCAAGAACAAAGCCGGTGTTGATTCCATCGATACCGCAAGGGAGCTCCTCAGGAAAAATGGCTACATACTGTAGCCGGCAATATATCAGTTTAATAAATTACACGAAGAAAGGTCCGTCTGTTTTGTTTCAATAACAGACGGACCTTTTTTGGCAATGTGTGCAACTGTTAAAATGTAAAATCACTACTATTGATCTTAATCCCTTCACGTTCCGTTTTTTCAGTCTCCAGTAGATCTCTTTTCTTAAAACCAAAAATACCTGCCACTAACGATTTGGGGAACACCTGAATGGCAATATTATATTTTGTCACAATATCATTATAAAACTGCCGTGCCATCACGATCTTATTTTCTGTATCCGAGAGTTCTTCCTGCAATTTCAGAAAGTTGGTATTTGCCTTTAATTCCGGATAACTTTCTCCAACCGCCAGCATCCGCGAACACATCCTGCCAAGTTTTTCGTCAGCTGCATATGCTTCACTTGTACTCCCGGCTTTTATCACTCTGCCTCTAAGCTCCACGATATCTGTCAATGTTGACTTTTCAAACTTTGCATACCCTTTTACCGTCTCAAGCAGATTCGGAATTAATTCTGCCCTTCGTTTTAACTGCACATCCAACTGGGCAGACTGATTGTTCACTCTGTTTTGAAGCGTTATCAGGCTATTATATGCGGCAATTATTCCAATAAGACAAATAATAATAACTACAGCCAGGATAATGAAAGGAATCCATCTACTCATAAATTTTTCTCCCTTGATCTTGAAATTTCTCTTACTATTTCTTCATTTTCTTCCAATACAACTGCATATACAAGATAATCCTCCCAGAGAACCACCTGCTGTTTTTCCGCAGAATTCAAATTGGAATAATCATGTATAAAGTTCTTCATACCATATATACATTCCGCCATCTGGTTTCCATAATCCGTACGCCGGATCTGGTTCGTCACGCTTTTCACTATATCTGCACCTGCAGGGGACATCACAGCGACCACATATGCGATAAGGCACATGGTATACACAAACACCAAAATCTCTATAAAACACGGCAAAATCCCCTCCGGCTCACTGAATGTATTAATAATCTGTTCTACATAGTTTTCATTTGCCGAAGCCTCTTCCAACTGTGTATTGAAGTCGTAGCATACAGGCAGCCAGATCATTATCAGGCACAACCAGACCAATATAATCACAAACCCCTTTTTTGTATCCGAATGCATTTTTTTATGTGTCCGGGGATTATACAGGGACACAAACATAAAAGCTATGAATAGCGCCATAGTCTCTGCGAATCCAAGCATAAGCTGGGGTTGACTGCATATAAAATCCAGATGTTCTCCCAGATCCGTTCCCAAATCCATCTCAAACATCGGCCGAAGTTCTAATATTCTCGGAAATGCATTCAATAGCCAGCATATCCATCCCGCTACAAGTACTATCTTGACAAAATATCTGCCTCTTGAGCCGGACACTATACGGGGTTGTAATGTTGTTCTGGTAATATAGCCGTCTGAAAAGGCCTCATTCATAGCCATTTCTTTCCATTGTGTATCTTTTTCCCAGTCAAAGTCCCCTTTTACCAGGTGCTCAATCAGATACCGGTCACTGTCATTGAGATCTCTGCAGCTATAGTATTTCTCTGTAACATGATATGTTTGGTCTGCTTCTTCCACCAACAGGCCAAGATTCTCATACTGTAACACCGAAGCAGCTACATCCTTTTTCTGCTCAATCTCCAAATCAGTTAATATACTGATAGACGCAGGGGAGATTCCCGTCAACTTATCCCGGTAATAATCAAAATCCCCCATATTGGTGATAGTGCAATTTTGAATGGCAATTTTCCGTCTTATCACATTTCTCGTTTTCCCAACCAGATATGGAATACCGGATAAAGTCACTGTCCCGAACAAAAACCAGATCATAATACCAACCATTGTCATAATGCCCGGATTTGTTCTCAGACATCCAATCGCCTCTCCCCCTGTAGATATTATGACAACTATCAGGCATACCAGAGGAATCCGCCAAAGCCTGCGCTCATTTTCCCTGTATTTTTTTATTGTGGATAACTCAAATGTCTTCTTATCCTTAATTCTCATTTCTCACATCCCGCGAACGATAACTACAGCTGATCTACCGCCATAAAATACTGTAAATCCAATTTTTCCAATGCTGCATCTGCAATATTTACACAGCTGTTTCCCATACGATCAATTGCATGCAGTATCTTATTATATGGTGCAGTCAGATTAGCTGCACATTTTCCTTTTCCAACCCGTTCCATATGTGCCTTCCGCATATTAATATCCAGATCCAGAATCTTTCCTTTTTTCTTAAGGATTTTCTTTGCATCATCTTTATTGCCTGTCTCCATGATCTGCAAAGCACCAGTATACATTTCTTCAATCAGATTCAGGCTCTTTTCCAACTCCTTCATCGCTTCCTTTGAATATTTGTATTTTTTATCCAGCTTATCCTGTACAGCTCTGGCAACATCTCCACACAAAGTTCCGATTCGATCAACATCACTCAATACATACATAAGGCCTGCCGTCTGCGTAGCCTGATCTTCCGTCAACACACCGGCGGAGAAAAGGTCGGCCAGATATTCTGTTATTTTTTCATTTAGATTCGCTGCAATCTCTTCCTTTTCATAAATATGCTGAAGCAGCTGCTTATCCTCTTTTTTCACCACATTAGCCGTCTCATCTATGATCTCACGCACAACGTTACTGCAATGCTGCACTTCTTTTGCAACAAGCTGCAATGCTGCTGATGGCTGACCAATCAGATTGCTGTCAAGATACTGCGGCTCCATAGGATCTTCTATATTGCGTTTTCCATCCGGGACGATCTTCATAACAAGCGGAACCATTACTTTGCTGATCAGGAACATCCAGATAATTGTCATGGTCAGATTAAAAATAGTATGCGCATTTGCAATCTGTCTGGATATGACCTCTACCTCCGGTCCTGCCGGGGAAATATGCTGGATAAGCGCTGCATATGGTTTAACGATCCAGATAAAGAGGAGGCAACCGGATATATTAAACACACAATGTGCAACCGCTGTACGCTTTGCATTTTTTGACTGTCCCACACTGGCTAAAAGTGCAGTGATTGTTGTACCGATATTATCGCCAAGCAAGATCGGAATCGCACCTGCAAGCCCGATTATGCTGGTCACCCCGTCCGGCCCCGCCTGGGATGCAAAATTCTGCAATACTGCTATAGTTGCACTACTGCTCTGTACAACCAGTGTCATCAATGTACCTACAGCTACCCCTAAAACCGGTATATCACTCACCTGTGCAATCATATTGGTAAATATCGGACTTGACGCAAGCGGTTTCATAACACTACCCATAGTCTCGATTCCCAGGAAAAGCAATCCAAAGGCGAATATAGTCTGACCTATATTTTTTGCTTTTTCAGACTTGCAAACAAAAGAAATAATAAAGCCAAGAAAGATAATAATATATATGTAATCACTGATTTTAAATGCAATAATCTGCGCTGTTATGGTTGTACCGATATTGGCACCCAGAATAATAGAAATCGCCTGCGGCAGAGTCATAAGACCCGCACTGACAAATCCTATTGCCATAACAGTTGTTGCACTACTGCTTTGTAAAACCGCTGTGGTCAGAGCTCCGGCGATCACACCCAGCAATGGATTTTTTGTAAGCATCGCAAGAATACTTTTCATTTTCTCGCCCGCAACCTTCTGCAGACATTCGCTCATCAGATTCATTCCATAAATGAAAACAGCCAGGCCTCCCAGAAGTCCAAATATAATTTGTAAATTCTTCATTTTTTCTCCTCTCTAATTGTGCTTCGTTATTTTATTTTTCATTCAGTTCTTCCCATTTAATAATATTTCCTGTGTAAATACTCTTTAACTGTGACAATGTAATATCCTGCAATGGATTATCTTCATTGACAATTATTACAATGTCATCATACGCAATCGCTTCGTAATCCAGCAATTCCTTCTCATAATCCTTCAATTCTCTGGAAGACATTCCAAAATCATATTCTCCACTCATCGCCTTCGTAAGGCCATCTGAAGAATCCGACGCCGTAACCTGTATCTCTGCGTTTGGATTTAGTGCCATATATGCCTCTGCCAGTTCTTCCATCAATGGCGCTACAGAGGTCGACCCTGTTATTTTTATCTTTCCACTTGCCTTATTGGATAAAAACGTGCTGCTTTTGGCAACAGATTCAAAAGATTTCTCTACGATCTCCTGACCTGCACCATGTATGTAAGTCAAAAAATCCTGTTCCAAGTCTGTCAATTTTCCGCTATATGCCAAATAAAACGGTCTTCTTAACGCATATCCTCCGCCCTTGGAATCCACACCTACTCCATTGACGCTTAATTCTTTTACCCTCGACACATCTGCTATTGCGCCTTTGGATACATATCCAATCGCCGAGCTGTCCTTCTCCACTATGTCAATTACTTCCTCTGCATTATTGACAATCAAAACATCATCTTTGGTCTGATCCGGTTTTGATGTGTCACCATTATTCTGCTCAAAATCTGCCATCTGGGCAAATGCATTCCTTGTTCCGGATCCCGCTTCTCTGGAGATTACATGAATATCTCCGAGCCTGTCCAGACCCTCAACCTGTTTGCTTGTGGTCGCCTCTCCTGCTCCTCCCTGCATCGCACTGCAGCCCACAAAGAGTAAAAGAAAAGCTGTCATCAGCAAAACACATATTCTTTTGCGTCTCATTGAAATTCCTCCTATGGTATTGTTAAATCAGTATATAATATGGAAGTAAATTCAATGCCTTCAGTTATGTTAATTTCTTGTAAAATGAAAAGACCTGTCGTTTTGTGGGTTCTTCATCCACAAAACGACAGGTCTTTTCATTTTCAATTATTTATTTTGAGAGAATTTCCTTGAGGATCCGGTTGACTTCACCAGGATCAGCCTTTCCTTTCATCGCCTTCATGGTCTGTCCTACCAGGAAACCGATTGCCTTTTCCTTACCACTCTTATAATCCTCCACAGATTTTGGATTATCAGCCACAATCTGTTCGATCGTTGCTGTCAGGGCACCTGTATCATTTACAGTCTTCAATCCGTGTTCTTCAACATACGCCTCAGGATCAATATCCTCCGCAAATATCTTCTCAAAGACTTCCTTCGCAACTGTACCGTTGATAACCTTCGTATCTACCAGCCTGATCAGCGATGCCAGATTCTTTGCAGAAAATTTCAGATCATCTGCATCCATGCCCTCCTCTTTCATCAGTCGCATAGTCTCTACCATCAGCCAGTTTGATACCTTCTTCGGCGCCGCCCCCAGGGCAATAGCCTCCTCAAAGATATCCGCCAGTTTTTTGGAATTGGTCAGAATATCGATATCATACTCCGGAATATCATATTCTTCCTTGTATCTGATGCGTTTTTCATCGCGAAGCTCCGGCTGACGGTCTTTGATCTCCTGCAGCCATTCATCGCTGATTATGATCGGGACGAGATCCGGATCAGGGAAATATCTGTAATCCTGCGCATCCTCCTTGGATCGCATTGCATAGGAGTATTCCTTGGTATCATCCCAACGCCTGGTTTCCTGAACTACCGCCTCTCCAGACTCGATCAGGTCGATCTGACGCTCTCTCTCATTTTCAATCGCTCTCGCAATTGCCTTGAATGAATTCAGATTCTTCATCTCGGTTCTGGTTCCGAATTCCTCCGTCCCCACCTCACGGACCGAAAGGTTGACATCCGCACGCATGGAACCCTCATTCAGCTTGCAGTCCGAAGCGCCCAGATACTGGATGATCAGACGAAGCTTCTCCAGATATGCGATAACTTCCTCAGCAGAACGCATATCCGGCTCAGAAACGATCTCTATGAGCGGTACACCGGAACGGTTATAATCCACCAATGAACTGTCAGTAAAAGGATCATGCACCAGCTTACCTGCATCCTCCTCCATGTGAATCTCATGGATTCTGACATACTTCTTCCTGCCATCAACCTCTATCTCCACCTTACCATCACGGCAGATTGGATAGTAGAGCTGCGATATCTGATAATTCTGTGGATTATCAGGATAGAAATAATTCTTTCTGTCAAATTTACAATTTTGTGTAATCTTGCAGTTTGTTGCAAGGCCAACCGCTATCGCCTTTTCCACCACGCCCTTATTTAATACCGGCAGTGAGCCCGGCATACCGGTACACACCGGACATGTATGTGTATTCGGCGCACCCCCAAAGGCTGTGGAACATCCGCAGAATATCTTTGTTTTCGTTGCAAGTTCAACATGGACTTCAAGTCCGATGACTGTCTCAAATGTCTTACTCATTCTTAAAGCCCCCTTTCAGTTAATGCATCCGGTCTCTTATAAGATTTACTGCATTCAAATGCGTATGCAGCCCGGATAATTGCCTTCTCGTCAAATGTCTGTCCCAGAAGCTGCATACCGACAGGAAGACCATTTCTGTCATATCCGCATGGCAGTGAGATACCCGGTAATCCTGCAAGATTCACGGATACCGTGTAGATGTCACCCAGATACATCTTAATCGGATCGCTCAATGAATCCCCGATTTTAAGTGCTGTAGTTGGTGCAACAGGTCCAAGAATCACATCATATTTTGCAAATGCATCATCAAACGCTTTTTTGATCAATGCTTTTGTCTTCAGTGCTTTTACATAGTATGCATCATAATAACCTGAACTCAGGACAAATGATCCAAGCATGATCCTTCGTTTCACCTCAGCGCCAAATCCCTCAGATCTTGTCTTCTTATACATGTTATGCAGATCTGTATAGGATTCTGTCCTATAACCATATTTCACACCGTCAAAACGCTCCAGATTGGACGAAGCCTCCGCAGAAGCAATAATATAATAAGCAGGTATGGCATATTCTACCATTCCAAGATCAAACTCCTCAACAATGGCACCTTTTTCCTCAAGTACCTTTGCCGCTGCAAGGACATTTTTCTTTACATCCTCATCGATACCTTCCGCAAAATAATCTCTCGGAATACCAATCTTCATTCCCTTTACATCATCCACTAATGCACTTGTAAAATCACTTGCTGCGTCTATATAAGATGTGGAATCTTTATCATCATGCTGGCATATGATCTCCAATATGGTCGCACAATCCGTTACATCCTTGGCAAGCGGTCCAATCTGATCCAGAGAAGATCCATACGCAATCAATCCGTATCTGGACACCCTTCCATAAGTTGGCTTAATTCCGGTTACACCACAAAATGACGCTGGCTGTCTGATAGAACCTCCGGTATCTGAGCCCAACGCATACGGAACCTCCTCCGCTGCGACAGCTGCTGCAGAACCACCCGACGAACCGCCAGGCACTCTGTCCATATCCCATGGATTTTTTGTAATTCCATAATAGGAGGTCTCTGTTGTGCTACCCATGGCAAACTCATCCATATTGGTCTTTCCTATGATAACGGCACCCGCCTCACGCAACTTACATACTGCTTCTGCAGTGTATGTCGGAACAAAATTACTCAGTATCTTAGAAGAACAGGTTGTAAGCATACCTTCAATACACATATTATCCTTGATGGCAACCGGTACACCTGCCAGAGGGCCGTCAAGCTCCCCTGCATCGATTTTCTTCTGGATCTCTTCCGCTTGTGCCAGCGCACCCTCACGGTCTACCGTGACAAAGCAGTTATAATCTTTATCAAGCTTCTCTATTCTATCCAGGCATGCCAGTGCAGCATCGGCAACGCGCACTTCACCCGACCTGATCTTTTTCCCCAGCTCGACAGCTGTCAGTCTCATCAAATCATCCACGGTACACACCTCCTAATCAAATGTCTTTGGAACCTTATAGCAGCCATCCTTTTGCTCAGGTGCATTTGCCAGAAGGTTTTCGCGGTCCTCGCCATTGGTTACCACATCCTCACGGAATACATTGCTCACCGGAAATGCATGACTCATGGCATCCACATTATCAGTATCAAGTTCATTTAATTTGCTGACATATTCAAGCATATTGGACATATCCTGCTTGGCCTGCTCCTTCTCCTCATCAGACAGT
Organism: Wujia sp.; assembly: GCA_051877775.1. Lineage (GTDB taxonomy): Bacteria > Bacillota > Clostridia > Lachnospirales > Lachnospiraceae > Coprococcus_C. Next base: position 19,067 of record JBJEJF010000029.1, read on the forward strand.
TCCAGCTTAGCAAGAATGCCTACATAATCTATGGTTTCATCTGTAATCGTCATAATAAGCCTCCTTATCATTTACAGGTCAATCAGCTTCTAACTTTGATGTGAACCTCGCGAAGCTGCTGCTCTGTTACTTCATTTGGAGCACCGCACATAAGATCCTGTGCGGTACCGCTCATTGGGAACGGAATCACTTCACGAATATTTTCCTCGTTGCGGAGCAGCATAATCATACGGTCAACACCCGGAGCCATACCAGCGTGTGGCGGTGCACCAAACTGGAACGCATTGTACAGCGCACCGAACTTAGCCTGCAGTACTTCCTTATCATATCCGGCGATCTCAAATGCCTTCTCCATAATCTGCATATCATGATTTCTTACGGCACCTGACGAAAGCTCCACGCCATTGCAGACAATATCATACTGATATGCCAGAATATCAAGCGGATCCATTGTATTTAATGCTTCCAGCCCTCCCTGTGGCATGGAGAAAGGATTGTGTGTAAATCCGATCTTCTTCTCCTCAGGATTGTACTCAAACATCGGAAAATCATTGATATAGCAGAAACGATATGCATTTTTCTCCAACAGATCCAGTCTGTTACCAAGCTCTGTGCGGATCTGTCCCGCAAATACGGATGCCTGTTTCTCTGTATCTGCAATAAAGAAAATAGTATCTCCGACACCAAGTCCTGCCTTCTCTGCCAGCTCTGCCTTCATATCATCCGGAATAAATTTATCAATAGGTCCCTTATAGGACTTATCCTCCAATACCTCAAGGTAACCAAGTCCTCCCATACCAATGGATGTCGCATATTTTAACATCTTCTCGTGCTGTCCTTTGGACAATTTGTGGTGAACATTGATTGCCCTGACAGTCTTACCGTGGAACGGCTTAAATGTACATCTCTGGAAAAACTCAGACAGGTCAATGATACGGAGCGGGTTTCTAAGATCCGGTTTATCTGTACCGAATTCAAGCATTGCCTGCTTGTAACTGATGATCGGATATGGTGCTTCCGTCACTGCATATCCTTCCGGTGCAAATTCCTTGAATACTGCAGTCAGCACTTCCTCTCCAACCCTGAATACATCCTCCTGTGTTGCAAAGCTCATCTCAAAATCAAGCTGATAAAACTCTCCCGGCGAACGGTCAGCTCTCGCATCTTCATCTCTGAAACATGGGGCTATCTGGAAATATCTGTCAAAGCCTGATACCATCAACAGCTGCTTATACTGCTGTGGAGCCTGAGGAAGTGCATAGAACTTGCCTTTATATTTTCTGGATGGTACGATATAATCTCTGGCACCTTCCGGTGATGACGCACACAGGATCGGTGTCTGAATCTCCAGAAATCCCATCTCTGTCATCTTCTGTCTCAGAAAGCTGATGACTTTTGAACGGAATATCATATTCTCCTTTACTTTACGGTTTCTAAGATCCAGATATCTGTATTTGAGTCTGACATCCTCCCTGACTTCCTTGGAAGTTGTCACTTCAAACGGAAGTTGATGATATACTTTACCAAGGACATCCACCTTATGAGCCTCAAGTTCAATCGTTCCCGTCGGTATCTTCGGATTGTATGTCTCCTCATCGCGGTGTTCGACCAGGCCCTCGACAGATATACACTCCTCACGGGTAATGCCGTCAAGAAGGCTGGTATCTCTCATAACCACCTGCATCACACCATACATATCTCTCAGATCTATGAAAGATACGCCACCATGGTCACGGATATTTTCTACCCAGCCTGCGATTCTGATTTCTTTTCCTACCAGTTCTTCACTGATATGTTCCATTGTCATGTCTCTGTAAATGTTTGGTTCCATTATATCTCTCCTGTTCTTATTTTTTCCATCCCGCCTTGCCACCTCGCCTTCGGCTCGGTCGCGGGCTTTCGCGTGTCTCTCCACCCCGCCTTGCCACCTCGCCTTCCGCTCGGTCGCGGGCTTTCGCGTGTCTCTCCATCCCGCCTTGCCACCTCGCCTTCGGCTCGGTCGCGGGCTTTCGCGCTGTCTCTCCACCCCGCCTTGCCACCTCGCCTTCGGCTCGGTCGCGGGCTTTCGCGCTGTCTCTCCACCCCGCCTTGCCACCTCGCCTTCGGCTCGGTCGCGGGCTTTCGCCCTATCATCGTACAACCGCACGTCTCTCATTGAGCAAGCTCATTCGAGACGTGCAGTTGTACGATGGCAAGGCTCAATGCTTACGCGCAAAAAGTCCCGGGACAAAATGCCCCGGGACGAATGTAATCCTGCATAATACATTTCATGTAATCTGTCTGTTACATCCGCGGTACCACCCGCGTTGAGACCACGAATCCATGATCTCCTCTCTTAGATTCTTAACGTGAATAATCCGTATATACCTAGACCTCTTAGACAACGCATAAAATCGTTTCATGTAGGCTTCAATATATCAGCTCAGGTAGTGTTCCACACTGCATGGTGTCATGCTATGGCTCTCAGTCAGTGACCATATTCCCTGTCATGTCCTGTTGCAGGCAGTCTCCATCAACGCTTTTTACTATAATTATGAACACATTATATGCTAATTGTTCCCAAATGTAAAGAATATAAATCATAAATCTGCTCTAAAACAGCATCTTTCTCACTCCATTTATCATGTAAGCAAGCATCATCCATAATGCGCGAACCATTCCGTACCCTGCATAACGGTATGTGCGATATGTCATCCTGGCAGCCTTGCATTTATTGCGTGACTTACCCTGCGCTGACAGACGGTACTTAAGATATGGTTCATCTATCCCCACTACACGATCATATTCCCGAAGCAGCATAAGCCAGGTAAGATAATCCTCATGGGCATCTCTGTCATGGCACATCGGATATCGCAGCAGTACATCCCTGCGGGTAAGTACAGATGAACAATTAATGTAATTGGTTTTCTGCAGCATAGCCAAAGTAATACATTCCGGTGTGTGGATCACATGACCAGTGTCGCTTCCATCCTGCTGTATCATGCGCCTTGCCGTGTTGCAGAGGCATGCCCCTGTAGCCTGGAGCACCTGAAGCTGTCTTCTAAGCTTGCCCGGCATCCAGACGTCATCTGCATCAAGCAGTGCAACATACTCTCCCTGCGCCAGCCTGACACCCACATTTCTCGTTTCTGCGACCCCCTGATTGGTCTTATTACGATATATCCGCACACTGACATCATGTGTCTTACCCGTATCCTGTCTATCGTCCACTCCGGCTAACTGTGTTGACTGAACCTCAGCCGACACAATTCCCTGCCAGACCGCGAGAACAGGAAGCGCGCCTAATACCGCATAATCTATCTCATTCCCTTCATTTTGAACTGCACTTATCCTGTATGTTTCCTGCAAATGTCCGATAAGCCTCTGCACCGAATCATCTGTAGAGTGATCATCGATCAATATCAATTCCTCATCTGCATCTTGAAGCAGCACACTATCCACTGCCTCGATCAGATATGTTCCGGCATTATAAGCCGGTATAACAGTCGATATCATTTTCTCCGCCTATCCTGTCTGTAAATCTGCCACATCCTGCACTACAATATCTCCACGCAGTTCTATATATGATGCGCCTGCAGATCATCCCCAAATACCAGTTTCATTATACGTTCCGTTGCATGTCCATCACACGCTGACATATATTTTTCTCTGAAATCCTCAACCTGTTTTCTGTCAAATCTATCATCCACATGTGAAATATAATCCACGATCTCCTCTGTCGTCGTATAGATCGGTCCCGGAACAAAATCCCTGTAATCATAATAGAATCCACGCCAGTCAAAATAATTGTCCAGGTCATAAGCAAGAAAGATCATTGGTCTTCCAAACAGAGAATACTCAAATACAAGAGATGAATAATCTGATATACATATGTCACTGACACAAAGCAGATCCTCTATACTCATATCATCAGTCACATCCCGGGCAAACTTCTGATACGCCTCCGGTACAGCCGGTCTCTTTTTTACAAACGGATGATGTTTGAACAGGAGGACATATTCCTGTCCCAGGTTCTCATACATCATCGGTATATCAAGCACATCCGGTGTCTTAGCCTTTGCCACTCTTCCACGAAATGTCGGTGCATACAGAATAACCTTCTTCCCGCGCGCTTCCGGAAAAGTATGATACAGGTTTTCATATGCTTTAGCCCGGAAGTTATCATCAAAGAAAACATCCGTCCTGGATACGCCTACCGCCTTCACAACACCCTTTTTATCCTCCAGAGACATTGCCTCCTCATAAGCCCATATGACCTCCGGTGAACTGACTGTCATATGCGTATAATTGCGATGGTACGGATATTTCTCAAGCGTCTTTCTGTCATCTCCAAATATGAGCTCTGCTGTGCTCATTCCGAATTTCTTAAATGCCCCACAGGCATGCCAGAGCTGTGTAAGAACCGTTTCTTTTCTAAGTGGAAGGCAGCTCGTCACATCCGAAGATTCATTCAGAAACACATAACCTGCATCCGCTATATCTTTTATCATCGTACAGCATAATTTTACATATTCAGCCTTACGCACGAAGCTCATCCGAAGGAAATGTGTATGTATCTCATACCTGTACTCTTTGTCGAGCCTGTCATACAGCAGCTGAAAGCTGTCACTGATCTTTGGCATACGCACCTCGATAAACACGACCTTATTCTTATCCACCGGTTTTCTCGCATGCCATCTGTACAACATCGGATAGAGCCATTTTAAAGTAAAATATCTATAAAACTTCACCAGCGGTTTTCTTATCTTCTTTTTTATCTTCTTAGTTATATTCCTGATCATCTTCATCTCATGTTCTCTCCCTCATATAATATGCAGCGTTCCCTGATTCACCCGGCGACAATCCCCCGGTGCCATCCAAAATATACCCCAGGATCCTGTCTGTGGCAGTCCCGTCACATCCGCCCATATATATATCACGATACCGTGCCCTTGCATCAGCATACGCATCGCCTGCAAGTGCTGCACTTACCGCATCACACAGCTCTTTCTGTATAAATAGATCTGCCTCTCCGGTGCAGCGTTCGCCTGTTATCACATATCCCGGCAAAGTCTCATAATCCAGATAAAAGCCTCGTTTAGTAACATACTGCCTGTAATCCGGTGCAAAAAAGATCATTGGCCGGTCAAGCAAAAGATATTCAAAAAAAACAGACGAATAATCTGTAATCAAAACATCTGCGCAGACCATCAATTCATCTGTCTGCATCTGTACCGCAGACGACTTATCCGCCATAAGATGCGGATGCAGACTCTTTATCACATAGATATCTCCGCAGCATTCTGCTTCATGTAAAAGCGCATCAATATATTGTTCTCCCTGCAACGTCGCCTTCCCTGCATTGCCACGAAATGTAGGTGCCCACAGAATAACCTTTTTTCCCACCGCATCAGGATACAAATATCTGAAACGGTCTCCGCAGCTTTCAATATATTCCCGGTCGAACAATCTGTCAGTGTGACTTACCCCAACCGGTTTTACCACACGCTTTCCCATCTCATCACACATGCCCATGGCAGACTCAAAAAAAGGAACACATTTCTCCCCACTCACCGTCACCAGATCATAATTCCGATACACATTGCCATGATATCCCTGCGGAATATCGTCCGCGGCATCATATCCGAACTTTTTTAATGCCCCGCAGCCATGCCACAACTGAACAACTTTTGTACCCCGTCTCTTCTTACAGGATGCGACCGGTAAAAAATTATCACAAATGACCACGCACCCCGCCCGGGCATAAAGCTTCATAAAAGCAGCCATATGTCTGAAACCGGTCCATGCTCCAACCGCAGACAGGTTTGTATAATATTCCACAAGTTTGTATGGACCTGTAGCAAGCCGGTCACGAAGTTCATGCATATGTGGCGGACATTGATCATGGTGCGCATCTGCCAACACTACCATATCCTTATCCACCGGCCGAAACCGGTTGATAAAATACAAAAAAGGGAAAATTATGTGCTGAGAAAGCATTTTGAATAATTGTTTTATGCGAAAGCCCATCCGGTACCTCCCCTCTGATTACGCTCGATATGTCATATATTTTTTCTGCATCTTTTATATCTTTTGGGGGGAATGACTTTTGCAGTTTTGGGAAGTTTAATTACTTTTATACTGACTCCAGAGCATGTGCCCGCTCCAGTAAACTCGCGCCATCTGCACATAGCGGGGGGATTCCAGGAACGCTTGCGCTCCATTGGAGTCATTATAAAACCAATAAACTTCTGTCAAAACTGCGTCTCTTCCCCCAAAAGATATAAAAGATGCAGAAAATATATGGCACATCCTCGCATCTAGATCATCTTCTGATAAACAGGTGCAACGTCTTCTATACTGCCATACTGTATCATGTGCCCATGTTCAAGGATCATGGCTTTATTGCAAATCCTCTTCACCTGGTCAAGATTGTGGGAGACAAAGAGCACTGTCACTCCCGTGTCCATCATATCCATCAATTTTTTCTCGCTCTTTTTTCGGAATCTGGCATCTCCCACAGACAGAACTTCGTCCAGGATAAGAATATCAGGCTGAACAACCGTCGCAATGGAGAATCCCAGTCTCGCCTTCATTCCTGACGAGTAATTCTTGAGAGGCACATCTATGAATTTTTCCAGCTCAGAAAATCTGACGATATCATCAAACTTCTCCTCCATAAATGCCCTGGAATGTCCGAGAACAGCACCATAAAGAAAAATATTCTCCGCACCTGTATACTGTTTGTCAAAACCTGCGCCAAGCTCGATCATCGGTGCAATAACGCCTTTCTTTGTCACGATGCCCTCCGTGGGTCTGAACACACCGGCGATCACCTTCATCAGTGTAGATTTTCCGGCACCATTCAGTCCCAGAACACCTACCCTGTCTCCCTTTTCCACCGCAAAGCTGATATCCTTCAGCGCCCAGAACTCGTTAAAAACAAGCTCACGCCTTACAAGCTTAATGAAATACTCTTTCATGCTATCTACTTTTTCCTTGCTGAGATTAAACCGCATCCCAACATGCTCCAGCCTGATTACCTCTTCCACACCATTACTCCTCGTCAAAAAACGCGTCAATCGTTCTCATTCTATATATACAAAATAAATTTATCCTCATTTTTGTCAAATATAATCGCGCCAACCACAACACTCACAATTGCGAACACCGATGCATACAGCAACATTCCCATGTCCATCGGAGAGCCGAATATACAGCTCCTGAAATTGGATATAATACAAAACAGCGGATTATATTCCAATATCCAGCTTACATTACTCCCCAGTATCTTGTCCGGATAATAGAATATCGCACAGGTATACATTACCAGCATAAGCCCTACGTTCCACAGGTATTCCATATCCCGGAAAAAAACACCCACAGTTGCAAGAATCATTCCCACACCAACAGACAGTATAAAAAGCACCAGAAGCGGAACCACAGCAAGCAATACTCTCGGGGTCGGAAATACATGCAATACGAGAGAAACCGCAGCAAGCACTACAAGCGAGATCAAAAACAATACATAATTAAATACAATGCCTGACAACGGGTACAGATATTTTGGAACATAGACCTTCTTAATCATACCCTCATTCTGTCTGATAGACTTGAGCGCCGTTGTTGTGCTCTGCGAAAACAATGTATATATCAGACGTCCCGATAGAATGTACACCGGGAAATCCCTGCCATTATGCCCCAGCAATGTTCCAAACACGACCGTAAGGACGATCATCGTGAGAAGCGGTTCTATCATAGACCAGATCACACCGAGATAAGAGCGCCTGTACTTCAGTTTGATTCCCTTACGGACCAACTCTGCAAACAGATTGCTATATTGTTTGAATTCCTTTATCTTTGCACCCATAATATCCCCTGCATTCTATCTAAACCTGTATTTCCCGTAAAATATCCATCGTATGATGCAGTCCCTTTTTCATATCATACATTGAATACCATCCAAGCTCCGACAACTTCGCTGTATCCAGAACAGCAACCGTTGCCGTTGAGTATCCAGCCGCCTCCACTGCATCCGGCAATTCAAAGATCACCTGTGGCATACGTTTTTGTTCCGCATCCATCGCCGGATCATCCATATGCTCCCGGGCAACAGCCTCTCCCGCATAAGCCGCAATCATAGCAGCCAGATCTCTGAGGCGCACATCCGATCCTGCTGACGCAACATTGTATGCCTCCCCATCCTCGCCATCAAACATTACCTTACAGATAGCAGATACGGCATCTGCCACATAACTATATGAAAAGAGCTGGGTTCCCTCGCTCTTCAGCACAATATCCTCACCATGCACACCTTTGAGCAAAAACTGCGACAATGCCTTTGTGTCGCTCATAAGCATGGTCGGCCCATATACTCTTGAGAGTCGCGGAATCACAACAGACATACCATACTGTTTTTTATATGCCTGGCACAATGCCTCACCGGTACGTTTGCTCTCAGGATAACCTGCCCGCAACGTATTGCAGTCAATATAACCCAGATAATCCTCCGCAAATGCATTTACATCTCCTCTGTTTTCTCCATATATTTCAACAGAGGACAGAAAAACAAAGCGTTCACAGCCAATCTGCGTCGCAAGGGTAAGCATATGATCCGTACCCATCACATTTGCAGATATCGTTCCCACCGGATCGCTGGAGTAAGCCACCGGATGCGTATTGCTTGCCGCATGGATCATATATGCCACCCTGCAATCCTTCCATACGGCACATTCTGCCGGCGTATTAATATCCCACTCTATAAAATGAAAATGTTCATCTGAGATATAATCAGAGAACCGCGAGCATGTTTTCTCATAATTTCTTCCAATAATATAGATATCCGTATTCTGGTTCATGTGACGGTTTCTATACAGAAGCACATCCACCAGAAAACTGCCGATCATACCAGTCGCCCCTGATATGGCGATTCCTTTTCCACAGAGCCGGTTCCAGTCGAGCGGATACTCTGCCACTGCGATAACATCCCTCATATATAATTCACTGTTATACAGGTTCATTTCAACTACCTCTGCTTCATATCATTACTTCAACCATTTATCCTTCTCTGCAGTCAGATATCCCTTAAATATCTCCAGGTCATCCCTGGTCGTAAGCTTTATATTCTTATCCGATCCCTTGGCAAAATACAGACGTTCCCCCAGCTCAACCATCATGGTATTGGTGTAAGACGAACCATGAATCCCGATACCCTCGGCAAATGCTTTCTCGTATGCCCATACCAGTTTGTCGAACTTATATGCCTGCGGCGTCGATACACGACGTAAGGTTTCTCTCGGAATATATCTGGTCGTAGAGATCTCATCATCGATGACAAATATCTGCTCATTATAAGGCAGAGAGGTCACGCCATTACCATAGGTGTTGCATTTTTCGATAACATCATTCAGGACATCATCATCTACCAGCGGTCTGATACCGTCATGGATAATGATATTATCCTCCGGGCTGCATTTATCCTTCAGATTATATACACCATTTCTGATGGATTCCTGTGCAGAGTCTCCGCCTGATACGATCCACTTTAATTTGTCTATATTAAACTGTTTTGCATAGGCCCATAATATATCATGCCACCCATCAATGCACACTACCTCGATGGCATCTACCATAGAATGTCTCTGAAAGCTCTCCAATGTATATACGATCACCGGCTTATCATAGACATTAATAAATTGTTTGGGAATATCCTGTCCCATTCTGTGGCCGGAGCCCCCGGCAATAATAATCGCTATATTCATCTGTATTCTCCTTTACCTGTCCGGTTTCCTGATATCCTGCGTCAGCGCTGTCCTCTGGTTCTTCTCCACACCCTCTGAACTCTCCTTGCGAAATACGATACGGAAAGTCATCAGCAGAAGTTTGATATCCATCCAATATGAATATTCCTGTATGTAAATCAGATCCAGCTTTAACTTATCTATCGGTGTCGTATTGTATTTACCATACACCTGTGCATAGCCTGTCAGTCCGGCTTTTACCTTTAATCTGAAATCAAATTCCGGTATCAGCTCTGCATATTTTTCAAATATCTCAGGTCTCTCCGGTCTCGGCCCCACCATCGACATATCTCCGACAAAAACGTTAAAGAGCTGGGGCAGCTCGTCCAGATGCAGATTGCGCAGGATCCTGCCCACCGGTGTTACACGGTCATCATCTTTGCTTGCCAGCTGGGCTCCCTCCTCCTCAGCATCGGCACGCATGCTCCTGAACTTGTATATCATGAATTCTTTTCCATCCCTTGTCAGACGAACCTGCCGGTAAAATACAGTACCCTTATCATACAGCTTAATGATCAGCGCGATCACCAGCATGATCGGCGCTGTTATAACGATCGCACATCCTGAGATAATAATATCAAATGCTCTCTTCACAAAACGCTGATCCAGATTCAGGCCCTGATTACGTGACAGAAATATCGGGGTATCAACCAGATACAGATCTTCCGACCCCTTCATAATGATATCAGTGATCTTAGGCACAACATAAGTACGAATGTCATGCTCGTAACAATATTTTATGATAGTATTCCTGTTCTCTGCAGGAAGGTCGTACAAAAACACTCCCTCAAAATCGAGGACATCACTGCATATCTTTTCGTATCCCCTCTGATAATTCAATATCTCACAGACTTCATATTTATCGGTTCTCGTATTCAGCTTTTTCAAAAAACCTTCCAGCGGGTAATTACCATATATTATTATTATCCTGCGCGGTGGATAAACATGCAGATATATATGCCTGCACAGATTCACCCATATCACAGAAAAAACGATCTGTGCTGCGACCATAACTATAATAGGAATCACATCCATGTAATCACTCCATGCCACGCACACGACAACATAACCTGCAACACCGGAAAACAGGATCGCAAGCACATGCGACAGACACAGATCCACGATACGCATATAACTGATCTTATAACCGTTAAAGCTCTTGGTTATCAAATATACAAATACCGCATATACACCAATGACCGCATAATTCCCCCGGACATAAAAAGGATTGTCCGAAAAATAGCAGTGATACCATGCGATTCCATATGACGCAACTTCAAATAACCATATTATAAAATTGGATATAACCGTCAGGATTCGTTTGCGTTGCTCTACTGCGTACATAATTCCTCCACAAGCCATATAACTGTCTATTTTATCTTAAACCATTAAATTATAATCAGACACCTATTTTATGTCAATATAAAATATATGCTTTACATAATATGTCATATTCTCTGATTTTTTCATATAATTTTTTCCACTGTCATAATTAAAAAACAATCATAATATTATATTTTTTTCGTCATTTTCTTATTTATTTCTTGTACATTTTATATTATAATAATACTAAAATTAGTAGCAATTGGAGGTTTTAGAAATGGAAAACATAGATTTCGCCAAAGTCGGACTCAAAATGAAAGAACTCAGAAATGAATTAGGCATCTCCCAGCAGGCAATTGCTTCTGATATAGGTGCCACAGTTGCATTCATCAGCAATATTGAGAACAATAAAGTCAAGATGAATCTGCGAATGATTATCTATTATGCCAACATGTGCAATGTACCTATCGATGTGTTGATCGATGCAGGCCGTAAGAAAAAACGCTACTCAGAAAGCGACGCCATAGATCAGCAGATCATGCAGACCCTTCAGCAGTTTTCCCCTTCCGAGAAGCACAAGATATTACAGATGCTCCAGATCGCCAAATCCAAGTAATCCGAACATCATACATTCCATGTAAACATAGTAAGCAGGATCCTCCACATTTAAGATAGAATGCAGAGGATCCTGTTTATTATATACTCTATATTGACAATTATAATGCTTTGATCCGGTCAATTGCCTTTACTGTATTCTCATAGGTACCAAATGCAGTCAGTCGGAAATATCCCTCTCCACTTGGTCCGAATCCTGATCCAGGTGTTCCCACAACATTCGCATTTTCCAACAGATAATCAAAGAATTCCCATGAAGTCATATTGTCAGGTGTCTTAAGCCAGATATATGGGGCATTCACGCCGCCTGATACACTGTAGCCCGCTGCCTTTAAGCCCTCGTAGATATACTTTGCATTGTTCATATAATAAGCGATCTGCTCTGCAGTCTGTTTCTTGCCTTCATCCGAATAAACAGCCTCTCCTGCAGCCTGCACGATATATGGAGCACCATTATATTTCGTTCCATGTCTTCTTGCCCACAATGGATTGAGCGCAACACCATCCGCACTCTTAAGCGCCTTAGGAACAACTGTAAATCCAAGTCTTGTACCGGTAAACCCTGCATTCTTTGAAAAACTTCTGAGCTCTATGGCACATGTCTTCGCACCATCACACTCATAGATCGTGTGCGGAACATCCTCCTCACTGATGTATGCCTCATATGCTGCATCATATATGATAACGGACTTCTTTTCATTTGCGTAGTCTACCCATTTCTGCAGCTGGTCTTTTGTAATCGTTGCACCTGTCGGATTATTCGGGAAGCAGAGATAAATGATATCAGGAGTCTCCTCAGGGAGCTCCGGTGCAAAACCATTTTCCTCCCTGCAAGGCATATAGATCACATCACTCCAGAGACCGGTATCTGCATCATAACTGCCGGTTCTTCCAGCCATTACATTAGAATCTACATATACAGGATATACAGGGTCACATACTGCGATCTTATTATCCAGGGCAAATATCTCCTGAATATTACCGGAATCACACTTCGCGCCATCACTGACAAATACCTCATCAATATCGATATCAACGCCCCTTGCCTTATAATCATTTTTTACAATGGCACTTCTCAAGAACTCATATCCGAGATCCGGTGCATATCCCTTAAATGTCTCCTGAACACCCATCTCAGAAACTGCAGAGTGGAGTCTTTCGATGATCGCCGGTGCCAATGGTTGTGTTACATCTCCTATTCCCAGCCTGATTACCTCTTTATCAGGATTGGCAGCCTGAAATTCACGAACCTTTTTTCCTATTGTAGAAAAAAGATAACTTCCCGGAAGCTTTAAATAATTTTCGTTAACCTTAAACATGTTTTGTCCTCCTGAAATTGTATTTTAATTTTTATAGCTCTATCACACCATCAAAAACAGTCTTCGCAGGTCCTGTCATATAAACGATGTTTTGTTCCCTGTCCCACCTGATGATCAGTTCTCCTCCAAGGAGTCTGACGGTGACTGTGTCGTTTGTTTTTCCATTTAAAATAGATGCCACAACAGATGCACAGGTTCCTGTTCCACATGCCAGCGTCTCTCCCGTACCTCTCTCCCAGACACGCATCTTCATATAATCTCTGCTTACAACCTCTACAAATTCTGCATTGACACGTCTTGGGAACATGGCATTATTTTCAAATAACGGACCTGCTTTCTCAATCGGGAAATCATCCACAGAATCTACAAATGTCACACAATGCGGATTCCCCATGGAGACACAGGTAATATTGTATTCCTCCCCGCCTATATTGACCGGATAATCCTTCACCACGTCACCGGCATCCGGACAAATGACCGGAATATCATCCGGCACAAGGATCGGTGCTCCCATATTGACGGTGACCATGCTGACCTTACCACGGTCCTCTGCAGATCTTCCCTCCACATCAAGCTTCAGATATTTGATTCCTGCAAGGGTCTCTATCGCAAGTTCTGTCTTGTCAGTAAGTCCATAATCGTACACATACTTACCGACACAGCGAATTCCGTTTCCGCACATCTCTGAGCGTGAACCATCTGCATTGTACATATCCATAGTAAAATCCGCCTGTTCCGATGGTTTAATCATAATAAGACCGTCTGAGCCGATCCCAAAATGTCTGTCGCTGACTTTGATGGCAAACTCAGCCGGATCATCTATCTGTTCCTTAAAACAATTGACATATACATAATCATTTCCAAGCCCTTCCATCTTTGTGAAATGTACTGCCATAATCTCACTCCCTTTATAAATGGCAGACCACATAATATACTGCAGTCTGCCTGTTATCATGCATCCACTGAATTTTAGCACATCTGTCGTGACTTTGTAAATACAAAACGCAGAGAATACATCGCCATATATTTGTCGGGTCATATCAGAATCCCTTTACAGATACGGAATCTCAATAAACATATCCAGGGCGCCAATCTCTATCATCTCTTCGGACATCTCTTCTGTGGTCTGATATTCTGTCGATTCAATAAATTCTCCCTCAGCATTGTCCTCCACTTCTGTACTCTCCGTACTTGTGCTTTCTGTAGTTCCTGATCCGGGATCTTCTGTTTCAGTTGATGTGCTTTCCGGTGTCTCTGATTCTGTGGACGCATTTTCAGTCGCACCTGTATCGATTGCATCCGTCTCTGTTGTTGCTCCCTCAACATCATCCCCGGCTGTTCCTATCTCAGTATTATTGGCTGTTCCGGACTCATCATCCACTGCACCTGACACATTTTTATCGTCTGTTTTGTCATTCTTATCCTTTTTATCCGTCTTTTCTTTGTCGTTCTCCTTTTGTTCTTTGCCGGAATTATCTTTTGTATCATCCTTTTTTGCATCTGTCTTTTCTTCTGAGCTGCTATCCTTCTTCTCAGTCTGTGTTGTAGTATTTCCCTTCGTAACACTCTCCTGTTCTGCCGTTGTGGAGCTGTCCGGCTCACTGTCCTGTTCATTATTCACCACAACATCAAAGGAAGGATCAACATAAATATCTATATTCTCCTGCTCCAGCTTTGTAATAATATCTTTCATATTAGCAGTATAAAGTGCATGACCGTCCACATGATATCGCTCTTCAAGTGACTGTACAAATGTATATTTTCCGACAGAAACACCCTTCTGTCTCGCTTTCTTATCTGCTGCCTTATCCTTATGAAATCTCTGATAAATGACTGATACTTTTATATTATTATCCGCACAGATCCTGTTCAATTCACTCTGGATCTCTTTATCAAGTACGGCGGACTCCTTTTTATAACAATGGCTTATCAAAAGCGGAGCTCTGGAGCCATCAAAATATTGTTCCTTGTTCATCTCCAGAATGATCTTCTCCAGTGCCGTCGACAAAGTTTCATCTTCCGTTATACCTGCAACGATCTTTTTCCCGTCTTCATTCAGGGCATATATGGATTTTACCTTATGATCATTCGTCAGCTCGATGCAAATGCTCGGATTAATATCCAGGATAACATAATCCGTCGTCCTGTTGCGCAGCGCGGCGGATCCACAGAATATGATTATAAGCATAAGCACTGCAGCGCAGGCTCCGAGCACGTTTCTGTATGTATTATAAAAATTATTTCCACGATAGGATGCGGTATCACTCCTGTCCCTTTCATCCAGCTCTGAGAAGAGTTCCTTTTCACTCTCGATCGGACGAATTTTCTTATTCTTCAGATCATGAAATATATCAGGAGCTGTCATGTCTAACTCTCTGTTGATCGTCTGTTTCAATATTTTATACATGTTATGCCTCCTTTACTCTGATTCCATAATTTTCTGAAGTGTCCGCATAGCCCTGTGGTACTTGGACAATACCGTACCGATCGGGATATGCATATAATCTGCGATCTCCCTGTACTTCAATCCCATCGATACATGCATGATTATGATATCGCGTTCTTCCCCTGATATCTTCTGGAACAAATACTGAAGAAGTATTCTGTCCTCCGCTTCACTTATATTATCCAGAGAAACCCCTGTCTCATTATCATGATCCTCAAAACTGTCGATTTGTCCCGTTTTCTCACCCCGCCGCTTCATAAGATACAGATTCTTACCGATCTTCATGATCCAGGCCATAGGATTGCCATGTTCCTTATACAAATGTGCTGCAGCCCTTATCCTCAGATAGGTCTCCTGCATAATATCTTCAGCATCCTGCTGATTCATTGTCATAGAAAGCAAAAAAGCATATAAAGGACGATAAGTAAGATAATACAGTTCTTCAAATGCAGCATCATCTCCACTTACCACCCGCTCCATTAATTCCTCTGAAATCTTTACCCTACCCTTTTCCGTTGCCATAAGCAGCAAATTCCTCTCCTACAAAAAGCCGGTCATCTCGATAAAACGAAATGACCAACCGAAAGCATTTTATCAAATACATTCGTTAATCCCATGCACGACGACGGATCTATATTCCATAAATACATTATAGACAATGCATAGGAAATTGTTTTTATTGCATCATTTTATATTGATTGTACCATACATGTCCCTCTATCTGTCAATCCATAATGATAGCAAAAAAGAGCCATCAGCTATTAACTGATGACTCTCTGTATGTCTCGTATTAATCAACTACATATGGCATAATAGCAACGTGTCTGGCTCTCTTGATTGCAACTGTAAGTGCTCTCTGATGCTTTGCACAGTTACCGGTAATTCTTCTAGGAAGAATCTTACCTCTCTCAGAGATGTATCTCTTGAGCTTATTCACATCCTTATAGTCAATAACAGAATTCTTGTCTGCACAAAAAACGCAAACCTTTTTTCTTCTACGAATCGGTCTTCTCTTCATAGGAGCGTCTGCACGATCGCTCTTCTCTGTCTTATTATAAGCCATTTTATTTACCCTCCATTTTACTTAAATGGTAAATCGTTCTCTATTCCTTCCGGAATACTCATGAAACCTTCTGCACTCGCATTATCCGGTGCAGGTCTGTCTCCCGACTGATATCCACCATTGCCGCCGTTGCCCGATGCAGCCTTGCTCTCAGCAAACTCCTGCTCCTCAACAACAACTTCTGTCGTATAAACCTTATTACCATCTCTATTGGTATAACTTCCTGTCTGGATCCTGCCGGTAATCGCGATCTTTGTACCCTGTCTTAAGTACTTCTCAGCAAATTCACCCTGTCTGCCAAATGCTACACAGGAGATAAAATCTGCCGTCTGATCATTGCCGCCAGCATCTCTTCTCTGAAATCTTCTATCAACTGCCAGTGTATACCTGGCAATTGCCAAAGGCTCTGCTGCCTGTGAATATCTAACCTCCGGATCACGTGTTAAACGACCCATCAAAATTACTTTGTTCATCGGAATTCCTCCTTATCTGACACTACTCTGCGTCCTGTCTAACACAAAGATATCTGATAACAGATTCCATAATACGAACATTAGCCTCTACCTGAGCAGGACTGTCAGCATTGCCATCGAACTGAATAAAGTAATAGTAGCCTTCCTTCATCTTCTGAATCTCGTAAGCTAATCTCTTCTTACCCCAGTCGTCAACGTTAGTAACAGTACCGCCGGCTTTTTCGATAATAGCTTTCGCCTTCTCGACAGCTGCTGCTCTAGCGTCATCATCGATCTTTGCACTAACAACCAACGCTAATTCATACTTGTTCATGTTATTGCACCTCCTTATGGTCTAATGGCCTCCGGCATCCCCGGAAGCAAGGAATATATAAAATATATCACAGAGTTAGATATTACCATATAGTCGGAATAATGGCAAGTTTTTTTTATACTTTTTTATTTAAAATTCTAATAGCCGGATATCACATATTACTACTAAATAAACATTTAATTTTCAACGGGCACATTTTGTGTTATACTAAATAAAGTAAACTAACGAGAAATGAGGTGTGCTGATCATGATAACGGGGGGACGCGCCAAATTATTACTGGACAATGATTTCACAATTCTAGACGGGGATGATGGTTTTTATGCACTCTCCGGATACACTCGGGAAGAGTTTATAACACAGTGTGGCAACAAATGCCGCAGTAACATGCAGGGCATCGACCACAATAATCTTATTACACTGCTGCACCAAGATAAATCAATCAACGAACTCGAATTCAGAATTTACACCAAAAATTCCGATATCAGATGGCTTCATGCAGTCTTTGATGTCATCGGACATCAGGGTGATATTCCTGTCATTGACGGATTATTTTATGATATAACCAGATTCAAGACGGAGCAATATGAGAAGTCCATTATCTACGATAACATCCCGGGTGCCGTCGTAAAATATCTGATTAATGATAAAATGGATATCCTGGAGGCAAACAGCAAATTCTATGAACTCCTTGGCACCACACCATATGATTACAAGGATGGCTCCATCGCAAGATTTACGGATGCCCAGAAAAAAGCCGTGTCCGAGATCGTAAAGAAAAAAACACCTAATCAGGAAGATATCATTCTGGAATACAAGACTTCCAACAAAGTCACCGGCAAGGATGTCTGGATCCACTGGGAGGGAAAATATGTCGGCAGTCAGGATGGATATCCGGTATATCTCGCTGTTCTGATAGATATCAGTTATCAGAAGCAGCTTGAACAGGAGCTTGAAAAAGCCAGAAACATGTACGATCATGCCGGAGATCTGATTGAGATCGCCAACAAGGACCCCCTGACAGGACTTGATAACAGAAGTACATTCCGCTCCAAAGTTGAACTTTACAGGCACAGCAGCGCCTGCAGAGATTCATCTGCTCTGCTTATGCTTGATCTGGATGGCTTTAAAAACGTGAACGATACCTGTGGTCATCTGTTCGGTGATGATATACTGTGCAGTGTGAGTGCAATTTTAAAGGAATATATCTCGAATGATATTTTTGCAGGGCGTTTCGGCGGCGATGAATTCCTCATATTTATTAAACATGCTGACTATGACAGTGTATGCCAGCTCGCCGCCCGGATCAACGACAGAATATCCGGCATCGACGTCAAGCAGGCTGGCTCCATCAGCGGCAGTATCGGAGGAATCATCACAGAAGATGTCATCACGAATTACCGTGAACTGGTGCGCACGGCAGACGAAGCATTATACGAAGTAAAAATATCAGGAAAAAACAACTATCTGATCAAAAAACAGATTTCCTGTGAATTATCTTAATATACAATACTTATAGAGAAAACGGGTGTTGCTTAAAAGCAACGCCCGTTCTTTTCTTTCAGACATATATCATGTTTCTTATGAGACTCCATGCAATAACATATCTCATTTTTAAGTGCTCCACCATCTGCATATGCCTGTATATTCTCATATGTTGTCTCAGCAATGTTCATCAATGCTTCATTTGTAAGGAAAGCCTGATGTGAAGTCACGATCACATTTGGCATGGATATCAGAAGTGCCAGAACATCATCTTCTATGATATCATTTGAAAAATCCTCAAAGAAATATTCCGCTTCCTCCTCGTACACATCCAGACCGGCTGCTCCCAGTTTCTTACTTCTCAAGCCATCCAACAGGGCCTCTTTTTTCACAAGAGCACCTCTGGACGTATTGATCAGAAAGGCACCTTCTTTCATGATCTCAATGCTGTTCTCATCAATAAAATGGTATGTCTGATCTGTAAGCGGACAATGCAGAGAAATAATATCACTCTGCTGCAGTAATTCCTCTTTGCTTACATACTTTACATCCAGATTCTTGTCAGGATACAGATCATATGCCAGTACATTCATACCGAAGCCCTTACATATATCGATAAATATCTTACCAATCTTACCTGTTCCCACAACACCTACGGTTTTTCCATGCAGATCAAATCCATTCAGACCGTTCAAGGTAAAATTGCCTTCCCTTGTCCTGTTGTATGCCCTGTGTATCTTTCTGTTCAGACATTGCAGAAGAGCCATAGCATGCTCAGCAACTGCATATGGAGAATATGCCGGCACTCTGACTACATGTATCTTGCCGTACGCTGCCTTCATATCAACATTATTATAACCGGCACACCGCATGGCAATCAATCTGACACCTGCTTTATACAAGATATCAATTGTATTTTTTCCTATCTCATCATTCACAAAGGCACAGACCACTTCGAAACCTTCTGCCAGCTTTGCTGTTCTCTCAGATAATCTCGTCTCAAAATAATGTACCTCAAAATCTTCCGGCTTCTTTTTTTCAAACCACTCTCTGTCATATGGTTTTGTGTCATAGATTGCGATTTTCATAATTTCTGTTCTCCTCCTCCGTATGCTTTTTATGATGCCTGCTCAAACTGACTGTTATACAGATCCGCATAGAATCCGCCCTGTGCAAGAAGCGCCTCGTGCGTTCCGCTCTCTATAATATCTCCATCCTTCAACACCAGTATCAGATCCGCATTCTTAATGGTCGACAGACGATGTGCGATGACAAAAGATGTCCTGTTCTCCATCAACTCGTCCATTGCTTTCTGTATGATCAGCTCTGTTCTTGTATCCACGGAACTGGTTGCCTCATCCAGTATCAGCATAGGTCTGTCTGCGATCATGGCCCGGGCTATGGTAAGCTGCTGTTTTTGTCCCTGTGACAGATTCACCTGATCATTCAGGATCGTATCATACCCCTTTGGCAGAGACCTGACAAATCTGTGCAGTCCCACCGCCTTGCAGGCCGCTTCTATCTTTTCGTCGCTTACGCCCTCGGTGCAATAGACCAGATTCTCTCTCACAGTTCCCTCAAACAGCCATGTATCCTGCAATACCATACAAAACTGTGAATGCACCTCCTCGCGGCTCATATCCCGGATAGATACGCCATCGATCCTGATATCACCGGAATCAATCTCATGAAAACGCATCAGCAGATTCACCATGGTTGTCTTGCCTGCACCGGTAGGACCCACAATGGCGATCTTCTGCCCCGGTTTTGCTACCGCCGAGAAATCATGTATGATCGTCTTATCAGTTCCCTTATAGCCGAATTTTACATGTTCAAAGCGCACTTCGCCTCTGGTGTTCTCCAGTTTTTTCTGCTTGCTGCTCTCATCCTCCATCTCCTCAGCCTCCAGGAACTCGAATACACGCTCTCCGGCTGCCGCAGCAGACTGAAGTGCCTGTGCTGCCTGCGCAATCTGGTTGAGGGGCTGTGTAAAGTACCTGACATACATCATGAATGCAACAATAACGCCAAAAGAAATCTTATCATTCATTGTTAGCATCGCGCCTACGATACAGACTGCAACATAGCCAAAATTACCGATAAATCCCATAAGCGGCATCATAAGCCCTGACAGACATTGCGCTTTGAAGGCGCTGTCTCTGAGATTATTGTTCATCTCTTCAAATTTCTTTCTGGCACTCTCCTCCCCATTATACGCTTTAACAACCGTATGTCCAGCATATATTTCCTCTACATGCCCATTTATCTCACCAAGGTGCATCTGCTGCCTTGCAAAATATTTCTGTGATCTGCTCATAATGATCATCATAAATGCAAATCCGATAAAAGTTGCCAGAACTGCAGTGATGGTCATGACCACATCAGTTTTGATCATCATGACCAGAGAACCGATCAGAAGTGTAACTGCACTCACAAGATTACCCATGCTCTGATTAAACGACTGTGCTATCGTATCCACATCGTTTGTTACTCTGGACAATACATCGCCGGTCGAGGTCTTATTGTAATACCACATCGGCAGTCTGTTGATCTTTACAGAGATTCCCGTTCTAAACCCCTTGGATATCTGCTGGGTAACCAGCGCCATAGTAAGATGCTGCAACAACGAGAGCACGGCACTCACACTATAATAGATCACCAGTGTAATTCCTATGGCTTTTATGCCCTCCATATCTATCCCTGTTGCAATCCCTTCTGTGATCAGATCCGTTAATTCAGAGAGCTTATCCGGCCCCAGAAGTGTAAGGACCGTTCCCACGCCGGCACACACGATTGCAAAGATCATTGCACCCCAGTATTTTTTGCTGTAAAGAAGCAGTTTACCCCATGTTTCTTTAAAATTCTGTGCTTTTTCTCCTCCGTGTCCGCCCATGGGACCATGTCCGCCCATAGGTCCTCTCCGTCTCGGAGGCTGTTTTATACTTCCCATCTGATATTCTTTCTGTTCCATTATGCAAGCTCCTCCTTTGACAGCTGTGAATATGCAATCTGCCTGTAAACTTCACAGTTCTTCATCAACTCATCATGTGTTCCGATTCCGACCATCTCGCCTTCATCTAAAACGATGATCTTATCGGCATCCTTGATCGTTCCGATCCTCTGTGCCACGATAAGCTTCGTCGCATTCCTGCAGTCATGCTTCAATGTATTACGCAGCACCCGGTCAGTCTTATAATCCAGAGCTGAAAACGAATCGTCAAATATAAATATCTCCGGTTTCCTGCATACAGCTCTCGCAATGGACAATCTCTGTTTCTGTCCACCCGAAAAATTATTACCACCCTGGGCGACATACCCGTCGTAGCCAACATTTTCATTCTCAACAAATTCCCTGGCCTGTGCTGTCCTGACAGCAGCCTCTATATCTCCTCTGAAGCTTTTTCCCTGTCCATTATCTCCGTAGGCAACGTTCTCAGAGACAGTTCCCGAGAAAAGGAAAGCCTTCTGCGATACATACCCGATCTTATTATGCAGGCTCTTCTGTGTATATTCCTTTACATTGCATCCATCTACCAGAACTTCCCCTTCAGTCACATCATAAAACCGGGGAATCAGATTAATCAGCGTACTTTTACCACAGCCGGTGGCACCAATAAACGCGATGGTCTCTCCCTGTCTGGCCGTAAAAGAAATATTGGATAATACATTTTCCTCTGCATCAGGATATCGGAAAGAAACGTTGCGGAAGCAGATTTCTCCCTTGACTCCTTTTTCTCCTTCTGTCCTGGTTCCATCCTCTATCGTGGCTTCCGTATCCAGCACTTCAAGAATACGTTTTGCAGCGACGGATGCACGCGGCAGCATGATAAATATCATAACAAGCATCATAAATGACATAACTACCTGCATGGCATAGGATGAAAAAACGACCATATCAGAGAACAGACCCAGCTTGTCCATCATATTGGCCTGATCGATCAGAAAAGCACCAATCCAGTATATGGCCAGCGAAAGTCCGTTCATGACCAGCATAATGCATGGCATAAGACCCGCCATCACCTTTGACGTAAACAGGTGCGTATCTGTCAGTTTTTCATTTACCGTCTCAAACTTGTCCTCCTGATATTTCTCTGCATTATATGCCCTCACCACATTGATGCCTGACAGATTTTCCCGGGTCACCCTGTTCAGATCATCAGTAAGTGCCTGCAGAGCCTTGAACTTCGGCAAAGCCAGCCCAACTGCAACACTGACAATGACAAGCAATATCGCAACTGCAATCGCTGTCGACATTGTCCACTGCCAGCTTTTATCGGATATCTTGATGATTGCCCACACTGCCATAATCGGCGCCTTGATCATTGCCTGAAGTCCCATGACAATAAGCATCTGGACCTGTGTCACATCATTTGTAGAACGTGTAATAAGGCTCGCTGTTGAAAAACGTCCTATCTCCTCCATGGAAAATGACTGTACCTTATCAAAAAGCTTTTCCCTGACAGCAGCGCTAAAATTAGATGCGATCCTGGAAGCGCATATCGCAACGACCACTGCGGAGATCAGACTGCCAAAAGCACAGAGCAGCATTTTTCCTCCCGCAGTCAGTATATCCGACATCTCGCTGCCCTCCATGGTCACCAGTGCCGTGATCTCCTTCATGTAGTCAGGAAGTCTGAGTTCCAGCCACACCTGAGCCACAATAAAGATCAGACTCAATCCTGCCAGGAGCCATTCTTTTCTGCCCAGATTTCTAAAAATTCTTATCATGTTCACGCCTCTTTCCAAATATTATTCATTCTAATAAAGCAAAAAACAAGGGGTTCTGTTATCATATACTGTACGCAATTAACAATATATGACAATTCCACCCCAATAGATATCTCATAATTTACCATATGAATATGATAAAAGTGTGAACAAACAGGAATATATCCATTTTTGATTGTAAATAACACGCAAACATTATATAATTACACTTATCCTGCCGTCTTGCCGGCATCCCCGGCAGACAACGCAATCAAAAAGGAGACACACAAGATGAAGGATTTTCTCAAAAAATATGGTCATGCATGGACATTGCTCTACATTCTTCTGTATATGCCATGGTTTATGTGGCTTGAGCAGCATGTTACAACCGAATTTAACGTGATACATATGGCTATCGATGACCGCATCCCATTCTGCGAATATTTTATTATTCCGTATTTTCTCTGGTTTTTATTCGTTCCAGCCGTTATGATATATGAATTTTTTTACTCCAAACGCGAATATTATCAGGCGTGCGCTTTTCTGTTTATCGGAATGACGATATTTCTTATTTTATGCACTGTCTGGCCAAACGGACTCAATCTCAGACAGGATATCTCCTATCGCGATAACTTCTGCGCAGATCTGGTTCGTATGCTTCGCCAGACAGACACGAGTACAAATGTCTTTCCAAGCATACATGTATTCAATACACTGGGTTGCCTGATCGCCCTGCTAAAGAGCGAGGGGATGAAAAAACATACATGGATCAAAATATCCGCATCCGTTCTCTCAGTTTTAATTATACTGTCGACCGTTTTTCTGAAACAGCATTCAGTCGCAGATGTAATCGGAGGCTTTGCACTTGCCGCCATCATGTATCTGATCGTATATGTTCCAAACTGGTGTAAAAAAGAAGCACCTGTAACAGAATAATATAACAACAGGGTGTGTATATCATACGCACCCTGTCTTATAATATCCGATATTATTTAATTGAATCCAAATAACTTCTGCATAATACGATATCCGCTTACCGAGATAAACCTTCCCACTCTGCCCGGGAGATTCATTCCTATTCCAAATATCGTTGTGCGAAGCTGTCGATATAATTTTTTGTCCGTTTTCTTAAGATAATTCCATAGTTCTTTCTTTTTACACAGAAGCTCCCTGTCCTTAGAAACAATACACATAACCGAAGCCACGCACATCATCATATCCAGATATTGCAGAAGGAACTTGTACATCTGCTTATTCTCCGGCTTGTTTGCACTGAAGAATTCTATCAGTGTTCTGTTGACCGCAAGCTGCTGATCGATGCGTCTGATCATAGTCTGCTCATTAACGGACTGTCCTTCTCTTCCTATATA
Source organism: Wujia sp. (assembly GCA_051877775.1). Lineage (GTDB taxonomy): Bacteria > Bacillota > Clostridia > Lachnospirales > Lachnospiraceae > Coprococcus_C. The sequence goes on from JBJEJF010000029.1 coordinate 43,958, forward strand.
ATAATGATACAGATCCGCATTGACATACATCAGCTTTCTGACATGAATCATCGGCTTGAACAAAAAAATGTTATCCACGTAAAAAGTATGTTTTGGCAACTCCAATCCACACACCCTGAGCAATTCTGTACGGTAAATAACAGAATGCATCAGAACATACTGAAACTTATTAAAATGGATCCTGCATGTATCCCAGCTTATAATACGATTGGCAGGAAGCGCATGTCTATAACGCATGACCCTCTTCCAGCGCCTGCCCACCTTGTCATATATGTAATTCGTCAGAAGAAGATCGAGCTCATGCCCCTCCTCAACGACTTTTTTTAATATCTTCAATATCTTCTGATATGCTTCTGCATCCAGCCAGTCATCACTGTCGACCACCTTGAAGTAAGCCCCGGTCGCATGTGCGATCCCCCAGTTGACAGCATCGCCATGTCCACCGTTCTCTTTGTGCAGAGCTCTCACGATCCCCGGGTATCTTGCCTCATATTCGTCGGCAATTGCAGCTGTATCATCTGTAGAGCCATCATCTACAATGAGAATCTCTACATCCTCCCCTCCAGCCAATGCACTCTCGATGCATTTTCTCATATAATTCTGTGAATTATAGCACGGAATTGTAATTGTCAATATCTTCATTCTATTATTTTATCACTTTGATCCAGCCTTCCGGAGCTTCGATGCGGCCCATCTGGATACCGGTCAGGGTATCATACAATTTCTTGGTCACAGGTCCCATCTCGTCCATTCCGCTCGGGAAGCAGATCTCCTTTCCATGATCTACGATCTTGCCTACCGGTGAGATAACTGCTGCTGTACCACACAGACCACACTCTGCAAAATCCTTTACTTCATCAAAATATACTTCTCTGTGTTCTACAGTCATACCCAGATACTTCTCTGCCACGACCATCAGAGAACGACGGGTGATAGACGGAAGAATACTGTCAGACTTCGGTGTGACGAGCTTGCCATCCTTGGTAATAAAGATAAAGTTCGCACCACCTGTCTCCTCAACCTTGGTACGCGTGGCAGCATCCAGATACATATTCTCAGCAAATCCCTGATTGTGTGCATCTACAATTGCATGCAGACTCATCGCATAGTTAAGTCCCGCCTTGATATGGCCTGTTCCGTGTGGGGCTGCTCTATCGAAATCAGATACCCTGATTACAATAGGCTTTGCGCCACCCTTAAAATATGGGCCAACAGGTGTACAGAATACTCTGAACTGATACTCCTCAGCAGGCTTTACGCCGATTACCGCATTGCTTCCAAACATGTACGGTCTGATATAAAGTGTCGCACCTGAACCATAAGGTGGAACATAATCTGCATTAGCCTCAACGACCTTCACGATCGCATCTACCCACTTGTCCTCAGGAAATACAGGCATCTCCAGTCTTTTACAGGTATCAGCCATTCTGCTTGCATTCAGATCCGGACGGAAACATACAATGTGTCCATCCTCTGTAGTATATGCCTTTAATCCCTCAAAACATGTCTGTGCATACTGTAATACACATGCACACTCACTCATAGTTACCGTGGCATCATCTGTCAGGACTCCCTCATCCCATGCGCCGTTCTTATAATTGGATACAAATCTCTTATCTGTCTGAATATAACCAAATCCGAGATTTGACCAGTCGATATCCTTACTCATCTCTCATTCTTCCTTTCCCTAGTTTTATCAACATATATATGTTCATTTTACCACTCATATATAATTATGCAAGAAAAAGTTTATAGCAGCTACTTATTGTGAAGATCACAGTACAATTCTGGCTGCGATCACCCATCCAATCGTCTGAAGAAGCATAAAGATCGGTACAAGTATCTCAAACTGCAGATGTTTTGTTTTGTGACGAAATATCTGCATGCCCAGAAAAGCCCCCGGCCCGCCGAAGAAGAAAGCCATCCCCATGAGACGCCTCTCCGGGATCCGCCATCTGTCCTTTTTGGCCTGATATTTGTCATATCCATATGTAAATATTACAATAACATTATAAACACTATATATAATACACAGGAATAAAAAAATCTTCTCGTTCATTATTCACCATATCGTATATGCACATCTGCGACTTAGCTATGCCATTACTGCCACTGCTTCAATCTCAATCAGAACATCCTTCGGAAGTCTCGCTACCTCCACGCATGAGCGTGCAGGACAATTCTCCTTAAAAAAAGAAGCATAAACCTCATTGACCGCTGCAAAATCATTCATATCCTTGATAAAAACGGTGGTTTTTATAACTGAATCAGCGTTAGACCCTGCCTCTTCGAGCAATGTCACCAGGTTGCCAATGGCCTGTCTGGCCTGTGCCTTGATATCACCCGTCTCAAGCTCCCCGGTTTCCGGGATAATTGGAATCATACCTGACGTATAGATCATATCTCCTACAACTACAGCCTGTGAATAAGGTCCGATTGCTGCCGGTGCCTTCGGTGTTGAAATAATTTTTTTCATAATAATTCCTCCTTTTATTTGTCTGTCAACTCTATTGTATTCTCTGTAATTATGATACGCTTCTCTTTCAAAAGATGTCCCACTGCGCGTTTAAACGCATTTTTACTGAGCCCGAATTCCTTTTTGATACGCTCCGCATCTGCCTTATCTGTAAATGGGAGAACTCCCTGATAGCTTTTGATTATATCGTATACCATCTCGCTATCCTCATTCATCTGTCTGTACGCCGGCTCACGCATACTAAGATCTGCTTTCCCATCCTCCCGGATATTTACGATACGTCCATGCACCTCATCTCCAACCACCACACGGCTGAAGAGCTCATTCTCATGGATAAGACCTGAATACATGTCATCGATAGCCACAAATGCTCCCATGCCCTTCTTATATTCGTACACCGTTCCGGTAAAGGTCTGGCCCTTCTCATAACCCTCTACCGGTCTGAGATGTCCATACAGCTTCATGGATACACACAGACGCTCTGATTTGTCAGCATACATCCTGACCAGATATTCTTTGCCCTCGCAGACCTTTGCGGTCTGTTCTTTAAACGGCAACAATATATCCTTTTCCAGCCCCCAGTCCATAAAAGCGCCGATGGGTGTTACACTGTTGACCTTCAGTTTGCAGATCTCCCCCATGGTGATATATGGCCTGTTGGTCGTCGCAATCAATCTGTCCTGTGAATCCCTGTAGATAAACACATCAAGTACAGCTCCTGCCTTTATCCCCTCCGGAACCTGTTTTCTCGGGAGCAGCACAGTCTCCGCCGTTGCACTTCCATCCTCTCCAAGATATATGCCATGCTCCTTGGAACGTATGACCTTCAATGTATTCCATTCTCCGATCTTCATGTGTTATTCCGTCCTTTCTGTTATAACATAATGTGACACCGATCCGGCATTCACATCTCCCTGTAATGAATAAGACCACCGCACAGTGGTCTCATCTCATGTCAATATATTCTATCTGGACTTTTTCTGTCCTGATTTTTTGTCTAATTTCAAAACCTTCGTTCTGATATACTCATTCTCAGTATCTGTCGCTTTCACAAATCCGCATTCCAACAGCCTGTCCACCGAATTATTTAATGCAAACACCGACATTCCCTTTTCGTTCAGTTTCTCCTTATATCCGTTATATACATCAATGATCACATATACATCCTTACTTCGCTTGTCAGGATTCGGAATGACATCTCTGATACACCAGTCCCATACCTGTGCACCCTTCTCAGGCGCATCAACGGTATCACTGCTCACTTTTTTTACATATATACTGTCAGTATCGCATATAGCCCACGGAACCACATATATAACGTTACTCATACTCTTCCTCCATCACAAAGTAAACCAATACATCTCTCTATAACTGATAATCGTTTTGCAATAGGCCATGAATAGCATTTCCTGTTCTGCACAAAATAAACCATAAAATCTACAAGAACAAGTTACCAGTAAAATGTCTGTAACATGTGAAATGATATAGCATTTCTACATGTTTGTCAAACATTTAATTTTTTTAAAAAAGTACTTGCAATTTTCAGAGACATCGCTTATAATATGTCCTTGTGATGGGCTATCGCCAAATGGTAAGGCACTGGACTCTGACTCCAGCATTTCAAGGTTCGAATCCTTGTAGCCCAGCGAAATGAAGCAGATAAGTTTATCTTATCTGCTTTTTATTTATCTGTTTTCTATTTTACCTACTACAAAAGGCAGATAAGATAAACTTATCTGCCTTGCTATACGCGGCTGAGAAGATTCGAACTCCCGACACCTTGGTCCGTAGCCAAGTGCTCTATCCAGCTGAGCTACAACCGCACATTCCCTATATCCTGCAAATCCAACTATGATTTGCAACAGTGGTAATTGTACAATATATATAGTTCTTTGTCAAGAACATTTTCATGAAATACATGTCTCGCCGTATGACACTGTGTAGTCTGGACATATCTCCTTGTATGGCATACACATGACTCAGAGCTGTGGTTCCCGTTCCTCGAAGATATAGACGATCTCACTTGTATCCTCCGCGCATACTGAGATGTGATAATCACTAATCCCTCTTCCATCAAAGCTGTAATCCGTTCCCTCTACCCGCATACTGTATGGGCTTACTTCAAATGAATTAAGCGGGATGCTGATGCCTTTTCCGATGAGCTTCAGATAACTCTCCTTCATCGTCCATATCTGAAAGAAACGCTCATACTCTGTAGCGCTCTCCAGTCTTCCCCTTCCTTCCCGGTAGCCATGCAGTATATATTCATTTTCCTCTGCTGTAAAGCAACGTTTTGCAACATCGAGATCATGCTCCCGTATCTGCTCTATATCCACGCCGACAGGCATCTCTCCATATGCAAGCACCACATAATCACCCGAATGGGATATGTTATAGCAGAAATCCATATGTCCTTCTATATATGGTTTTCCATACTCCTCTCTTGCCACGACAAGATCCTCCGGCCTGATTCCCAACTCTTTTTGAGCTACATCCTGCAGCAGCAGTCCCGCTGCCAATGATACCAGCGCCGCACTCCTGTTGCGCAGCCGTCTCACCGCGGTCCTGCGTTCCGGATACAGCATTTCGATCAGACGATCATAATTGTTCTCCATATAATCCGTATGCACTTTTCTGACAATAACCCGTATCGCTGACATGGTCCAATGCCTCCATTATGTTATAAAAGGGTGGTGCATCATTTACGGTGCGCCACCCTCATACTCAGCATCCTATTCGTACTTAGTTTTCCTCAAGCTCCGCAAGTACCTTAAAGAGAATACCGATCTCCTTCTCTTTTGCAGCATCCAGATAAGTCTTAAATCTTACAGATGACTCTATCTCTCCTGTAATGGATATTCTGACAAGAAGATTTCTGGCTGTGAGCATATTGACAACAACCGTTTCATACTCATCCAGCGTATCCTGATTATACTTCAGGAATCCATGATTCATGAGATATTTGAGTCTCTCATACATCAGCTTCTTATGATCATACATTACATGAAGTGCTCTGATATCGAAATCAGGCTCCTCAGCATGAAGCTGTTTATCAATCTGAGAAAGCACCTTATCATATACCTTGATACCGAACACTGTATCATCGAATCTGTTTCTCATCATGCGGAAATGGTCTTTACTGTCCATGGAATTGAGGTACTCTTTCAGATTCTGCTTTACAAGCTCTATATCCAGTTCATATACCGGTGTCTCTGTATTCTTGATAATTACATACAGACCTCTCTTGCCCTTGTAATCATCCTTAAACATATGATCTTCCTGTGCAGTGATAACATCATATCCGCGCTCCACATCAGAGAAAGAAACTGTATTATATGAGTAATGATCCTGGAATGTAAAATCACCAACATAAAACACTTCCTCATCCCTGTTGTAACCATAAATGAAAAGCTCATGCGGGAATTTGTAATCTACCTCTGCATCACAAAGAATCTTCGCCTCATCGAATACACCGTATACATAACCATTCAGGTCGATGGTCTTGATAATAAAGTCAATAATATTACCGCAATAGCTCTCGATCTGTTCCTTGGTAAGCAGAGAGAACACAAGATACGGGCACTGCTTTAAGGAACTGCTTCCCGGCATCATATCAGTCAGGAGCATGTCATCTCCCGTAAATATCTCCTGAATATTATAGCATCGCAGCTGTATGTAATTACTGAAGATCCACTTTTTTGCATTCTCATCATCAGATAAGATAGAGAAAAGTGTTGCATGCCACTGCCATGACGTTATCATAGGATAGGTTACAGGTAATTTCTTCATATCAGCCATTTTCATTTCCTCCAATACTATATACTAATTTTCTATTTTTTCTTCTATCGTTGCAACTAGATCACCGAATGTATCATATGAAGATAATGCAAGCTCATAATCCGTAAATGATATATCAAATTTACTCTCTGCAGCAACAATCAGTCTTATCAAAGATACCGAATTAACCCCATATTCATTTGTGATCGATGCGGTCAAGTCAATCGCACCGGTCTCCGGCATTACATCATGTATTACTTCTTCAAGTTTCTTCACGATCTGTTCTTTTTCCATTAGATGTACCCCCTGAAATAAAAATTTATACCGAATTTATTTTACTATTTTTTCTGTTGAAAATCAAGGTATAATGTATCTCTCTTAAAACAAAAGAACTGCGCCGCCGATATGTCATACAACACATCAACAGCACAGTTCTTTTGTTTAAACCGTTATCTTAACATCAAACCGGATCTTAGTACTTTGCAGTATTAAGCTTAACGCCAGGACCCATTGTTGAAGCGATAACCACGCTCTTCAAATACTGACCCTTAGCAGCTGCCGGCTTAGCCTTGATTACAGCATCTATTAAAGTCTGGAAGTTGTCTGCTAACTGCTCCTCTGTGAAAGAAGCTTTTCCAATTGGCACATGGATAATATTTGACTTATCAAGTCTGTACTCGATCTTACCAGCCTTAATATCGTTGATAGCCTTTGTTACATCCATTGTTACTGTACCAGCCTTAGGGTTTGGCATCAGGCCCTTCGGTCCGAGCACACGACCAAGACGTCCTACAACACCCATCATATCAGGAGTTGCAACAACAACATCGAAATCTAACCAGCCATCATTCTGGATCTTAGGTACAAGCTCATCTCCACCAGCATAATCAGCGCCTGCAGCTAAAGCCTCATCAACCTTATCTCCCTTTGCGAAAACAAGAACTCTTACAGTCTTACCTGTTCCGTGAGGAAGTACAACCGCACCACGAACCTGCTGATCTGCGTGACGACCATCAACACCAAGTCTCAGATGAGCTTCGATTGTCTCATCAAACTTAGCGCTTGCTGACTTCTTAACCAGAGATACAGCCTCTTCTAAGTCATAAACACTTGTCTTTTCTATAAGCTTTGCAGCCTCTACATATCTTTTACCTTTTTTCATTTTAAAATAAAACCTCCTGTGGTATTATCGGGAGCGACCCTCCCACCAATTGTATTTTACTCTTCAACTTCAATTCCCATGGAACGAGCTGTACCTGCGATCATGCTCATAGCAGCCTCAAGGGATGCTGCATTCAGATCCGGCATCTTAAGCTCTGCGATCTCCTGGATCTTAGCCTTGGAAATCTTTGCAACCTTGTTCTTGTTCGGTGTAGCAGAAGCTGACTTAAGGCCGCACGCCTTCTTAAGCAGAACTGCTGCCGGAGGAGTCTTGGTTACAAAACTGAAGCTCTTATCTGCATAAACCGTAATAACAACAGGAATGATCATATCACCCTGATCTGCGGTTCTTGCATTAAACTCTTTTGTGAACTGTACAATGTTAACACCGTGCTGTCCAAGTGCAGGACCAACAGGTGGTGCAGGTGTTGCCTTTCCTGCAGGTATCTGTAATTTAATGTATCCTTCTACTTTTTTCGCCATTATAGCGTACCTCCTAAAAATATTGTGGTATAACGGGGGATACCCTTCCACGTACTTTCCGTGATCTATAACAGAATCACGTACTTACCTCATTTTAAATCTTCTGAATATCAGCGAATCCAATCTCAACAGATGTGGCACGACCAAATATGTCAACCTCGATAGTAACTGTCTGTTTGCTCTCGTTGATAGATTTTATCTCGCCACTGTTTCCTTCCCATGCACCGGTCACAACCTTGATCATATCTCCGACCTCAACATCGATCTGTACTTCCTTGACATTAATGCCCAGTGTACGCATCTCGCTCTCTGTCAGAGGAACAGGCTTGGATTCCGGTCCTACAAATCCTGTCACACCTCTGGTATTTCTGACGATATACCATGTAACATCATTCATATACATGTTCAGCAATACATAACCCGGAAACAGCTTTCTTGAAACAGTCTTCTTTACTCCGTTTTTCACTTCGACCACATCCTGTACAGGCACTGCTACCTCAAGGATCTGATCCTGAAGCTTTCTGTTCTCAATTGTCTTCTCGATATCATTTTTTACTTTGTTCTCATAACCTGAGTAGGTATGCGCTACATACCATCTTGCTTCATTAGAACTGTCGACCTTTTCGCCGCCAGCCTGGGATGTAGTCTCCATTTCTACCATTTCTGACATACATTCACCTGCCTAACCAATGATATAAGATAAACCGATCTGTAATACCCAGTCCACTCCGGCAATTAAAAATCCAAGCAGAACAGCGATAACAATAACTACGACCGACTGTTTTCCCACGTCAGCCTTTGTAGGCCATACGATCTTGGAAAATTCTGCCTTAAGCTCCTGGAACCAGCTTCTCTTCAATGCAGGCGATGATGTCTCATTGTTTTTTGACATATACTTACTCCCTTTCGCACACTGTGGCCTTCTCAATCCACAGCATGCCTAACAAATGACATCATGTCGTTTACTTTGTTTCCTTATGCATTGTATGCGCCTTACAGAACTTACAATATTTCTTAGTTTCCATTCTGTCCGGGTGTGTTTTCTTATCCTTTGTCATATTGTAATTACGCTGTTTACAATCCTGACATGCCAATGTTATCTTAACACGCACAACCTTCCACCTCCATTTTTATTTTTACTGATTTTAAGGCATAAAAAAAAGACCTCTTCCATCGCAAGGTATAGAATATCAAATGCGACCTGTAAAGTCAAGCAAAAAATAAAGGATATTCCCCACAGAAATATTTTTCTATGGGGATATCCTTATGTCCTTATTTATTTGGAAACATTTGTGTAAGAATAGCTGCTAAATGTACCTGTATAGGACTTACCGTTTACTGATACAACAGGTAATACATAAACAGCAACATACTTGCCCTTGGTCAATCCGGTAATCGTATAGGATCTGGTAGAGCTGCTCACTGTTGCAACCTTCTTGAAATCACTGGAGTCAACTGAGCTGGATGACACGTTCTTTGCAGCATATACATAGTATTTCTGTGCTCCGCTTACACCGGTCCATGTGAACTTAATGCTGCCTGAAGCCGGATAAGATATTGTGCTGCTCACACATGCCTGTGGAATAACAACTTTCTTATCTGACCATATTCCATAATAGTTTTTGCCGTCTATTGTAACATAGCCGCGCACACGTACCTGGAATCCCTTATTCTTTACAGCACTAAGCGTAAAATCTGTATAACGGCTGCTTACAGTATATGTCTTAAGTTTGGTCTTGCCATCTACTGAATAAACCTCAACCTTATATCCGCTTGGTGTATAATCCTGTGTAGAACCGAGATCCCAGCCAAGCATTACTCTGTTGGTCCTTACATTCCAGAGAAGATTATTCTTGGAAGCCATTGCAACCTGGGACATCTTACCAGGAGCTGCCTTGGCCAACACTGATGAATATGAAGCCATTGCAACATAACCTGCATTGGACTTCTTGTAAGGATATACCTTGTATGACTCCCATGAACCTGCCTTGGCAGTTACAGCTGCTGTATTGGTAGTAACAGCCTTAAGCTTGGTGTCACCTCTGTAGATATAGTATCCTGTAGCACCCTTTACACTGCCCCATTTGAGCTTGACAGCACCTGTGGTTGCAGCATACTGCTTCAGGGTTGAAGATGCAATCGAAGTTGGTGCAGTAACAACCTGCAGTGGCTCAGACCACGCACCCGTTGTACCATTACTTGATACTGACTGAACCTTTACATAATAAACCGAACCTGCATTCAGGCCTGATATATAAGCCTGCGTACTGTAGGTGGTTCCCTTTGATGAGTATGTACCGGTCTTGCTTGTTGCGATTGCTACATTGTACTTGTTTGCTGACAGATCTGCTGACCAGACAAATGTAACACTGGATGAACTGGCATTCGTCTGCTTCAATCCTGTAACCTTAGATGCTGCAAGTGATGTAATGCTCATAGCCATCATCATGATAACAGCTGCAGCCACAGTGATCAAAGTACGAATAGAACGTTTTTTCTGTTTCATAATTCACACTCCTCTTCTTTCTTACATTTAATACATTTTTTTAGCATTTTTTGCAAGTAATCATATCGTATCATAAAAAAATACAATATACAATTAAATTTTAATTAACTGCAGTTCATAATGTAAATGATACTGCCGTTTGCTCCTTTTCCCTCCTTTATATATATGTTTTTGCTCCCTGTATAATGGATAACGCAAAAAAAGCGGAATTTATTGCATA
>JBJEJF010000030.1:0-17363 GCA_051877775.1 Wujia sp.
TCACATAATAACAATTATACGAAATAAAATTATAAAGTAAATATGTTTTGCACTATATTTTGAAACCCCGGCTGCTGTAATCTACGCCGAGTGCATTTTCATTCAGCACCCCTTTGCCGTAGGTGAGACCCGCATATACCCTGTGGGTATTCTGCATTACCGGTCCATCCGTATCGATCTCATGAAGATGTTCAAATCCTACCCGCAGTGTATCCAGCATTACCACGCACCGGTCTATATCCTGCGGACTGCGTCTGACAGTGGATGCAACCAGCTTTCCATAGATAAAACGTAATACATTCAGTACGCTTCGTCCGCGTGGGTCTGCAGGGTCAAAGCAGCTCATCAGTTCATTATGTGCCCTCTTGGCAAGCTCCATATTCTTCATGTAACAGTCAACATCTTCATCATATGCTGCAATCGCATCCGATATATATACCCGCTCTATATCACACAGAACCAGGATCAGCCCGCTGTGATTCTCCTGGGTCGTCCGAAGTGTGAATTCCCTAATCTGCTCTTTGGTCATCTGCCTGTCCCTCCATCACAGATATATTTTATCTGCAATCATATCATTATTGCAACAGCTGCAGGATAGATTCAGGTCTTTCATTTGACTTCTGCATCATGGATATTGCCGCCTGAGCCAGAACATCCTGCTGCGTATAATTCGTCATTTCCTCTGCCATATCCGTATCCATAATTCTGGAATAAGCCTCTGTAATACTCTCATTCTGTACTTCAAGATTATCATAGACGTCATCCAGACGGTTTTCATACGCACCAAGCTTGGAACGAATCTCCGATACTCTTCTGACAGCCTCATCGATCGCATCGACAGCCTGTGCCGCATATTCATGGGTGTACATGATCAGATGATCTACCTTAAGGCTCTCCGCACTCAAAGAAGGGATATCCAGAGATATCTGTTCTCCCGAATTAGCGCCGGTCTGAATGATCATGGTTCCTGCTGACAATACCTCTATACGGGTAGTTATACTTCCGTTTTCTGCAGCACCCGGAGTTGTCTCAACCGTCATCTCAAAACCATTTCTATCCACTATATTAATCTCATTTCCATCGGTTGTAAAGGATGCCGTTGTAGAAAATCCGTCGTTCGTAACCGTTATATCAGCCTGACAATCCTTTCCATATTCTACATCCCCATCTGTTACGCCCAGCAACGCCGCAAGCTCCGGATTGTTTACACTGATCTCCACCTTTTGAGCAGAACCATACTCCTGCGTGCGGAACAAAACCGATGCCCCCGACGCAAAGTCTGTCTCCGTATCACCTCCATCAGCAGAAGCAACAACATCTATACCGATCTTAGAGAGATGTGTCTGCAGAGCCTCAAACACATCCGTCATGGTCATTCCCTCCATGATAGATACCGAGAAATCATTTACCTTCAATGTTCCTGCCTGTTCCTTCGTCACTGTGGCAGCCGAGTAGGTCAGGCCCGTTGTATAGATCGCCTGTTCCGCATCTGCCGAGACAGATATCTCATAGACTCCTGTATTGACTGATTCGGATATATATGTTGCCTTCAGATTCGGATCACTCGACAGAGAACGTCTTGTCATATCTCCATTAAGCAGCTTCTGATCATTAAACGCGGTCGTATCCACGATCTGATCTATCTCTTCTCTCAGGGAATCTATCTCTTCCTGTATAGCATCCCTGTCATCCTCATAATTTACGTCATTTGCTGCCTGTATAGCAAGCTCTCTCATTCTGCCAAGAATAGAATGTATCTCATTTAATCCACCCTCAGCAGACTGGATCACCGATATACCATCATTCGCATTCAATGAAGCTCTGTCAAGTCCCCGGATCTGCGCACTCATCTTGGTCGATATGGCAAGTCCTGCCGCATCATCTGCAGGGCTTGTGATCTTATATCCTGACGACAGCCTCTCCATTGACTTTGCTATATTCTTGTTAATTGTTGCAAAATGGTCACTGGCATTTAACGCCAGAGAGTTATGGTTTATTCTCATATGCTACCTCCGATATCTGCTGTTCTTTTTTTGCTCCACTGATTTATTTTCGTCCTGGATCTGCATCTCTAATTCTTTTATCGGATCTATATCCCAATTTCTTAAGATGCGATCATTATTCTAATATATCCGCAACCGATTGTACCAGCGCCACAGTTGCACGGTATATACCATCCGCCTGCCCGGAATATATTCCTGCTTTTTTGTGATCAGCGGTCATCCCGGCAGACAGTTTCCGTCCCATGCTGATATCACATTTTGTATAGCCGGATTCCCTAAGCTTCTCTACAAAAATGTCTTTTCTCTCCATCAACAGATAATTGCCATCGCTCTCTTCCGCCACAATATATCCGCTCAGACCACCGTCATCATCCATCATGATCTCTGCATGTACACTGCCTGACGCTTCCCCCTTCGTATCTATCTGAATCATACCGCTCTGATCGGAATCATGCCGGATCGTAAGATTAACTATACGTATTCCCTGCCCGGTCCGCACAGGGATCTGGTACCGGTCGTGGCCTGCCATTCCCCGCAGGATATTGAATCCCGCCTGCACAGTCTTGATAGAGGCAATATCCATACCTGTAATATTTCCTGCAACACCTGCATGATACATCATCTCGGTGAGCTGTTCCCGCATATCATCATATGTAAGTGACATTGCGTCACTGCCCTTAAGACTCTCCAGAATATGTTCCGGCGTAAATAATTCCGGAATATCCTCTCCCATCAGCGAGTCCTTTATATCCTCTGTCACTTCGTCCAGCATCTGGTCCTTTTCATCTGCAGAGAAGTGTAATTTTGACAGAATCTGTGAAACCATCTGATACAGTCCGCCATCCGGTGACAAAATAGCATTGACTGCACGGACATTGACTGCAGTCGCCGTAACACCCATATCCTCCATAAACCGTTCCGCAGACTCATCAGGTATCTCCATGGTCTTCTCTTCATTCCCAGTATTACGAAATGCGCTGTCTATCTGTTCATCCATGCGCCTGCCGGCTGTCTCTGCCGACTCAAGTACACCAAAAGACTCATCCATGGTCACGTCCATTCCTGCTGCCCGGCGACTTCTCATAGCTGTAATCAGATTCCGGATCGTCAGCCGGCTTCCGTTGGCAAACAGATAACCTGCCTCTCTGTCCCCGGACTTCGCCAGTTTGTTCATTACCCTGTAGATGCCGATATAACTCTCCCTCTCGGCAGGAGAAACCGCCCCCTGTTGTTCCATATTCCGCAGATATGTTGCAAAATTCTCTGCCTCGGTCACACCTTCATTATAATTCCTGTCACGTATCACCCTGTTCAGCTCATCAATCGGCACATCCAGCGGATTCACACCATCCTTGATCATTGACAGAACTGCCTCAGGATAAAACGAATCCATCAGATCATTGACCTGCCTGTCATAGTATACGACCTGCTCAATGTTTTGCGGTGTAATATCCATAGAATTGTATCCAAGGATACGGACGGCTCTCTGTGTCTCATAATTGACCGGCATATCCATCTCCCTGAGGATATCATCTACGTTGGAAAATGCTTTGGATATGCTGTCCCCCATATCCGCTCTCGGTGTTGTTCCCACAGCCTCATAGCTTCTTCTGACTCTCTCAAAAGACGATGCGCCATACTGCGTCTCCTGCTGCAGCGCATCTATCGTAAACAAACCTGTTCTAAGTGGCGTGGCCAGCACGGACGCCGATGCATCTCCCAGCGTCTGAACCTTCTCTGTCATCTCATGGTAGAGGGAAATGTTTTTGTCAGAAGGCTCCACTCCCTCCCGCAAAAGCTGCTCTTTGACAAACTGCTGCTCCATATTACGCAGTTCATTTACGACACGGGATAATTCTCTTGTATCTATATTAATATCGGTTCCGGCCAGTCTGCCTGCCGCCGACAAGGTCATGCGCAGCCTGATCTCCTCCATTTGCCGCATATTCGTAACAGCCCGGAGATTCAACGAATCGCTGCCATCCGTTCCCTCCAATATCACAGGAGCTTCTGCCTCCTGCTCCACCCGGTCCGGATATTCTCCCCGTTCCGCAGCCTGTTTCTGATACATATATGCTGATGCAATCGTAAGCTCCTTTCCCTTCACCGTCATATCATAGATGGTGGCAGGCCGAACAGACTGCACCATATCATACAGCTGCTGTGCTCTTACCGCATATATCTCTTCGTCCGAATCCGGCAGCTGTATCTCTGAGATATCCCTGCCGGATATCTCCTGAAAATCCATATAACCTCTGATCGTATCCGTCGTGACCGGAAGATCATTGTCAAGCAGAAGTCTGGCACCTGCAAGGCTTGTGTCATCAGCCTGATATCCAGCCTGGTCAATCACTTTCCCGATCTGTGCCCACATATCTGCGAATTCCTTATCCGTGATTCCTTTTCCTGCTGCCAGTCCGCCACTGAAATGTGCTTTATATATATTTTCGCGTGTGGTGCTAAGATTATTTTTCACCAGATACAGAAACTCATTCTCACCCACAACGAAGTTTTCTCCATCATCTTCTGTAATAATATCTGACACATCTACATTTTCAAGTTCTATATCCGTTCCCTGCAGCCGAACAGTACCTCCCATTATGGTGAGATCATCTGTATCTCCATCCGATGCACTGATCTCTGCCAGCATACGGGCAGTTTCCTCCCTGTGCGCATTTCCCCGCATCGTATTAACGATTCCACGGATATCAGAAAAACTGACATTCTCTATATCTATTCCCATCATGGCAAGCTGCCGCATTTCCTCTCCCGACAGGTTCCTTGCGAGCTCCTTAGCTTCTTCCTTAGCCTGGCGCTCCCGGCTCTGCGCATCCTCACCGGTTTCCCTTGCCCGTTCCTGCCTGGCCTTCATATATTCTTCAAAGTTCTCCATGACAGATCTGCCGGTATGCCTGTCCTCCGTTCCACCGGCATATCGGTAACCGAGCACATCCTCCACATCCATGCCCGTACTTTTTACTGCGTATCCATGTTCAGTATCCTGCATATCGTTCTGCCCGATACTGTTATGTATCATCTGGTTCTGATATGTACCGTACTGCGTCGCCACCTGATATTCAGTTCTCTCATCTACCTGCTTCATTGTATCTCCCCATTTCCGATATGTATCACATTGCTATCATAGATATCGGAAGAACCCGGCAAAAATTGAAGATGCCGGGTTCCAATATAATTCCATGTATTTCATATATAATCATTACCATACAGATTCTTATAATACTCTTACGAGATCACGTTATACAGCATCACAAAATGGCACAGGCTTCCGGCCATGACCAGAACATGAAATATCTCATGTGTTCCAAAATACCGGTGACGTGCATTATATGCATTGACCGCCGGAGTCTTGATCGCATAAATGATTCCGCCAACCGTATAGATAATGCCTCCGGTTACCAGCCACCCAAACTCAGATCTGCTCATATTATTCATGATCGCGGAAAATGCAAGCACGCACATCCAGCCCATAGCTATATACATCACTGACGAAAGCCATTTTGGACAGGTCACCCAGCATAACTTAAAAATAATCCCGATAATGGCAACACCCCATACCAGCGATAACAGGATCACTCCTGTTTTCCCTCCTATAACCAGCAGACATACCGGGGTATATGAACCTGCTATCAGCACAAATATCATAGCATGATCCAGTTTTTTCAGGATCTTATTGATCTTCTCTCCTCTGTCAAAGCTGTGGTATATCGTACTTGCACCATACAGCAGAATCATACTTACAGCAAAAACCATACAACAGAACGCCTCGTACGTGCCTTCTGACAACGCTCTGATAATCAGCGGTGCCGATGCAAACACGGCCATCATCATACCGATAAAATGTGTGATCGCACTGCCCGGATCCTTTAATCTTCTGATAGCATTACTCATAACAATTACTCCTTTCTCTACATGACGTAGTTTTCATTACTACATTATATTTTTTATAATACTACCACATAAGATTATTATATGCAATCACTTTTTTATCATTCAGAAATCTATATAATTACACGGATTTACTGCCACACCATTTATGCGAAGTTCAAAATGCAAATGTGGGCCTGTACTGTTTCCCGTATTACCTGACAGGGCAATTTGTTCTCCCTGTTTCACAGATTGTCCGACGTTTACATCCATTCTGCTCAGATGACCATATCGGGACACAATCCCTTCCCCATGATCTATATCTATACAATAACCATAACCTCCATAATATTCGCTCCTGATCACGACACCATCATCCGTTGCTACAACAGGACTACCCACAGATACCGCCATATCCACGCCATCATGGTTTCTTCCCCATCTCCATCCAAAGCCGGACGATATAATATAATCCTCGACCGGGATCTCATATTGCGGACGTTCCCTGGTACCAATATGTACCACCTTGGGCACCGCCTCCTCAACAACATCCTCCTCCAGGATCCTGGAGTCAAGTTCTCTTCCGTTGTAATATGACGTGAGAACAGTAATCTCCCTGACCCCCGGCACTGCCTCCTGTTCCACATTCATCTCATCCTTATACATACTGTCATCATACACCAGCTGATTCGGTGCATAATATTGTTCAACACGGGTAAATGTCTGTGTGGAGCTGCCTGTCAGAACCTGTTTTCCGTCTTCCAGATATACAGTTTGAATCCTTTGCTCTCTATATGCATGATATCCCATCAATCCACACAATCCCAACAGCAATACAAACGCTGCTATTATTTTTCTTTCGTAGGAGCGAAATGCCAATGGTTCCACGTCATCATCTCCTAACAATTTTGTAATACTTTTGTAATAATTACATTGTATGATTACAGACCCCTGTTGTAAATATGGTTTCGCACTCTATATTCTGCCAAAAATCTGCAATTTTATACTTCAAAACAATTGTCATACGGTTGACATTTTCTGTAATCTTTTGCTATGATGTACATAGTTGTTTATCATAGTTATTATGTACATTTGCATCCCGCATATATGCAGGATGATGGATGCACTGAATCATAACAATGTTCAAGAGGTGTTGTGTTATGGCCAAAAATCTGCTGGATATTGAGGATATTCCGCCTCAGCTTGCCAACAAAGTAAAACAGAATCTAAAATTCAAAACCGGTAATTTTGTCTGGAAAGTACGGTTCAACATTCCGCTGGATCCCAAGACTGTAAATAAAGAGACCATGTATGTAACCAATTCCCAGAATCAACGTCTTCAAACCTATATCAACTACGATATGAAGAACGAACTGATCGAGATAGAACCACTGGAGCCTTACGCTACCAGCGAACAGTATTCATTGATCATAACAACCAATGTAAAATCACGGGGCGGACAGTCTCTGAACGAACCGGTCTCAATAAAATTCAAACTATAAAAAATCCCCTATGTGCATCATATCTACTATGATTGACACATAAGGGATTTTTTATACTATATATAAAAGCAGCCTCAAATGTTTTCGTACATTAACAAGGGAATTATTTCATAATCAAAGGACTGGATAAAACGTATATTAAATGGCTGCCTGAAAACGGAATCGATAGTCTCCGCCACAGGCAAACAGTCCGGCGGTTCCTACATATAATAATATACGCTGTCAGCCCGTCCATGGTGAACTCTATTTGAATATATCTTCAATAATTCCTTCTGCTTTTGTGTTGTCGTTCGAGATACAAAGTATCACATAATTACCATTCACATAGATCACAGCCGATTCAAGCTTGGTCATCTCATCCGGAAGGTAATCCCTGCATGCATCCTGCTGACCGGAAACCCTCGTCTCATACGCTGCCTTTACCGTATCTACATAATCCGAT
Source organism: Wujia sp. (assembly GCA_051877775.1). GTDB lineage: Bacteria > Bacillota > Clostridia > Lachnospirales > Lachnospiraceae > Coprococcus_C. The sequence continues at coordinate 7,833 of JBJEJF010000030.1, forward strand.
GATGTCGTCTTGATCACAGCGATCTCCTCTGCTGTCGCATTGGAATTGGTATAAAATGCAGCTGCCTCTATCTGTCCTGCATCCAGATTATAAAGCCTGCCAAGTGCCATACTATTGTCGACCACTGCCAGATTATCCTTGAAATCTCCGTTTTTAAGTATAGTGTCCGCAACTGTCTGCACATCTATATCTGTCTCTCCGGTCACCTGCTCATCAGTCTTATTTTCTTCAGTCTGTACATCTTCAGCAGTCATCTCCGCTGTCGTTTCACTCTTACCATCCTCTGTATTTTTTCCGCATCCGGCAAACATTCCTGTCATAACCAGAAGCAGCACTGCCGCGTATATTTTCTTTCTCATTTTTCCTCCATTCCGTACACATCACACAATCTCTGCACAGATCTGTCATTTTGCACGTATTATTTTAATCTTTTTTGTCCAATAATTATTTATAGCATTGCAATATACAAAAATCAACCGGCAATTTACATTTATGCACAAAATCCAGCCATATTATCATTCATTTTATAACGTGGTTTTTTATAGACACGTTAACCGCAATATGCTATTATAAATAGAAATATTTACCTGTTTTATTTAATCGAAAATGTGATAAAAAACACGAAACCCCATATGTCACATTACCAAAGGAGGATTCAAAATGAGTTTTTCAGCCAATATCATCGATTACAAGGGCAAAGATGTCATTGAACTTACAGCCGGAAAATACAGAGCCGTCATCGCTCCTTTTCTTGGAAGTAACGTCATGCGCATGCAGGATACGGAAGCCGGCATTGAGATCTTCAGATATGATGAATCTCTGACACCGGAACAACTTCAGGCATCTGCGGAAGTATATGGTCTTCCCACCCTTTATCTCCCAAACAGACTTGCCGGCGGCGTCCTCAAAGTATCAGATGCAACCTATCATTTCCCATTAAATGATCCGCTCGGCAATCATATCCATGGTTTTCTGCATAAACGCGAACACAGCATCGTAAGTGCAGAGACAACGGACGGAAAGGCAATTGCAAGGACAGAATATATCTATGATGAGAAGGATGCATTCTTCGCGACCTTTCCTGTAAGTTTCAAGGCAGAGTTCACATTTACATTGTCCGAGGCAGGTCTCGATTATGCTTTCACCATGACCAATACCTCCGATAAACAGCTTCCATACGGTATGTGCAACCACACTACCATCAATGGACCATTTACCAGTGATGGAAACGGACTTGATACAAGACTTTATATTCCGATCGGAGAAAAATGGGAATTATCTTCATCCTGTATCCCAACTGGTGAATTCCTTCCTATGACCGACCATGACAAACAATATCTGACCGGTTCACAGGTTCCGGTTCTTCACGATATTGACAACGATGTCTTCTTCGCCGAAGAAGGCAGCTTCAACGGAAAGCCTTTCTACGGCGCCATCGTCACAGATATGGCATCCGGAAAACAGATCTGCTATGAAGTATGTAAGGACTTCAAGTTCTGGGTCGTATGGAACGACCATGGCGACAAAGGATACTTCTGTCCGGAACCATGTACGTGGATCATTGATGCGCCAAATCAGCCGATTCCGGCCGATGAGTCAGGTTATACAGAGCTTGCACCCGGCGAATCCAAGACTGTGACAGAGAAGATCTATACCCTGTAAACAATAGCAGTAAAATAACTTATAATAAAACAGCATGAATATATGTACATATATTCATGCTGTTTTTATGTGGTAAAGCTATTATCTTCATAAAAATACGCTGGAAACGAATTAAATTATTGTATATTTTGTTGTTGTTCCGGCACGATTTTAGTTGTGTTTTGGGCATTTTTATTATATAATATTGGCAGTGTTTTATGAAAGGAAGGTATACTACATGAAATTTGGTTACTTTGATGACGCAAATAAAGAATACGTCATCACATCACCTAAGACTCCTTATCCATGGATAAATTACCTTGGAACACAGGATTTCTTTTCACTGATTTCTAATACAGCAGGAGGTTACCACTTCTACAAGGATGCTCGTCTCAGAAGAATTACCCGTTATCGTTACAACAACGTTCCTATTGATATGGGCGGTCGTTATTTCTATATCAATGATAACGGAACCATCTGGAATCCGGGCTGGTCACCTGTTAAGACCACACTTGATTCTTATGAGTGCCGTCACGGTATGGGTTACACGATCATCACCGGTTCTAAAAATGATCTTAAAGCAGAGGTAACTTTCTTTGTTCCTCAGAATTACACAGGAGAAGTTCAGCAGGTCGTATTAACCAATGAAGGTTCTGAAGCTAAGACGTTCAAGCTCTACTCCTTTATCGAATGGTGCTTATGGGATGCTCAGGATGATTGTACAAACTTCCAGAGAAACTTCAGTACCGGTCGTGTAGAGGTTGCAGGTTCAACGATCTACCATAAGACAGAGTACAGAGACAGACGTGATCATTTTGCTTTCTATACTGTTAATGACAGTATTGACGGATACGATACAGACAGAGATTCATTTATCGGTCTCTACAATGGTTTTGACAACCCACAGGTCGTAACTGAGAACCAGTCAAGGAACTCATTTGCAGATGGCTGGTCACCGGTTGCTTCACATTGTAAGGAGATTACACTTGCTCCTGGCGAGTCTAAGACACTTGTATTTATTCTTGGCTATGTTGAGATGCCTGTTGACCAGAAGTTCGAGGCTGACGGCGTTACGATCAACAAGACCAAGGCACTTGCAATGATCGAGCAGTACAATACACCTGAGAAGGTTGCAGCAGGTCTTGCCGAGCTTAAGGCTACCTGGGACAAGCTTCTTGGAATTCTTAATGTAGATACACCTGATGACAAGGTTAACAGAATGGTTAACATCTGGAATCAGTATCAGTGTATGGTTACCTTTAACCTTTCACGTTCAGCTTCCTACTTCGAGTCAGGTATAGGCCGTGGTATGGGCTTCCGTGATTCAAACCAGGATATTCTTGGTTTCGTTCACCAGATTCCAGATCGTGCAAGACAGAGAATCATCGATATTGCATCTACACAGCTTCCGGATGGCGGCTGCTACCACCAGTATCAGCCACTTACCAAGAAGGGTAATTCAGACATCGGTGGTGACTTCTCAGATGATCCATTGTGGATGATTCTTTCAGTCGCTGCATATATTAAGGAGACTGGCGATTGGGCTATCCTTGATGAGATGGTTCCTTATGACAATGATATGTCCAAGGCACAGCCATTGCTTAATCATCTTGATGTTTCATTCTACCACATTGTAAATAACCTCGGACCTCATGGTCTTCCACTTGCAATGCGTGCTGACTGGAACGACTGTATCAACCTTTCATGCTATTCAGATCAGCCTGGTGAGAGCTTCCAGACCTACACCAACCCTAAGTTTGCTGCAGAAGGCGGTTACTCAAAGGTTGCAGAGTCAGTTATGGTTGCTACACTCTTTACATATGTCGGACCAAACTATGTCAATATCCTTAAGCATCTCGGCAAGGATGATGAAGCTGCAAAGGCACAGGCTGAGATCGATAAGATGAAGAAGAATGTTATGGATAGTGCATTCGACGGAGACTGGTTCATCCGTGCTTACGATTCAACAGGCGCCAAGATGGGATCTAAAGAATGCGAGGAAGGAAAGATCTTCATCGAGCCACAGGGCTTCGCTGTTATGTCAGAGATCGGCAAGGAAGAGGGTGCTGATATCAAGACCCTGAATGCCGTTGATAAATATCTGAATACCCAGTATGGTCTCGTACTGAACAACCCGGCTTTCTCAAAGTACTACATTCAGTATGGTGAGATCTCTACATATCCGGGTGGATACAAGGAGAATGCAGGTATCTTCACACACAACAATGCATGGATCATCTGCGCTGAGGCATATGCCGGCCGTGGAGATAAAGCATTTGAATACTACAGCAAGATCGCTCCTGCTTTCAACGAAGATATCTCAGATCTTCACAAGACTGAGCCATATGTATATGGACAGATGATTGCCGGTAAGGATGCCAGCAGATTTGGTGAAGGTAAGAACTCATGGCTGACAGGAACTGCTGCTTGGAACATGGTTGCAATCTCCCAGTACATCTTGGGTGTACAGCCAGACTTCGACGGACTTAAGATCGATCCATCTATCCCTGCTGCGTGGGATGGTCTTACAGCAACCCGTCAGTTCCGCGGTGACACTTACGATATCAAGATCAGCAATCCTGATCATGTATGCAAGGGTGTCAAGAGCATGACCGTTGACGGCAAGGCTATTGATGGCAACGTTATCTCCGTATTCGGTGATGGCAAGACACATACCGTTGAAGTAGTTCTCGGTTAATATTCAAATAAGCATATATAACGTATAACACATAGTATAGCATGTATATTACGGAAATCTCTTTCCAAATATACATGCTATATTTGTTCCTACATTAAAAACAAAAAGGTAAGGAACTAACAGTTCCTTACCTTTTTGTCATAATTCCAAAATATTATAATGGATAAAGAAATTACTCCTCAACACCGAGGTCCTTAAGATACTTCATAACGTCCTCTACGGTTAAGATAGATGATAAATCATCTGAAGGAATCTCGCAGTTGTACTCTTCCTCAAGAGCCATAACCAGCTCAAAGAGATCCAGAGAATCAGCACCAAGGTCATCCTTGAAGGATGTTGTAAGCTCGATATCGGCCTCATCAACACTCAGCTGCTCTGCAATAATTTCTTTTAACTTTTCAAACATAATTTCGTTCTCCTTTTTTGTATACTTTTTTATTTCTTCTTATTGTTCAATATACAACAGACATATATTCATGTCAAGAATTGCTGTATATTTTTTTAAAAACTTAATTCATTAAATTTATCCAGAGGCATCGGTTTTGCAAAATAGAAGCCCTGTGCAATATCGCAGCGCGAATTCCTGAGGAAATCCACATGTTCTTTGGTCTCCACACCTTCGGCAACCACCTGCAGACGCAGATCCTTTGCCATACTGATCGTATGATTGACTACGATCTTGCCCTTGTCGGAAGCAATCTCGCTGTCAAGGAAATCCTTGTCTATCTTAATTGTATCAACTGTGATATTACGAATCAGATTCAATGAAGAGAACCCTGATCCAAAATCATCAACCTCTAATCTGAAGCCCATAGCCTGAAGACTGGCAAGCACCTTATTTAACTGGTCCGGCTTGTCCAGGAACAGAGATTCCGTGATCTCCAGCGTAAGCATATCACTGGTAAGCCTGTACTTATTTAACAATCTTGTAAATACAGCGACCAGATCATTGTGCTGAATATGATAACGTGAAATATTTACAGATAAGGTAATCGGCTTCCTCCCTGCGTCCAGCCATGAACGGATCGTTTTACAAGCCTGCTCCCACATATACTCATCCAGCTTCAATATAAAACCATTTTTTTCAAACAGCGGAATAAAATCATTCGGCGGTATCAGACCCTTTTGCGGATGCTGCCACCTGCATAATACCTCTGCACCGCACAGCTCACTGGTATCCAGACGGTATTTAGGCTGTAAATACATTTTAAACTGTTCTTCCGCAAGCGCTTTATTCATTTCCCGCTCGATCTCGTTAGTACGAAGCATCTCCGCACGATACTGTTCATCATAAAAGGCACAAAACTTTAGTATATTATCCTTGATCGTCTTACCAGCCATTCTTGCTCTGTCACACATCAGATTGACCGGAACCTTCCGGTCCTCGACAAGATATACGCCAAAGCTGGTATTGATATCAAAATCATAATCATTTGCAGCTATGTTTTTTCTAAGTTTTTCTATCGTTTTTATAATATCGCCTTTTTTATCGTATTCTATGTAAAACGCGAATACATCTGAATGCATCCTTGCATAATTCTCTTCCAATGCAAACAGTTCTTTCATGGCATTCGCGATATGGCACAGAACCTCATCGCCCTGCTGCATACCATACAGATCGTTTATCCCTTTAAATCTGTCTATGTCAAATACCACGATTGCATAATTCTTATCCGGATTATATTTAAAAGCATTCTCTGCACTGACATAAAATTTCGAGTAATTAGGGATCCTTGTCAGGCTGTCCGTCTGTCTCTTATTCTGCACAACTCCCTGTTCTATCTTGTGGACAAAGCTCTTGGAGTAATCATGATTGCCCGCCCCGGAATCAAGCAACGTAAACAAAATACCTTCCCGGCCATCAAACCAGTCAATCGCTGTACATTGCCAGGTAACAGTGGATTCAAACAGCTCATTATACCGCTCCGATATGATAGTGCCACTGGTCAGCGAGATCATCGGGCAATCAATACATGGTGTCTCCTTGGTACAGAACACCTGATAGCACAGACATCCCACCTTATCACCTAACATTTCCATTGCTTTATTATTTTCATATAATATCTCAAATGAAAATCTGTCGATGACCAGCGATGCATAATCTCCAATATTCAGTATGGAGTCTACCATCTTCTTTGCCGCATCCATATTCAGTTCTTTTTCATTGATAGCTCCAAATTTCACTGTTTACGCACTTCCAAATTCTTAATATTTCATGGCTTTTTACAAATTTGCGCATTAACTAAATTTTACCAATACTGATCCATTATGTCAATTAAATATAATCAATACAGCACAAAAAAGTGTAAAAAAAGCAAAATTTATCCAATTGACACACCTATATTTTTCCTATATACTGATACTAATAATTATTACTGTTTTGGGGGAAATTATATTGAATAATCCAGTAAAATACAGTCATCAGCGTGAAGCGATCGTGAATTTTCTCAAAACGAGAACTGACCATCCCACTGCTGATGTTGTATACCAGAATATAAAAGAAATCATCCCGAATATAAGTCTGGGAACCGTATATCGAAATCTGAACCAGCTCGCCGGAGCAGGGATTATTTTGCGTCTCCCATGTGACGGAAAGACTGATCATTTTGATGCATCCACGCATCCTCACTGTCACCTTATGTGCCGATCCTGCGGAGCTGTAAAAGATATACCGATAGATCCGACGGAATTGCTTATTCAGAATGCTTCCCATCATTCGAAAGACCACATCGACACTGTCTCCGTTTTGTTCTACGGAACATGCTCAGACTGCGCCGACAACCCCTAATTACAACCAATGACCCATACATGTCTTTATCATACAGGGCAGGTAAGATCAGCTTACCTGCTCTGTATGTTTTTTAATGCATGTACATTTGCTTCTGCCATTTTTCGGAGACAACAAGGCATCTCGGAATATCAATATTTTATTTTTTCGATTAACGGGGATGCGGACAGACTGTTTGAGCGATACAGCACATGACAGCCCGTCTGTAGTATTTGTTTTGGCTCGCAACCTCACGCCTGCCAAGTATATCTAACATTCGGTTCTCACAATCTGTTATTGTGTGCCGCACGATACAAAAAGAGCAGATAAGCTGACCTTACCTGCCCTGTATAATCAAAACTGCTTAACAGCACATTTTTTATTATTGAATTAATGTGAGAGGATTGACCGGCGCACCATCTTTCAGTATCTCGAAAAACAGATGTGTACCTTCTACCGAATAGTAGGAAGATACAGGACCTACGTCAGCAATCGACTGTCCGGTCGTTACCGTGTCGCCTTGTGAAACCCGCACATTAGCAAGCTGTCCATACTTTGCCTCATATCCATTTCCCATATCTACAGTTACAACCGTTCCATACTCTTTTGTATCCTGCACAGATGATACCACACCTTCATATGCGGCAAAAACAGTTGCTCCTTCTTCTCCCGCAATCAACATACCGGGATTACATTTATATGCCTGTAAAGTTGCAAAATACACAGTTGTATCCATGCTGTATGGCAATATTATATTGCCTGCCAGCGGCCAGACCAGTGACTGTGCTCCATCATATGCAAATCCGGCTTCTGCTGCCGACTTTGGCGCTGTATCAACTGCATTGCTGATGACCTCTGCGTCAGTCTCTGTTGCAATGGTTTCCTGCTCCGCTTCACCATCTGCAGCTTCCTCCGACGGATCATTTTTTTCTTTATCTGCGATCGCACTGTCAGAACCAACCGGAGATGTCTCATCCACCTCCACTTCTGCTTTCAGTTCCGGTGTATCCACATCCGGTTCATCATCTAACTGTGCCGGCTGGTTCAGGTCAATTGCCGGTTCTTCAAGCATTTCTTTTTTCGTACTATCATAATTATACATGGCAAGTAACCCCGCAAATGCAAGGACACCAGTGCCAAGCGCAATGTAAAATCCCTTTGACTTTAAAAAGTCAGTAAATCGTTTCATAAACAATATGCCTCCTGCCTATTTCCTTTTAATATGAAAATAGTATGGACATATCATGATTCTTTTATTCAATTATTTTACCAACTGTATTTAAAACCGCCGTTTCATAGATTTCTTTTATTCTTTTATATTTTGCTTCTCCCCATTTATCTATGTAATCCTGTTTTGTATAATATGTAAATTCAAGCTGCGATGCCTGAATCACTGAATTATTTCCCATCTCATAATATATTTTTGTTCTGACAGCAACAGCCTGCGCCTCTATTATATCCTGTTCACTATCCGGTGCCACCAGACCGGGAAGAACTCCTGCTATATACTGTTCAACATCCATAAGCATATTGGCACCATCGATCTGCAGCAAAACATCCCTGCCCGTCGATAATGCCGATACACGGGATTCCGCCTTTCCATACCGTCCATTCATCATCAGGGTAAGCATACACGGAAATATAATAACAGCAGCCAAAGCTGCGGTCCATATTGTTATTTTTTCCCCCATCCCATCATCCCTCCAGACATCCCTATCTAATATTTATACTCATCTTCTTAAAAATATGTCCTTGACATCCATCCAAATTTACCTATAATAGGAGACAGAGTGATGACGGAGTCACACGAAGGGGTACACCACCTTGGGTGTAGTTCTTTGTGTGGCTTTTTTTATTGACATCCGACAAGCAAAAGGAGGTTTCCAATGATAACATTAAATGGCAGCAACTGCCCTCAGGCCAACGGGATGAATGTAATTGACCTGCTCAAACAGGAAGGTTATCCAACACGGCTGATCGCAGTAGAATGTAACGGTCAGATAATCCCCAAAAACGAATATGAAAACCATCGTTTCAGCGACGGAGATACCATCGAGGTTGTCCGCTTCGTAGGAGGTGGTTGAGTATACCATATACCAAGAACTAACAGAAAGGATAAGACAAATGAACAATACTGATAAACTGGTACTGGGAGGCCACGAATTTAACTCCCGTTTTATATTAGGTTCCGGAAAATACAATCTGAACCTGATCAAAGCAGCCGTAGAAGATGCAGGTGCAGAGATCATCACCCTGGCTCTTCGCCGTGCCAACACTAAAAAAGAAGAAAACATACTGGATTATATCCCGGAAAACGTCACCCTGCTCCCTAACACTTCCGGAGCACGTACCGCCGAGGAAGCCGTGCGCATTGCAAGGCTCGCACGTGAAATGGGATGCGGTGATTTCGTCAAAGTCGAGATCA
>JBJEJF010000030.1:17463-38924 GCA_051877775.1 Wujia sp.
ATTGCAAGGCTCGCACGTGAAATGGGATGCGGTGATTTCGTCAAAGTCGAGATCATGCGCGATTCAAAATATCTGCTTCCTGATAATCAGGAGACGATACGTGCAACCGACATGCTGGCCCGGGAAGGCTTTATCGTTATGCCTTATATGTATCCGGATCTCAATGTCGCAAGAGATCTTGTCAAAGCCGGTGCTGCCTGCATCATGCCGCTCGCCGCTCCTATCGGTTCCAACAAAGGGCTTGCAACCAGAGAATTTATTCAGATATTGATCGACGAGATAGATCTGCCGATCATCGTAGATGCCGGAATCGGACGCCCATCTCAGGCTTGTGAAGCCATGGAAATGGGTGCTGCCGCCGTTATGGCCAACACAGCCATTGCAACTGCCGGAGACATTCCAGCCATGGCCGGTGCCTTCAAGCAGGCAATCGAGGCAGGGCGTAAGGCATATCTGTCAGGACTCGGACGGGTCATCGACCACGGAGCCGCTGCCTCAGATCCTCTGACGGGATTTCTGCATGATTAAGATGATTAACATAAAATGAGGTGCAAGTATTATGGAAACGACAGAATATTTTATCTCCCAGGATAACTTAAGCCCTGCTGCCAAGGCAAAAAAAGAACGTTTAGAGCAGGATCCTTCTTCCAGAACGAATCATATGGAATACATGGAAGGGATGGAACAGATATCCTCTGATATAATGGAAAAAGTAATGACAGAAGTTCGCGCTTATAATTATGACAGCTATACAGATGCAGACGTCGTCCGGGTATTATCCCATCTGCAGGATACCGGCAGTCATACCATCGTCAGTGGCTGCTCTATAGAAGACTTCAAGGTTCTGCTGTCGCCGGCAGCCAGAGGCCATATCGAGGAAATGGCACAGCTTGCCAGCAAAGTCACCAGAGCACATTTCGGCAACAGTATATATATGTTTACACCACTCTATATCGCAAATTATTGCGAAAATTATTGTATATACTGCGGATTTAATTGTTATAACCATATTCACCGCAAGAAACTCTCTATGGAGGAGATAGAGCATGAAATGCAGGTTATCTCTGCTTCCGGCATAGAAGAGATCCTGATGCTCACAGGAGAGAGCCGGAAAATGAGCGATATTACTTATATTGGAGATGCATGTAAGCTCGCTTCAAAATATTTTCGCAATGTCGGTCTGGAGATATATCCGGTCAATACAGATGAATACCGATATCTGCATAACTGCGGTGCGGATTATATCACAGTATTTCAGGAAACCTACAATCCTGACACCTACGAAAAGCTTCATCTGATGGGACATAAACGTGTATGGCCATATCGTTTTGAAGCCCAGGAGCGCGCACTCATGGGCGGCATGAGAGGTGTCGGCTTCTCAGCGTTACTTGGTCTTGATGATTTTCGGAGAGATGCACTGGCCACAGCCTTGCATGTCTATTTCCTTCAGAGAAAATATCCGCATGCTGAGATGTCTCTGTCATGTCCAAGGCTCCGTCCTATTATCAACAATAACAAGATTAACCCGCATGATGTACACGAGACAGAGCTGTGTCAGATCTTGTGTGCATATCGTCTCTTTCTTCCTTTTGCGGGTATTACGGTATCATCCAGAGAACAGGCACATTTCCGGGATGGCATCATCCGTATCGCCGCAACCAAGATATCTGCAGGTGTAAGCACCGGTATCGGCGACCACGAAGAAAAATACAAAAAGAACGATAAATCTGCTCCGGCTGATTTGACATCCGAGTCCGGTGACGAACAATTTGAGATCTCAGACGACAGAAGCTTTGAGGAAATCTATAATGCCATCAAAGCACAGGGTCTGCAGCCGGTATTGAATGATTATATCTACACAAGCTAATCAACACATTACAAAGCAAAGGAGTATCATACAGCATGAACCTCGCTCACATTGTGGCTGTTACCAACCGGAGGCTTGCTCCAGTACCGACAGATAAACAAATACAGGAATTAACCTCATATCTGACATATCGTCCTGCTAAAGATATTCTTCCGCTTCTCGTTCAGATAGGACTTCTGGCTGACACAGATGTGGAATTCATCATACTCCGCGAGAAGGATATGGAGACGGCAGATTACCTGTTACTCTCTCGGGCAGCCATTGATATCTGCAATAAAAGGCACAAAAAGCTCGTGCTTCACACTTATATGGACGTTGCTGGGAAGCTGGAGCATCCACATATTCATCTGTCATATCCCGCTTTATTAAACTACGCTAGCGTACAAAACGGATGGCCCACAGGTAAACCTGTCACACTCGGCGTCTCTGTTCACAGCCGCGAGGAGGCAATGCAGGCGGAACAGCTAGGTGCCACTTACCTGTCCGCTGGCCATATCTTTGCGACAGATTGCAAGAAAGGTTTGCCGCCACGCGGGCTTGACTGGCTCAAGGATATTACAGCAAGCGTTTCCATTCCTACCTATGCAATCGGCGGAATTACTGAAGATAACCTGGCCTCCGTCATGTGGCACGGAGCCGCCGGCGGCTGCATGATGTCAACTGCAATGCGGTATACACATCAACAGCCGGGTATATGCAATTAATTATCGATTAAATACAATCGGGCAGTTTCCTCGCATAAAATATTCCACTTATCGATAGCGCCTGATGACATAAAAAACACATCATTTTCCTTTACATCATTATATTTTGCAAAACAACCTTCCTCAACGCTGCTTACACATGGAGATGCTTTGATTCCGTCCACATTAAAATATGGTGAAATAAAATAGTCACTGTTATATAAAAACACTACGTTTTTTTCATCTTCAATAACTTTTTGTTCCAAAAAAACGATATACTTATTACCCGATTTTAATTCATTTACAAAACCATAATTTAAAGAGCCAAACTGTTCATCATCCGGAATATAAACCGTATCAATTTTTACAATATCAATCGTATCTCCCTGAGATACATCTCCTTCACTTTTAATAACAGAATCAACTCTAACCTGCTGACTCCCATACGAGAAATTAAACTTCATACCACTTTCACATGTTACCAACAAAATATATTTACTATCATTTAAAGAATGTCTCATATAATTTATTTCCGCATCAACCAGTTCATCGTCAATTAATCCCACATAAAAATCATTTATGTCATCTTCGATATCCTTATGTAGATGCTTCATAATTAAACCAGTACATAAGCAGACAACAATAAAGCCAAGAGAGAAATAATAATGTATTTTTTTCTGCATAACTGTCGTCACCCCAATCTTCCGTCAGACATAATATAAATTTTATCAGCCAAAGCATTGATAAACTCCATATTATGACTTGCAATGACAATAATTCTATCTTTTGACTTCAATTCCTTTATAATATTTAAAATTAATTTAACTCCATTTTCATCAAGTGCATTTGTTGGTTCATCCAGCAGCAAAATTGATGGATCTTCAAAGATTGCCTGAGCAAAGATCAATCTTTGTTTCATTCCTAAAGAGTACTTTTGAAACGGACGTTTATCTGTACTATCTAATCCAACTTTCTTTATATATCTGTTAATTGTTTCTTTTGATACCTTTTTGTTTAAACCAGTCAAATAACTTAAATTATCATACGCACACAATTCCGGATACAGACCCATATTTTCAATCATAATTCCAATATCCAGTTTTTTATCAATTTTTTCACCATTAATCAGCATTTCTCCATCGTCTATTTTAATTAATCCAGATATTGCTCTAAGTAACATCGTTTTTCCGGCACCATTTTTTCCCAACAACCCATAGATCATCCCCCCTTCAAAATCTGCTATTATATTGTCTAAGACCTTTTTACCCTTTATTTCTTTTGTCACATTATTTAAAGATATTACCATGTCATGCTCCTTCCTCCTTTTCTCCCAATATATCTATTTTGTCTATTAAGATGTATCCTAAGATAATAAAGCTTATTGTAAATATTGATAAATATATAATAGAATCAGACAAGCTGGCTTGTAATAATGAACGATTAAGGTATTCACTCATAATACCGCATTTGCTTTCATGAATACCAATCATTAAATGACAAATAGGATTAATTTTAAAAATCAAAGAATTATTTGATAAATATTCTTCACTAAAGATGTCTCCTGTAATTAGATAACATCCCATAAAAAATACATTTATACCGGCAACTATTCCCAAAGCCATGCCGCTGTTCACATACATTGACAATACATTGATAGCAATACCGGCACCCAAGGTGTGTATTGAAAAAATCGTGACAAAATATATTATAAAGAGTAAATCACACGACTCTATTTTATTCATTTTTCCGGAGCAAAAACATAAACACATTAATGTAACCAGTGTTATACTATAATATTCAACAATATCGATTAACATTGCTATTGTTTCCTGCAAATACCATCGTCTGATACTCGTTGTCCGTACATAAAAATAAGCTGAAGCATTGCAAAAATTTTTATATATTCTATTTCCGAATACTGTATATGCAAACATAACAAATAAGAATTGAAAAAATGCTTCACTTAAAAAAGCTTTATGATTACTTATACATCCAAAAGATAACCAAATTATTAATTGACTCGCGCTAACTGCTTTTTCCGACAATAAATATGTAACAAAAAACAGAAGACTATACAGAATCGGTATTATTACAATTTTTTTATTCATTCTCTCCGATTCCTCCAGCAAAGCACTCCCATACTTATTATCAGTACCACCAGCATCGTCAAAATCAGAAATAAATAGTTTTTACGCCCAAAGCTAAACATTCTTAGAATATATATGTATTTTAATGTATAATCAGATTTCAACAGGGAATCCAATCCATTACAAATATTAAACACAATATATAACGGTAACATTGCAAATATACTGTATTTGAACTCGAAAAATGATGCTATAGATAAATTTATGACACTTAAAACTCCACAGATTAACCCAAATAGAATAATCCACAACAATGTGTATAAAAATTTATTCCAAATATACATATTATGAAAAGGATATGTATCTATTGTCTGAACTGTCATATAATAAGGAAAATTAGAAGGATCTCCATTTGCCACTCTCTCTAAACATATAAGAGACAATCCCAATTCAATAATCAGCGGAAAAACAAACAATAAGAATGTGCAGATAAACACAGAGATACTTTTCGATATACAATACGTGATATTCTTTGTTCTTATTTTTATATATGCATCTATACCACATTTTTTGTCCTTGATAAACAACGAATGTGTTGGCAGAACAACAATCAAAGGAAAAATCATAATGTAAAAGAAACCAGGCACGCTCCACTCAGATAACAACAGCAATTTAGGTATCTCATACATTTCTGATATATAAATTCTCTCATAATTAATTCTGACATTATTCATAAAATTAACTAACACAAAAAGGAGGTTAATATACCATGTGACTATTGCATATTTACTATTCAAAATATATCTCACATCGTTTTTTATACTTTGCATCAGACTGCTCCTTGCAACATTTTAATTATTTTTTGTGAAACATCTAAAAGACTGAATCTTAATAGATTACAACCTTTTAGATGTTTCTATTAATGTCAATTAATTACTAATTTTAGAAATATCCCGTCCCTTATTTTCCATTATATGAAAAAGCAACTACAGCACCATAATCAGGATCATTTCCTGCAAAACATATATTTACTTTTTTCAGTGAAAGGTACCCATTATTTATTTTTACATTACTATATCCATTTCCTTCTGTTAATGTATACACATTAGATATCCTCGTACTCGTGTTATCATTCCTATAGATCGCTGTTTTACATTTTGTAAAATTGTCGCTTGAATAAGATCCTGTTGGGTATACACTATTTGCCTTTACTTGAACATAATCATAATTCGTTGTTCTTTCAACTGCTGAAGCTCCAGTTATAAATACACTTCCAGTTCCTACAGTAACAGAGCCATTACCAGTTGATGCCATAACATAATTTGTGCACATCATTAACATCATTGACATCATTGCAATTCCATTTATAATTTTCCTTTTCATACAAACCTCCATTTCCTCATTTTAATGTATTTCTTTAATTCATAAAATCAATACATCAAATTCCTCTGTTCCCTCTACTACCTACTTCTTAATCATACTATTTGGTTTCTTTGGTTCATACATAAAGCCAACACAGTTTGCATTCACTTTAATAACCGCTATTTTTTTTATAGCATCATTGATTGTCTTTCTTACCATTTCACCATTTTTGTTAATCATGTTTTCACCCCTTGCATAAACATTTCTTTTTCAGCTAAGAGTTTCATTTTACGGATACTTTTGTATTTTACCGAAAACTTACAGCTCTTTTACATTAAGTAACATGTTACAAATCTAAAATATTACAATATTGATTACATTACAATACACTTGGCGCAAACTGCAAAATAATGGCTGTGAACGGCATTTACAAGTTTATTTACCCATTTTCGTAAAATACAAACTATGATATAATTTGATTACTCGGTTAAATACAGTTAGAAAGGGCACATCTTTTATGTTATCCATATTATGGGAATATTTTATTATTATATCAGAATCCATATTATACTTTATTTTAATGAATAAGAAACTCACATTGAAAAATGAGAAAACCAACAAAATATATTTAGAACAATCTATGTTCCTTTTTGTAGGAAGCATTTTGTTATTAATATTTAACACATTAAAAATATCAACCTTATACACAGTTGTCTTTATATTTTTATATCACCTTATTTTTGTCTTCATATTTTTTTCGGATGAATTGTTTCCGAAATTATTATGGACTATTATATATTCTGCATATACTATGATTTCAGATTTTTTATCTGCTATAATACCTATTTATGTACTTAACTACGCTTCCCAGGATGTATTAAAAACCGGTGGAGTAATCCGAATTATTTTCACGTTGTTATATATATTGATATTAACCTTGCTTATATTACTAACTCTTTCACTTGATAAAAAAACATTCCAATTGTCAAAAGCTGAACGACTGATTTTTTCAATAATCTCCATTTTATGTATTGTAATTGAACAATTGGTTTTAATATCAGTTATTTATACATACCAAAATTCGGCTGATAAAAACTTATATATCCAGATCTGTGTCTTTATTTTAGTGTTTTTTCTCTTCTTCTCTTTGATTTTCTATGTATATAAACTTGGCATAGAAAAGGACAAAAACGAAGCATTACTGGAAGAAAATTTACTAACAAAAATTAACGAAGCCCGGTTCGAACAAGTCACCACTTCAATAGGAGAATTACGTGTTTTAAAACATGATATCAATAATCATCTTACTACACTTTCCCTTTTAATTCGCGATAACGAATTAGCGGAAGCATCGAAATATATAAATACAATTGTAGATAACCTTGATCAAAATCACAAACTTATTTCAAGCGGAAATCTTGCAATTGATTGTATTGTTAGCAATAAGCTTTTTGTAGCTCAAAACAACAAGATCCCTGTTGATTATGTTATTCATCTTCCGAGTAAAATACCTCTATCTAATGTCGATATATGTTCCTTATTAGGTAACCTACTTGATAATGCAATTGAAAGTTGTATGAAGCTGCCACTATCCAGGGATAAATTCATTCGTTTATACATCAAACCTTTTAACAATATGCTATCTATTAAAATTCAAAATAGTTCCGATGGAAATTACATATTTACGAAAACCGGCAATTTTGTTAGTACTAAAATCAAATTCCAAAGCATGGAGAAACATGGAATAGGAATTAAACATGTGCGGAACATAACGGAACAATATAATGGTATTGTGCGTTTCACACCCGAAAATGATATGTTTACGGTAGAAATGCTTTTCCCACTTAATAATCCTGAAGAAAAGGAGGAAATATAATGAACCTGGAAATTGCTATATTAGAAGATAACAATCAGGATTTTATTCATATCTCATCTATATTAACCAAATGGGGACAGCAAACAGGAAATGTCATTAACATATCCCGATTCAAAGATGAAGAAATACTTGAAGAATTTGCTAACAAAAACTACGACCTTTTGTTTACAGATATTGAACTAAAAGATTCAAAAAAATATAACGGAATACATATATGTGAAAAGTTGCGGGAACAAGGCTACAATAACGAAATAATCTTTTTAACTGCCTTTAGTGAATATGTATTTCAGGGATATAATGTCAGAGCATTTAATTATCTTGTAAAACCCATATCCCTCGAAACATTGTCATCCTGCCTGAAAAAATTTATTGATATTCACAAAAAAAACTACTACTGTTTACAGGACAGAAGTTTTCTTCTGCAAATACGTTTTAATGATATTTTATACATCGAAAAACAGAATCATAACATATTATTCCACACCAAAGGCAAAGATTATTATGAACGAACTACACTGACTAATATTATTAACAAGTTACCATCTCATTTCTTACAATGCCATAAGTCATGCATAATTAACATGACACATGTAATGTCTATTATGGGAAATGAAGTACATCTATCAGACGGAAGTGTATTAAGCATAGGGAGAAATTATTTATCAGAGATCCGAAATGCTTTGTTAGATTTATACAAATTGTAGCAGGGGGTATTAGATGATTGAACGAATGGCAAGTTATTTTGCAAAATTAATATATTCAGACAACAAGGAAACTAATGCTGAATCAGAAGAAAATGAATTAGAAGTAATACAGTATGGAATTGAGTGCATAATAAATTTGCTTGTTCCCATCATAATCATTTTCTTTTACTCAATACTTGCACATAGAATTCCTGATATGATTATATGGTTAATCTCATTCTTAACCCTTAGAAATTATCTAGGAGGCTATCACGCATCTTCACACTTACGTTGTATGATCCTTAGTTCAATTACGGGAATTCTTGCACTTTTATTTTCATCAATTATGACATCAACATATTTATGTGCAAAAGTGATCAGTCTGTCTATTTGTATGATTTTATTCTTAATACATGGACCCATATTGCAAGATCAAACTTATAAGACTATACGAAACTCTTTGTATATAAAGGGTATTGTTATTTTTATTGTAGATATAATATTTGTTTTTATTTTATTATATTTCAACTGTAAGTTGGGAAATGCACTTTTTATTGGTGTCTGCACCGCTTTTATACTTTATCTTTTGGAATTACTAAAAAAGAAAAAAGACGGATAAGAATCCGCCTTTTTAATATAATCTTATAAATCGCTATCTTATAAAGTAACTTCTACTTTCTCTAAGTGCCAGATCTCCTGTGCATACTGCTCAATCGTTCTGTCAGATGAGAACTTACCTGATGAAGCAGTGTTAAGCATAGCCATCTGTGCCCATTTTGCCTTATCCTTGTAAGCCGCATTTACTCTCTTCTGAGCTTCAGCATAAGAATCGAAGTCCTTTAATGTAAAGTATACATCTCTTCTTACAAGTGAATCATACAGGTCTCTGAAGAGCTCTGTGTCACCATTTGCATAAGTACCATCTACGAGCTGATCAAGTACTTTCTTGACAGCAGGATTTGAATTGTAGACATCCATTGGATAATATCCGCCGTCCTTCTCATACTTCATAACTTCATCTGCTGACAGACCGAAGATAAATGCATTATCCACACCAACTTCTTCTACGATCTCAACATTTGCACCATCCATGGTTCCAAGAGTAGGTGCTCCGTTCAGCATGAACTTCATGTTACCGGTACCGGATGCCTCTCTGGATGCTGTAGATATCTGCTCACTGACATCTGCTGCCGCAAAGATGATCTCTGCATTGGATACTCTGTAGTTCTCGATAAATACGACCTTGATCTTGCCATTTATGGACTTGTCGTTGTTTACGACATCAGCAACAGCATTGATAAGTTTGATTGTAAGCTTAGCCGTCTTATAACCTGCAGCTGCCTTTGCACCAAAGATAAATGTTGTAGGAACGAAATCCATATCCGGATTTGCCTTTAACTCATTGTACAGATGCATAATGTGAAGGATATTAAGCTGCTGTCTCTTATACTCATGCAGTCTCTTAACCTGCACATCAAAGATCGAATTCGGATCAACCTCGATACCATTGTGCTCCTTGATATACTCCGCAAGACGAACCTTGTTCTTGTATTTGATATCCATGAATTCCTTCTGTGCCTTCTTATCAGTTGCATATTTCTTCAACTTGGCAAGCTCAGGAAGATCTGTAATCCATCCATCACCGATCTTCTTCGTGATCCAGTTCGCAAGGAGCGGATTACCATGAAGAAGGAATCTTCTCTGTGTAATACCATTTGTCTTATTATTAAACTGATCCGGTCTCATCTCATAGAAATCCTTCAGCTCTCTCTTCTTCAGAATCTCTGTGTGAAGCTGTGCAACACCATTTACAGAATAGCTGCCTGCGATTGCAAGATGAGCCATCTTAACCTGTCCATCATAGAGGATAGCCATGCTTCTGACCTTCTCCTGATTGCCCGGATAAGTATCCTCAATCAGCTTAACATATCTTCTGTTGATCTCATCCACGATCTGGTAGATTCTAGGAAGAAGTCTCTGGAAGAGGTCGATAGGCCATTTCTCAAGTGCCTCAGCCATGATTGTATGATTCGTATAAGCGCAGGTTCTGCATGTAATATTCCATGCATCATCCCACTCAAGATTCTCTTCATCTACAAGGATTCTCATAAGCTCGGCAACTGTTACTGTCGGATGTGTATCATTTAACTGGAAAGTAACCTTCTCCGGCAGCATATGAATATCATCATTATTCTCCTTGAACTTCAGGATCGCTCTCTGTACAGAAGCAGATACGAAGAAATACTGCTGCTTCAGACGAAGCTCTTTTCCTGAATAGTGGTTATCATTTGGATAGAGAACCTCAACGATATTTCTTGCAAGGTTCTGCTGCTCAACAGCCTTCTGGTACTCACCTTTATCAAATGAATTCAGATTGAATTCCTGAACCGGCTCAGCATCCCAGATTCTAAGTGTATTTACAACATTATTACCATATCCGATGATCGGAAGATCATAAGGAATTGCGCGTACAGCCTGGTAATCTTCATGTACAAAATAATTCTTGCCATTTCTGCATTCTGTACGAACATAGCCGCCAAACTTAACCTCGACTTCATACTCAGGACGCTTAACCTCAAATGGGTTGCCATCCTTCAGCCAGTTATCAGGCTCCTCGATCTGATAACCATCCTTGATAGCCTGCTTGAACATACCATAACGATACCTGATACCACATCCGTATGCAGGATATCCAAGTGTTGCAAGAGAATCAAGGAAACATGCTGCAAGTCTTCCAAGACCACCATTACCAAGTGCCGCATCCGGCTCCTGATCCTCGATGAAATTAAGATCAAATCCAAGCTCATCCAGCGCTTCCTTTACCTGGTCATAACAGGTCAGGTTGATCAGGTTA
Source organism: Wujia sp. (assembly GCA_051877775.1). Classification (GTDB taxonomy): domain Bacteria; phylum Bacillota; class Clostridia; order Lachnospirales; family Lachnospiraceae; genus Coprococcus_C. Next base: position 28,876 of record JBJEJF010000030.1, read on the forward strand.
TTACCAAGTGCTCTTCCCATCAGGAATTCCATTGAAAGGTAATATACAGTCTTTGCATTCTGTTTCTCATATTCCTTCTGTGTTGCCATCCAGCGATCAATAATATCATCCTTTACCGCATATGCAACAGCTTGAAATATCTGCTGTGGGGTGGCTTCGTCAATCGTCTTTCTGAAAAGATTCTTAACGTTGTTAATGACCTCTTTCTTGAAGCCTTCCTTATCAAAGTCCGCCATCTTCTTCATATTGATTTTATCCTCCTTATAGTACGCAAGCTGCATGAACATCCTGCAGCATTGCAGTACGTTCATCCATCACTTCCGCGCATTGTGCCATATAACTGCCCAATATTTTACATTTTTTAGTGTAGCAAACATTTCGGGCAGATACAATCATTTAAAAATATTTCGTTATTATCACGATGAAAACGTAAATTTTAGCCTTTTTTTATGCAAATTGTTAACATCTATACAGTTTTGACACCGAGTGTTACCTTTTCTCCGTTAATATTCCACTCTTTTCCAGCGTCTTCAGGCACACCTGCCACGAACTCCGTAGCCAGAACTGCTCTCTTGATCTCTTCTGCATTCTTATCCATGATCTCCGCAATCCTGTCATTACCTGACACATACAGGGTAATCTTATCTGTTACATTGAAATCAGCTTCCTTACGCATAGTCTGAACCTTAGAAATGATCTCACGGACAAAGCCCTCTTCGATAAGCTCCGGCGTCAGTGTCGTATCGATAACAACTGTGACATAATTATCTCCCTCTGTCACATATCCGTCCATCTTGGCTGTCTCGATCAGCAGATCCTCCTCAGCCAGCTCTACCTGAACACCATCTACATCAAACTTAAGTGCCCCCTCTGACTTCAAAGTGTCCATTGCTGCAGTGCCGTCTACAGAAGCAAGATATGCCTTAATACCGCCCAACTGCTTGCCATATTTCGGTCCTACGGTACGAAGCTGTGGCTTGAAGCTGTATGCGGTAAACTGAGACAGGTCATCCTTGAACTCTACCTTCTTAATGTTAAGCTCGTCCTCGATGATCTCGACAAAATAATCATCCAGCGTCTTTGCTGCCTTGATATACATACCTGCGATAGGCTGACGGCTCTTGATATTGGCAGTATTTCTGGCTGCACGGCCAAATACAACGACCTTCAATACCTCATCCATGCTGGCTTCTAATTCCTTGTCGATCATCTTCTCGTCTACGACAGGGAAATCGCAGAGATGAATGGAGATCGGAGCCTCCTTGTCTACACTTCTTACCAGATTCTGATAGATGTCCTCTGTCAGGAACGGTATCATCGGTGCTGCTGCCTTACAGAGCGTAACAAGTGCAGTATATAATGTCATGTAAGCATTGACCTTGTCCTGTGGCATATCCTTTGCCCAATAACGGTCACGGCAACGTCTTACATACCAGTTACTCATATCATCCACAAAATCAGCGAGTGCCTTGGTTGCCTCAGGAATCCTGTATGCACCGAGGTTATCATCAACAGCCTTCACCATGGAATTCAGCTTGGACAACAGCCACTTATCCATTACAGATAATTTATCGTATTCCAGTGTATATTTTGTAGGATCGAATTCATCAATATTCGCATAAAGTACATAGAATGCATATGTGTTCCATAAGGTTCCCATGAACTTTCTCTGACCTTCCACAACAGCATCCTCATGGAACCTGTTAGGAAGCCACGGCGCTGAATTGCTGTAGAAGTACCATCTGATCGCATCTGCACCGTACTTATTCAGGGCCTCCATCGGGTCAACTGCGTTGCCCTTGGACTTACTCATCTTCTGACCATCCTTATCCTGCACGTGTCCAAGCACGATAACATTCTTGTATGGTGCCTGATCAAAGAGGAGCGTAGATATAGCCATCAGTGAATAGAACCATCCTCTGGTCTGATCAACAGCCTCACTGATGAAGTCGGCAGGGAAATTATCTTTGAAGATTTCTTCATTTTCAAACGGATAGTGCCACTGTGCAAAAGGCATTGCACCCGAATCGAACCAGCAGTCGATAACCTCCGGCACTCTCTTCATCTCTCCGCCGCAGTCAGGGCACGTAATCGTAACCGCATCTATATACGGGCGATGAAGCTCTATATCATCCGGACAATTTTTACTCATGGATTTCAGTTCCTCGATAGAACCGATTGCATGACGCTTGCCGCAGGAGCACTCCCAGATATTGAGCGGAGTTCCCCAGTAACGGTTACGCGACAGACCCCAATCCTGAACATTTTCCAGCCATGCACCAAAACGTCCCTTACCGATACCTTCCGGAATCCAGTTTACAGTATTATTATTTTTAACCAGTTTATCTCTGACAGCAGTCATCTTGATAAACCAGGTATCTCTCGCATAGTAGATAAGCGGTGTATCACATCTCCAGCAATATGGATAATCATGCTCGAATTTCGGTGCATCAAACAGGAGTCCCGCTTTGTCCAGGTCAACCAGGACCTTCGGATCTGCATCCTTTACAAAAAGTCCCGCATATGGTGTCTCCTCCGTCATCTCACCCTTGCCGTTTACCATCTGTACAAATGGAAGATCATACTTTCTTCCTACCTGTGCATCATCCTCACCAAATGCCGGTGCAATATGAACGATACCTGTACCATCTGACATTGTGACATAAGAATCACAGGTAATATAATGTCCCTTCTGAGGAAGCTTGGCAACAGCCTCCTTTGTACATGCAAACAATGGCTCATATTCTCTATATTCAAGTTCTGTTCCCTTAAATGTTCCCAGAATCTCGTAAGCAGGCTTTCCATCCTCAGCCAGCTTGCCCAGTACATTGTCCAGAAGTGCCTCTGCCATATAGTAGGTATAACCATCTGCAGCCTTAACCTTACAGTAGGTATCATCCGGATTTACGCAGAGCGCAACATTACTTGGCAATGTCCAAGGTGTCGTGGTCCATGCCAGGAAATACGCATCTTCATCCACACATTTAAAGCGGACAACCGCAGAACGTTCCTTTACACTCTTATATCCCTGTGCAACCTCATGGCTTGAAAGCGGTGTCCCACAGCGAGGGCAATAAGGAACGATCTTGAATCCCTTATACAGAAGTCCCTGCTCCCATATCTTTTTTAATGCCCACCACTCGGATTCAATATAATCATTGTGATAGGTTACATAAGGGTTATCCATATCGGCCCAGAAGCCGACCTTGCCGGAGAATTCCTCCCACATCCCCTTATACTTCCAGACAGACTCCTTACATTTGGTTATAAACGGATCCAGTCCATATTCTTCTATCTGCTCCTTGCCGTCAATGCCAAGCAGCTTCTCAACCTCAAGCTCGACCGGAAGACCATGCGTATCCCATCCGGCTTTCCTGATGATCTTATGACCCTTCATAGTCTGATATCGTGGAATCATATCTTTGATAACACGCGTCAACACATGTCCGATATGAGGCTTACCATTTGCCGTAGGCGGACCATCATAAAATGTATATGTTGGCAGATCTTTTTTCTCTTCGATACTTTTCTCAAATATCTTATTCTCATTCCAGAACTGAAGAACCTTTTCTTCGCGACTGGCAAAGTCCAGCTTTGTAGAAACTTTTTCGTACATACCTGTTTTTCCTTTCCTGTGATTTCTAATCCTCTCTATATCAAGATGCAAATATACACCTCACCAAGTTTCTAGTATACCTTATTGTTCCTCAATATGTCAACGAATGTAGGAAAATAACTCCAATAATTATTGGGAAAAGCTATTTGATAATTCACTATATACATGATAAGATTAAAATAATATCAGTTCGTGGGAGGACAAATGCATGGAAGACCACAAAAAATTATTTAATATTATAAAATATTATCCTTATGTAATTTCTGTTATTGCTGCATTTATATTTGCATTTATATTCACAAATGCATACTTTTCCGGCGCAGAGATTGTCATGGCTATTTTAACTCCGATTTTATTTATAGTTATCCCGATATTTTGTCTTATTGTACTGATCGAGACTATACGTTATGCGAAAAAATATATAAGATCCGACTGTGCACCATCATTATTTATAGAACTGGGTCTAAGCATAAAAAGAGCACACAAGACAGCGTTTGTTTTATTCATAATCATTGGTTTGATCGGTATTCTTACATTCTTTTTACTGCCCGCTACCGTTTTGGTCTGCTTATATGGATGGTTTATGGTTGTCCAGACCGGTATCATAAGCAGTATAGGTATTTTCAAGCTGTATCAGGCCGGATACCTGGAAAAAAAATCGACATGTTTTTACATCATTACGCAGTTTATACCTTTTGCAGATATACATTTTGCTAAAAAGCTGCTTGCCAAAATACACTAAATAACTGCCACTTCCAGATTGAATATTATTCGATTATAAAGTATAATAAAGCTACATTTTTATTAAAAGGAGTACCATTTTATGATCAATTTCAAAGTTGGAATCATGGGTGCCGGTGCAATTGCCGGTACAATTGCAGATACATTAAACAAACTTGATGCCTTTGAACCATACGCCATCGCATCCCGCGATATTGACAAGGCAAATGCATTCGGAGATCAATATAACGTTGCCAGACGTTATGGTTCATACGAAGAACTGATAGCCGATCCTGATGTTGAGCTGATTTATATCGCAACTCCACATTCTCATCATGCCAAACAGGCAAAAATGTGTCTTGAAGCAGGCAAACCGGTTCTCGTTGAAAAAGCATTTTCTTATGATTCCGCAACAACAGAGGAAGTATTAAAGCTGTCGGAAGAGAAGAATATATTTGCCGGAGAAGCAATGTGGATCCGTTTTATGCCGATGTACCAGGCGCTTGCCGGATACGTCCAAAATGATGCCATAGGCCGTATCAGCAACATCACATGCAGTCTCGGTTATGACCTCCGCCACAAAGAGCGTGTGGTAAAGCCGGAGCTCGGAGGCGGTGCATTACTTGACCTCGGTGTATATCCACTGAACTTTATCTCTATGATGTATGATAAACCACCTGCTACACTCGCATCAACCTGCATGAAACTCGATACAGGCGTGGATGCCCAGGAGGTTATCCAGATGAATTTCAACGGCGGACAATCTGCCACAGCTTTTGTAACAATGATGTACAAAGCCGATAACAATGCAAGACTGTATGGCAGCAAGGGTTATATCGAGATCGACAACATCAACTGTCCTGAGGCCATCCGCATCTATGCAGGAGACGGCAGACTCGTATCAGATGTCAAGCAGCCTGAACGGCAGATCAACGGATATGAATACGAATTTATTGCTGCCCGGGATGCCATCATCCTTGGCAAATATGAATGTCCGGAAATGACGCATGCCGAGACCCTGCGTATTATGCATCTTACAGACAGTCTTCGTAAATCATGGAAAATGACTTATCCGATGGAAGATGCAAACGAATAGATCACGGTCTACGCCGGTCTTTTTCATCAATATATGAAAAATTATCTTAGACAATAAAAAAGCTCCCATTAAGGGAGTTTTTTTATTATCCGGGACGTTTTTTACATAACTGGGGCTCAAATCCAACGCCATAGACAAAAATCGGTTAAAATAGACACAGATGCGTTTATTGCGTTCGTTTCAAGAATTAATCAATCAAACCTGTCTATCTCCTTCCTGTCTATATAAACCAAGTTCATTTCCATGACCGGATAAACGCATCATTTTAATAATTCCATTCTGAATCTCTTAAGAAACTTCCCTCCTATATCCAGCATATGCCCCGTGTTCATCGTAATGTAACGGTTTGACATGTCGACTGCAGATACCATCTGTATATTTACCACTGTATCCCTTGCACATTGTATGAGATACGGACAGTCTGCATCTGAAAGCATCTGCCGGATCGTAAGATACGGTACTTCATGTTTCTTTTCATTTTGCATGTATATATGCATTATTTTCCCGGTCACCTGCGCAAATATGATATGACTACACATAACAGGGTACACAATATTATTCTTCTTTAAAAACAACCTGGATACAGATAGTCTCTCTGTCGTATGCAACAAAGCCTGTTCGATCAGCTTCTGCATATACTGAAGATCATACATTCTCGCAACGCAATCATAACAATGCAGGGTATGGAACGCATATCCCAATTCATCCTCCATATCAGATATCAGGATCACCGGCGCAAACATATATCTGTGTATATCCCGCAATCCCGATATGAATCTGTATTCCGGCACATCCGCCCTCTGCCCTCCGGCCACTCCTACGATAAACACGTCTATCGTATGTTCCATAGCATACCTGTATGCCTGCTCCGTGTCACAGGCTTCCCACACAGTCACGTCTCTCTGTACTGTACGGATCAGATCTGCCAGCTTTTTGCGGTATGGATCCTGCCTTTCTGCAATCAAAACCTTTTTCTGCATACCCGCCTCCGCCTAGCGTTTGTCGTAGATCTTCGTGTGGGAACTGAACTGGTTGTAGAAACAGAGCATCAGGTTCCTGTCTGCTTCATGAAAATATTCATGTATCTCCACCTCATGATCATCCATCACAATACTTTTATATCGGACAAAGTATTCATAAAGTTCCAGCATCAGATGCATTTTCTGTTCGTCATTCATGGTAAAAATGCTTTTATACGTATTATCGTTTTCCACGAACATCTCTCCCTTGCCAAACAGAATATAATCTGCCGATACACCATAATATGCGTGCATCTCACCCAACAGTTCAACTGTAATTGACCTGTTTCCATTCTCAAGATTGGCAAGATGACTGACGCTGATGGACAAGCTTTCTGCCAGCTCTGCCCTGGTCTTATCCAATGCACGTCTCAGCTCTTTTATCCTCAGACCCACGTCAATAGAACATTCCGTACCCAACTTTACTCTCCTTTGTCTTTTTCTTTTCATTCTAAAACAAAGTACAACGGGAGACGTAATTCAAAAAAACGTTATATTATTCAATTTGAATATATTATAATTACACACAATATCTTCCAAGTAATTCCATCAAAAGATTGAGATCGCTCACCGGTATCTGTCCCGGCGCAGAAGCCTGCTCCATGGATGCAAATGTGACAGAACTCCCGAATATCTGCCCGCATACCCGGCTCAATCCTCCCAGACTGCCCATAGATATCGCTACAATTGGTATCCCGGCATATTTTTCCTTCATAGTACAGCAGGCAGCAAGCAACGCCAGCATATGCATCTTATCCTGAGGCATGACAGCGATCTTAGCTATATCCGCACCCATATCCTGCATACTGCGCAGACGGTTTACGATCACATCCGCCTCCGGTGTTGTCTTAAAATCATGATTGGACAGGATAACGTGGATCCCCTTCTCATGCGCCAGTGTAATCAGTTCACGAACCTCATCAGCCCCGGAAAAAAGCTCAATATCAACCATATCAGGGATCCCACTCTCGATCACGATACGGTTCAACGCATTTACTTTTATCTGCCCGCCATTTGCTGCGTCTATTGCCTCCCCGCCTTCCGCTTCGCTTCTTATGGTAAAAAGCAATATGATATCCCGCAGCTTATCCCGCAGGTTCCGAAGGAGTGCCAGCAATCTCGTTTTGTCTGTCACACCTTCAAAATAATCTCCCCTGAATTCAGCCATATCGATATTGGTTTCTCCAGCCATATTACACAACTGATCCGCCTGTTTTAATATCTCCTCCTCTGTACGCCCAACCAGTGGAACACATACTTTTGGTCTGCCTTCTCCTATTGTTTTATTTTTGATCGTCAGATTTCTTGTCATATTATACCTTTCCAGCATATGCCTATATCAAAAATAATGGGGCTGCTGTGTTTATACAGCAACCCCTTTATCACAGTCTATTATTCAACAATCTTGTAATACTTGCTGCTCAATGCTTCTGCTATCTGCTCCGGTGTATAACCTGCATCTGCATCATATACACTGACATCCAGAACCAGATATGCATTATCTGCTACCGGCATTGCCAGCTTATACATTCCCATATTATAATCTTCCATGAAAGTATATGAGATTGCAGAATAAGTTACCGTATTGCCATCTATTTCAACAGTCTGATTATCGACCTTGTCCGTAACCTCTATATCCTCTACACCATCCAGATTAAAATCAGCAAATATATCATCCAGACCGGAATCCGTTACCAGAGAATACTCCACTGTCTGTGCATTATCAGCATAATCTACGAAATAGCTGCACGCATATGATAACTCAAATCCGTCCAGACAGCCAAGGATCCTGACGCGCAGATCTCCACTCTCAAGAGTCATATCCTCCTCTGTGTATCCGTCATCTGCGGTATCCTCATCATCTCCGATATCATCGATGTCATCTATATCATCTCCGAAATCATCGTTATAGCTCTCTCCATAGATAGCATCCTCGATCATCTCTCCGAATGCACCGGTTTTCTCTGACAGAGTACTTGCCCATGCCATTATCTTCTCTGTATTCTCTTGAATAACATTTTCCATCTCACTCTCTGTGATGGTTGCCAGGTCATATACCGGCAGACTTGCGTCTATGTCTGTCGCTGTCACACCCGATACATCCATTGAAGTAACCATACTGCAGTCCAGCAATTCCTGATCATCCATGGATATAGCAATCTTATTTATATCCAGAGTATAACTTACACCTTTGTTAATATCCTTATAAGCACCGGATATCTCCATTCCCATGGTTCCCTCATCCGGTATCTCAATATCTGCAGTAAAACCAAAGCTGTTATCACTTCTGTTGAACTGACCATCAGCCTTCACATTGAAAACGGCATCTCCGTTATAGGTCACACCGGCAGTAATCGATTTGTCATCTGCGGTATCTGTGCTGTTATCAACGACATCGAATTTTACATCAATAACATTTTCCGGTGCATATATCGTCAATGTACCATTTGCATTTTTATGAATATCATGTGCATCAAACTTAATACCAACCTCCTGGTCCATTGCAGAAAAGCTCATGACACCTGACAGATCTTCATCGCTGATATCAAGATATATATCATATGTGACATCTACATACATGAGTGTGATCTTGTCACTGGCAGCAATCTTCACGATCTTGTCATCTTTTACATAAACCTTGACCTTCAGATCTCCATTGATAAGAGATGGAATCATGTTCTTGACCTGCTCCATGCTCTCATTAAATGTGTCCGCATCCATACCGGAACCTTCCAGTGCTGACGGATCAGCTGCTACGATATCCACAGCACTCTCCATCACTGTATTGAGCGCATTTTCAATATCCTCCTCAGCCAGAACGATCTCATATTCCTTAGCCTTGACAGACTCACCATTTACATCTATCTTGCTCTTGCCGAGTTTCTCTACAGTTACAATATCCCATATTCCTGTCTCTGATGCTTCATCCGACACAGCTGCCTTCGCAAAATAATCCAATGTGAGTCCGCTAAATGATACGTCCTCCGCATCTGCAAACATAGGTGCACTATTAAGCTTTGACAAATCATTCGGCACTGCAAAATATCCGTCAATCAATTCCGGAATCTGACCATATGTTGTTGTCTCATTTCCAACTATGTTAAGACTGATCAGGCTGTTTTCTTTGTAAGCCATGCCAATCGTTCCGTTGACCAGCTTATTCACCGGATCATACTTGGAATCTACCTGAAGACTGATTCCATCTGTTCCGTCAACCCCTGCTATCTTATTGATTGTATATGTTACCTGGGTCTCTCCACCCTTGCTTGCCAGAGTATCCTGCAAGGTCTCAAGGCCTATTGTATCCTCCAGATAAGATACTTCTGTTCCTGAAACAAATGTATTTTCAAATGCATCAATAACAACTTCCTTATCTGATTTGAATAATTTTGGTATAAAAATAATACCACACACGATGGCTGCAACCGCAGCAACACATCCTCCTATTATGCCCGCAAGCTTACCCTTGGACATATGCTTTTTTCCCTGTGGCGGCATGCCGGAGCCATCATTTCCTCCACCATATCCATATACTGTATTCATCTGCTGATTCATACCATATGGATCATATCCTGCCTGCTGGCTCATATCCGGCTGA
>JBJEJF010000030.1:39024-51349 GCA_051877775.1 Wujia sp.
TGCTGGCCATACTGCTGGTTGTACTGCATTCCTGCTCCCTGCTGGTTGTACTGCACGCCTGCCCCCTGCTGGCCATACTGCTGGTTGTACTGCGCGCCTGCTCCCTGCTGGCCATACTGCTGGTTGTACTGCACGCCTGCTCCCTGCTGACCATATTGCTGGTTGTCAGTTGTCTCTGCTGCAGGCTGATTATTATCCTGCATTGCAACATCCTGCTTCGGTGTCTGTGGTGCTGCATCCTGCCCTGCGCCTGCCTGTGCATTCTCAGGCTGGCCATTACCAAGATTATTATCCATAAAATAGCTCCTTTCAACATAATAAGGTAGATATGTGCGAGGAATACTGTAGTAACCTGTATTTTATATTTTGTTATTATGTAATAAAATATAAAATAAGGGTTATTACAGTATTTCACAAATATCCAATATAATAAAGCGGAATTAATACACTTTAGCTTCTTCTTCTTTATTCAGTACTCTGAGTGCACCCTGTGCCAGTGCAAGAAGCTCATCCTCACCCGGATATACTGTGATATCGGCAAGGAAAGATACTCTCTTGGTCAACTCGCTGATAACATATTTGGAATAAGCGATTCCACCTGTAAAGATGATCTGATCAATCTTACCAAGAAGAACTGTAGCCTGTGCGCCGATATCTTTGGAAACCTGATATATGAACGCATCATAAACCAGTTTTGCTTTCTCATCATTTTCCTCAAATGCAAGCTTTTCAACATCTCTTGCATCATTTGTATTGAGGTAAGCATTGAATCCGGCCTTGCCAACCAGCTGCTTTATCATCTCTTTTTCTGTATATTTTCCAGAGTAACAGAGCTTGATCAACTCACCATTTGGAACACCGCCGGCTCTCTCAGGTGAAAATGCACCATCACCATCAAGTGCATTAAATACATCTACTACCTTGCCATGATCATGTGCACCAACTGATACACCGCCACCCATATGAACAACGATAAGATTCAGATCTTCATAGTTAACACCATGTTCCTTTGCATATCTCTTGGCAACAGCCTTCTGGTTCAATGCATGAAAGATACTGGTTCTAGGAAGCTCCGGATGACCGGACAGCCTTGCGACATCTGAGAGCTCATCTACAACAACAGGATCCACGATATATGCAGGAATAGAAAGCTCATCTGCGATCTCCTTGGCGATGATACCACCAAGATTGGAAGCATGCTCTCCTCTCTTAGCTTCCACAAGATCCTTTACCAGTTCATCTGTTACAGCATAAGTACCACCCGGTATCGGCTTGAGCAGACCGCCACGACCTACAACAACATCCAGTGTCTTAATGTCGAAATTTTTCTCCTTTAAAACATTGGTAATAACCTCTTTACGAAAGTCCTTCTGCGCAACGATAGAGTCATATTTTGCAATTTCCTCTGTTGCATGTCTAAGTGTTTCTTCAAATAACAAAGTCTCATCTTCAAATACACCAATCTTGGTTGATGTTGAACCCGGATTGATTATTAATGATTTATATCCCATGATACTATATTCCTTTCTGTAGATATTGATTACTCTTTATTTGTTCATTGCCTCTGCCACAACTGCAGCCAGTGCAATGGAATTAACCTTTGTCTCAAATGAATCTGAACGTGATGTCAGGATTACCGGTGCCTTGGTTCCGGTCAGGATACAGCCATTCTTAACGTTGGCTGTGTGAACCAGTGTCTTATATGTAATGTTACCGGCATGAATATCCGGGAACAGCAAAACATCTGCATCACCAACGATCTTACGTCCGGTTGCACCCTTATGCTTGGCAGCCTCAGGATCAATAGCCAGATCCATGGACAACGGACCATCTACGATACATCCGGTGATCTTGCCTTCCTCATTCATCTTAGTAAGCTCAGCAGCCTCAACTGTAACAGGCATCTTAGGATTAACAACCTCAACCGCTGCCAGTGGAGCTACCTTCGGACATTCGATGCCACATGCATGGGCAACCTCCACAGTATTATTGATAATTCCAACTTTATCCTCAAGTGTAGGATATGGAATAAAAGCAACGTCTGACAGGAAGAACATCTTCTCATAGCCTTCGATCTCAAACAGCGCAACGTGAGAAAGCGGTTTACCGGTTCTAAGACCTACTTCCTTATCCAGAACGCTCTTCAGGAATCCCTTTGTATCGATCAGCCCCTTCATATACATATCTGCCTGTCCGTCATGAACAAGCTTTACTGCAGTATGGGCAGCCTCAGTCGTATCTTTGACATCAATGATCTCATAGCCTGCGAGATCCATGTTGATAGATGCAGCAATCTCTCTGATCTTCTCCTCATCTCCCACAAGAATTGCATCTGCAATATTTCTTTCCTTTGCAGCCTTAATTGCTTCAAGGACAGCATCATCCTGTGCAACAGCTACAGCAATCTTTTTTGTACTGCAGGCTTTAACCTTATCGAGTAACGCATCAAAATTGTTCATTTGTTTCGTATCCTTTCTTTAAATAAAATTTTATTTTAATTTGTTTTTTTACGATCGATTACAACGTCCAAAACGGAGGACACCACACATAGCATAACAGCCGCCGTTCCCAGCGCCCTGTCCAGCTTTTTGTTTTTCAATGCCTCTTCTTTTTTCTTCTTTTTAATATCTCTTTTTGACATGTTTGCCAGTTTTGGCATTTTGGGACTTTTCGCCTTTTTAACTTTCCCCATATGTGCACCTCCCTAAAGTTTGATTATATCAATATTTTTCTTTATTTTCAATAAAATGATTTTACCAGTTAAAAGCAATAAGGTTATCAGCCTTCGACCCTTTTCCCCTCACATTCCGGTTTCCCTGTCAGATATGCCACTGCAAGCAGAATCGTCATGGCCACCCAGCTGATCGGTTCAGTAAAGATGACACCCGTATATGCAAAAACCGGTACCAGAAACTGCGCAGATAATATCTTGATCACCATCTCCAGCACACTTGAACATACCGGGACTACCTTCCGCCCCATACCTTGCAGAGAGCATCGCAATATAAACAAAGGTCCCAGCACATAGAAAAACACAATGCTGATACGCGAATACATGACTGCAGGATCAATGACTGCCCTGTCATTGCTGCTGGTTATCCAGCGAAACACCGGCTCTCCAAATATAAAACATATTACGATCAATATCGTTGTAATAACAGTAACCATGATAATGGCCTGCCTTACTCCCTGCCTGGTCCGTTCAGGCCGACCTGCACCCATATTCTGACTGACAAATGTTGTCATTGCGATACCGATAGAATACAGTGCCACCGTAAGGCTATCAAATACTCTTCTCGCCGCAGTATGTGCAGCTACAATAGCCGTTCCCAATCCATTTATTGCCCCTTGCAACACGATCGTTCCCAGATTCACGATGCAAGACATAAGTCCCATGGAGAGACCGGTCGAAATAAGATCTGCATACTGTCCATGCTGTGGCTTCCATTCCTCATTCCGTGGAAGAAGTTCTCGAAACCGCAGTCCAATATATGCCATACACATTACCGCAGCCACAGCCTGTGCAATTACTGTTGCATATGCTGCACCACGGATCTGCAGTCTGCATACTCTGACCAAAAACAGATCCAGTGCAATATTAACGATAACCGCTGTCACAAGGCAGTAGAGAGGCGTTTTACTATCCCCGACCGCCCTCAGTACATTGGCGCACATATTATACAATGCGGTGAAAATAATTCCCGATAAAATAATTTTCACATAATCTACTGCCTCATCCATAATATCCGCCGGCGTATGAAGAGCTGTCAGCAGCTGCTCTATAAATAACAACGATAATATCGTCAGTATAACTGCCACGGACAACGACAATATTATTGTCCCCGCAACGTATCTTCTCATTCTCCGTTCATCCCTGGCACCAAAGCTGTTGGCTATCAGGATGGCAAATCCCTGCGTCAGTCCATTGATGAACCCGATTATGGTATTGGATATTACACTGGTTGCACCTACAGCCGCAAATGCGTTGGTACTTACATATGTACTGACGATCTTACTGTCAGCAATGTTATAAAACTGTTGAAAGATATTTCCGCATATAATCGGTATGGCGAACATGATAATAACCTTAGCCGGATATCCTTTTGTCAGATCCTTCATAGGTCTATTCTCCTTTTATCCATCTATAATCCGTATATCTGCTTTCCCTCCTGCAGATACTGATACAATATAGATATTTTTTCTTCTGTGACAGTTTCTCCTGCTGTCACGATTGGAATCCCCGGCGGATATACATATATATTGGCTGTTGCAACATTTCCCCTTAAATATTCTATTTTCTCATCAGAATCCGGATAACACAGCTTGTTATTTAACGTCTCCCAATTGCTGTCGATCTGTTCCAATGTCTCATACAAATGCGCAAAATCCTCTGCGCTGTCCTCCGCTGTAGATATCAGCACAACATGGTGCAGCCCGGACATTTCACAGACGATATTGCCTGCCTCTGCAAGCTTCCGTTCCAGATCCAGCCCCCTCACAGGATTATTTGCTATCAGGACGATCCGGGATCTGTCATAATCAAATCCACCAGCCTGTCCTGCCTCTTCCATACCAAGTAATCGCATATGCCGAAGCTTCTGTACACGATCTCGGAACTCTTTTAAATGCACAAGATAATCTCCATAATCTCTCTCCTGCGCATGTGCTACAGCGTACTCCATACTGCACAACATCGGATATGACGGAGAAGAACTCATATAAACTGACAGATATCTGCAAATTGCAGGCAGATATTTAGCATTTGTCACATGTAACAGTGCTGTCTGCGTCATCGATGCCAGGGTCTTATGAAGGCTCTCAATTATGATATCTGCCCCTGCCGTAACTGCTGACTCCGGCATATCCGACATAAAATAAAAATGCGCTCCATGCGCCTCATCAACAATAAGCGGAATATCATATCGCTTCAAAACCCGTTTGATCCCGGCAATGTCCGACACGATACCTTCATATGTCGGACTCGTGATCACAACCGCACGGATCCCGGGATGCTGCCGGCATAATATGTCTATATCCTCGGGGCAT
The DNA here is from genome assembly GCA_051877775.1 of Wujia sp. GTDB lineage: Bacteria > Bacillota > Clostridia > Lachnospirales > Lachnospiraceae > Coprococcus_C. Next base: position 44,071 of record JBJEJF010000030.1, read on the forward strand.
ATCCCTCCATATATATCTTCTTCCAGCTTTTGAGGTGTCACATAAAGCGGTGACAATCCAAGAAATTCTATTGTGTTATAGACAGCTTTGTGGCAGTTACGGGCAACCAGGATATCATATTCACCCCTGTTATCTCTCGCACACCCACCATCATCTGCTCCGTGACAACACGCGGTAATAGCCGCCATGATTCCGCAGGTAGATCCATTAATCAGATAAAAGCTGCCACAGGTTCCGTATACATCCTTAAGTGCATCCTGTGACTTCTGTATCATCCCTGCCGGATGATGAAGATCATCAAGCCCCGGAACCTCTGTCACATCACACTGCATCACATGCTGTAACATGTCATCAACTATCTTATATTCCTGTCTCCCTTTTAATGCGGTATCCTTCTGATTGTGTATGCCCGGCTCTCTGTCATCTTCATCATGACACATCCCGGCTGTCTTCCGTTTGTGTCCCGGCATATGCCATGGATGATGTTCAATCTTCAGGTATTCTTCCAGACCCTCTGCAATATATCTTTTCATCACTCTCTCCGTATTCCGGATGCGCCCGCATCAGCATCACCTACGTCAGCTCCACATATTCCACATCGGCAAGGCTGATCTGCATCAGCTCATCTTCCTTAAAATTTGCTTCCTTAACCAGACGGTTTGCCTGATTATTTATCACATTGTCCAGATAATTCCGCACAGATCTGGCATTACCAAAATTGTCCGGCGGACAAGCCAGAACATTTCTGAATTTATTTTCTACAAATGTAAGTGCCTCGCTACTAAAATGATAGTCAAGTTTACGGGCACGATTCGTCATGATCTCTACCAATTCCTCTGCAGTATAATTCGGGAATTCAATCGTCCTGTTAAATCTGGAGCGAAGTCCCGGATTGGCATCCAGAAAATCCTGCATCTCATCATGATAACCCGCTGCTATCACGATCAGGTCATCTCTGTAATCTTCCATAGCCTTATTCAATATATCGATAGCTTCCTGCCCGAAGTCTCCCTCCTGCTTACCGGAAGCCAGCGCATATGCCTCATCGATGAAGAGAATACCACCCTTCGCCTGTTCCACGACCTCCATGACCTTCTCGCTGGTCTGACCCATATATCCCGCAACCAGTCCCGAGCGGTCAACTTCTACAAGATGTCCCTTGGACAGGACTCCCAGTCCATGATATATCTTGGATAAGATTCTTGCGACCGTCGTCTTACCGGTTCCCGGGTTACCCAGAAATACCAGGTGATTGGTTGTCGGCGGAAGTTGCAGCCCTTTCTCCTGTCTGATCCTGCAGATCTTAAGAAGATTAACCAGATTATTAACCTCCTTCTTGACACTTTCCATGCCTGTCAGCTGATTTAACTCATCCAGCAGAGATTCCAGATTGATCTCCTCTGTATTGATCACTTTTTTCAGCTCTTTTTGCTCTGTGCCGGCAAGTTTATATCCTGACGATGTCTCATTTCTGCCTGCAGTTTCATTAGTCCGTACTTCCTTCTCGTCCGTTGCCGGTGTGTTGTCTATCCGATTATATTCATTACGGCGAAACAGTCCATTTTCCCTCGTTCCTGCAACCTTATCTTCACGATATATTCTGTCACCATTTATCAGATTTTCTTCGACATTATAGTTCTTTCTCTCGTCGGATACATATTCCGGTTTCGGCTCCTGACTGACTTTACTTCCCGATTTAAATGCTATCGTAGGTTTGTAATCTTCTATTTTGTCATTAATAATATCAATGTTTTCCTTCAACATCAGAATATAGGATGAGAGTGCCTCGATCTCTCCCTGAAGAACATCTTTATTACATGAGATCAGATCATTTCCAATATAATTAAATGTTGTCACATACAAAGACAGCAGATCATAGTATCCATTGCTGATCTCCCCGGTCTCCGGGCCAATATTAGAGCGCACAAAAGGCTCCAGGGACAAAGGCGGACGTTCCTTGATTGACTCTCCTTTCAGCCCCCATTTGTCTGCATAATCCGAGATCATCTGCTCCGAGAACTGCAATCCCATCAAAGAATTGATATACCGGACCTCTTCCTTGGAGACCCGCCCGTCTGAATAAGCAAGATAGATCAGGAAATTCAGCATATCCGTATGAAATGCATGCTGCAGGGATATCCTTCCCTCTGTACGGATGAATTCTGCATGACCGATACTCTCAGCACGCTTCATGCACAGATTATACATCATTCTGCTCTCTTCTTTTACTTTTACGATATTAAATCCCCACTCCATTTTGTCTTCCTCTACATACTCTGTAATTCATGATATAACCGCGCAACAGGAAGCCCTACCACGTTATTATAATCGCCCTCAATGCCCCTGATATAGCGTGCTGCGCCGCTCTGTATCCCGTAAGCACCTGCTTTGTCCATTGGATCTCGCGTACCTATATATGCCCATATCTCTGCATCTGTCATAGGATAGAACGTAACCTTTGTACATTCATGAAATGTCCTTATCCCCGGAACTGCTTCGGTCATCCGGTCATCTACGGCACCTGCCTGCTGTCTGACAAGGGTCACTCCCGTATACACTTCATGAGAATTTCCCTGCAGAGTCCTTAGCATTTCATATGCTTCTTCTTCAGACTTCGGCTTGCCCAGTATCCTTCCATCCACCGAGACCACCGTATCCGCACCTATTATAATAACCGGCTCCTCTTCTTTATCTATATTGTTTCCATATGTTTCCATGTATATTCTGTATACATCCATTGCCTTCTGCTGCGACAGCTCCTCCACAACCTCAGCGGGTATCGTCTTCGTGACAATTTCATCCACCTCAGATACGATCACCTGAAACTCATATCCTGCAAGGGCAAGCAGCTCACGCCTTCGGGGCGACCCGGATGCCAGTATTATTTTGTTCATTGTATACACCTTATTCTTTCACGCTGCAATCTTCTATTCATATTATATACATGACAGGCTGCGTCTGCAATTCATTTTTTCAGCCAATATAAAATGGCTAACACATCATGAAAATACAAGCCCGGACAAAAAAACCGGCAGTATCATTTTCACATGATTACCACCGGTCTATATATAATATATTAATCTTTTCATAATGTTCCTATCCAAACAGACTTACTTTTCCAACACAGCCTTCATTGATCACATAATAAGCCGCAGAATCCTCTGTCTTAATATAAACCTGCATGGACTGGATCGGTGCAACCTCTTTCCTAAAATAGTCCTCCCTGATTCGCGCTTCAATATCATCCATATTGGCTTCATATTCCCGATATTGCACAAATATTTCAGGCTTTACCACTACTGTTTTTCCGGTTTTTTTCTTCGTCTCTGTCATCTCATTTTTCATACTAATCACCCCAATTACTAGAATACACGTACTATGCCTAAAACTACATTATGGATGATCTGATTATCCTGTATATTGTTTCCCTCTCATACATATACACATCATACAAATGCCTATACAGGATAATCTAATTCACCCATTCCCCCCGGAAATATTAACCTTTTACCGCAACGCCACTATGTAACATCAACCTTCTACATCCTATTAGCTAAGGACACAATAATCCTTCACATAATCACAAAAGGCACGATAGAGACTATCATGCCTTAAATAAACATACATACGTTTTGCAACTGGCTGACATTTTACAGTCCCTATAGCTTTGCGTCACAGATTTTCATCTGTTTTGCCAAAAGATTAACTTATCTGTATTATATCATACCCGCATTATACTGCAAAGGGGTAAATAATAAATTACCTGCTGTTTAAATGTTTTTTGTTTATTTTGTTATAACAATCTTTTTGTTATATTTGAGTAAAAAAAGAGGAACAGCAGTTTTTTCCGCTGTTCCTTCCTTATTTATGGGAATTTTTCTGTTCATTCTTTCCCTGTTTATTTAATTTTGTTATAAATATAAGGCAGAATTGTGGGGGGGGGATTTATGCCTTACTTTATTTTGTTGCCCCACAAATACTGCACTTATATCCTGTCGTTACGGTTTCATCCCATGCCTTTTTATCCACAACCCACTTCTTTTCCTCGGCATGATGGACTGTCTTTGTTCCGGTCTGTTCCCAGACATCATCTGTGTAATAACCGAGAGGAAACGGACCAAGACCTCTATCATATGCGTCACATTCCGCATCAACGTGCTGAACCGCAATTCCCCCATCCAGATAAGCACCACAGGTTCTACAAATCGTATGTCTTACCCAACCGTACACAGGTTCTTCCTCATCATAAGCCTCTTTTACAACTTCATAATGCCCCTGCTCATCATGGTGAACTGTTTTGGTCTGGGCTACCCAGTTGTGGGTGTGTTCCGTAGTGGACGGAGCTTCCGTGGTCGGACGTTCCGTTGTGGACGGAGCTTCCGTTGTGGTACGTTCCGTGGTAGACGGAGTTTCCGTTGTCCTATGCTCGGTTGTCCTTGCTTCCGTTGTCGGCTCTGTCTTGCCACCAGACTGTTCCGTGGTTGTTTTATCCTTTTTGCTGGATTCTGTTGTTACCTTATTCTCCTTATCCTTTTTTTCGGAAGAAGCCACTTCTGTTGTTTCCTTTTTCTTGGAATCTTCATCCTTCCCTGATTTCTTCCCTGATTCTGTTGTCTTTTCCTCTCCCTGTTCGGCAGCCAATTCAGAGGTTGTTTCCTTGGAAATTTTTTCCCTGCTTCCTGCGGAAAGATATACACCAACGGCTGTCATTCCGCCGAGGAGAAGAACTGCGATTACTACTGCTACAATGATTTTTGTTTTCTTGTTCATAAATATCACTCTCCTTTTAATTTTGGGGTAATATTACATGTTATTTTTCTCATCTTTATTATGTCTTTTATATTATGCTAAATTTTTTTATTCTTTTTCTATATTAATTTGCTGTCTGATTTCACACATCTAATATAATAGTCCATATATAGATATAATGTCAACTGTTCGTTCCCTTTAAATTTTGTTATAACAAATTTTTTTTGTGGGTAAAAAAGGGGAACAGCACCGGGAAGTGCTGCTCCTGTAGAATGTGATCTTTATTGAGTCCTGATTATCGTCTCAAATATTTTATATCATCTATTTGTTTATTTGTTAATTCCCTGTTTATATCTTATCCGCAATTCAGCTTTTAATCCCGAATTTCTTCTATTTCTTCTTCAGTAAGCTGAGTAGCTGTAGCAATATCTTCGTTAGATTTTCAACTGTCGCACACACTTTTGCCACCCCACTTTTGCTTTTCTCAAAATATCTAATTTATATTGAGATGATAATACTGTTTCAAACGAAAAATCTTCTCCATTTTGGATTGATTGATATCGTTTGTTATCTACCAATTTTGCTGCCTCTTCATTACTCATACCTGTTGAAGCAACAACCGCATCTGCATTTGTATAATTACATTAACATTTATTGTTTTTCCATTTATAACCACGGAACGAGCCATAACTTTTCATACCTCCCTACTGCAATTCCTTAATTACCTCTATCAACTGACTGTATAACATTTTTTGTTATAATAACAAAAACATGACAAGATCTTATATATTTTACTTGCTTATAAACATAACATTTCGAATAAATCTTGGTAAGGAATCATAATTTTTTCCATATATTTTCAATTTCTTTTATTGTCGTGTCACGAACCTCCTCTTTTTGTTTTCTGAGGCTACTTTAAGCTATAAACAAGGTTTACAGTCAATACTTTCTTTGATATTTATTCTAGATATACTCTATCGGTAATGCGACCAAGTTCTCTCTTAGATAAGTCTTTTTATCTATAAGACAGAGTATCACTCCCATACCTCTTGACTTTTCTTTAATCTTATCAAGTACCGGGTTTGTTGCCCCCATATTGGCTTTTGGATTTCCGGACATTTTTATTTCTATCGGATATAGAATACCATCTTCTTCTATGATAAGGTCTATCTCATTTTCACCGGAAGAACCTTTATCTTTGCCCCGGTAATAAAATATGCTGAATTTGTAATCCTTTCCCTCATTTATATAAGACTTCAATATCTCAGATACCATAAACGTTTCAAACATATTCCCTGCTACGGCTGAACATTTTAATGCATCCGCAGTCAGCCACCTTGTGAGATAGCAAGCTAAACCGGTATCCCTGAAATAAAGCTTTGGAGTTTTTATAGCTCTGCTCAATACACTCGCACTATATGGTTGCAACAGAAATACGATTCCCGTTCTTTCCAGAATAGAAATCCAATTCTTAATGGTAGGCTCACTAACCCCAACTTCTCTTGCAATATTTGCATAATTCAACAATTCCCCCGTTCTGGCAGCAACAGCTGTAAGAAACTTGGTAAATGTAATGCTGTCTGCAGAAATCAATTCGTTTATGTCTCTCTCAAGATATGTGGACACATAGGAAGAATAATATTCCTGCCAATCACGTTCCACATCATATAACTCAGGATATGAGCCCTTGTGTATTATCTCCCACAAATTGTCGTATGGCTTTATTTCCTTTTCACGACTTTCAAGATATTCATTCGTTGGAACAAAATGCCTGTTATATTTAACTCCATGTATTTCACGCAATGATAGACCCGATAACTCATTTATAGACACTCTTCCGGCAAGAGACTCACTCATTCCCTTCATAAGCTCAAGCTTCTGTGAACCGGACATAATAAACATCCCTCTTTTATCCGACTCATCAACAATCATCTTAACCTCTTCTAATATGCTGTTTTCTTTCTGAACCTCATCAATGAACAGCGGACACGGATTATTCAGAAAAAAAAGCTTTGGCTCTTCTTTCGCCTGAAGCCTTGTGAGTCTGTCATCAAAATTCACTCTATTGTAATCTTTAAACTCATTCTTAACTAGAGTTGACTTCCCTACCTGTCTTGCTCCCGTAATAAGAGTACATTTACTTTCCTGTACTCTTTTCTTCAATATATGTGTAATTGCTCTTTCTATATATGCCATATCAGCCTCTCCTTCGACTAATCTAAAATATGATTTTATATTAGTCGCAATAATTGATTTTGTCAATAAAAAAACTGACTCAATTTCTTGAATCAGTTTCTTCTTAGAGGCGCCAACCAGATTTGAACTGGTGATAGCGGTGTTGCAGACCGATGCCTTACCACTTGGCTATGGCGCCATATATCATAAGGAGGGACCCACAAAGTGAGAAGATTCCTTATGATCACGTTTCATAAAGAATTACCCTTCCTTTAGCTCCCCGAGTAGGGCTCGAACCTACAACAACTCGGTTAACAGCCGAGTGCTCTACCATTGAGCTATCGAGGAATATTTG
>JBJEJF010000031.1:0-51175 GCA_051877775.1 Wujia sp.
GACGTTCACTGACTATACCATTACAAACAAACCATAACAGTTTTAACAAAAAAAAACATTAAGACTAAATCACAATTTATTACATAACTGCTATACCTCAAACCCATAGCTACGCAATTTTTCTGTATTTGCCACTCTTCTTCGCTCCAGCTCACGCATCGCTCGGGAATACAGCTCCGAATCTTTCACCATACGTTTGAATAATTCAATCTGTTTAAGCATTGCGCTTTGGGCATTTTCTTTTGTTTTTTTGAATGCCTCTTTCGTTGCCTCACTTTGCGCATTATCTATCTCATAATCGAAGTATTTCTCCCGTATTTCATAATGTTCTTTTTTACATTTAGTATATTCATCCACACTATACAGCTTCAGATTCAACAAGCCTTCATTATAACGATTTCCTCTTATTTGCCCGAAAATATCATCACTAAAAATATGTTGCAACGTTCCACTATAAATGCGAAAATATTTCATACAGGATTTTAGATCTGTCACCTTATCAAGTTCTGGAATCATGATTTGCTTTGTAATATCCCATGCACGGCGCATTTCCCTGATCATTGATTCTTCATCTCCGGCTATGTATTTAAATTTATGGAAACTGCTTGCGAATTCTTTATCATAATCATACCAATGCAGTCTTCCATATATAAAACCTACACTGTCCAGCCAGTCATCGTTATTCCTCGGCGTATCATCCAGTGTCAGAGCCCCCCGGTATACCGTGGCAATCCCGCCCAATATATCAAATGCCTTGTAAGGATTAATTTCCCATTCCGTCTTATAAGATATAACCTGCAGGATTTCATTCCCTATCAATCTTACGAAATATGGCCTGTTCCCCTTTATCTTGATAAAACCATACGGAGCTAATGCCTCTCCAAATATTCGTTTAAATGCTGTGTTCAATGTCATCATTTTGATTCATTTCTCCTGTCATACATTTATAAATTCTATCTTTATACCCCTGACGTTCACTGACTATACCATTACAAACAAACCATAACAGTTTTAACAAAAAAAAGCAACATTAAGACTAAATTATAATATCTTAAATTAATAACATACAAAGGAGATTTTATCATGAACAGCTTACAAACATACATAAATCACTATTTGGAATATTGCCAGAATCAAAAACGTCTGGATAAGAAAACATTAAAAGCATATGGCATTGACCTTCGACAATTCGCTGAACAACTGCATGATATAGATATTTTAGAAATAACTCCTCTGATATTAGAAAATTACATTACAAAATTATAAGCCCAAAACTGTGAAAAGAAAAATTGCCTCTATTAAAGCATTCTTCCACTATCTTGAATACAAGGAAATAATTGAAAGAAATCCATTTAACAGAATACAGATAAAGTTTCGCGAACCGGTTATTTTACCCAAAACCATCCCTTTACAAACAGTGGAAACCTTTTTATCCACAATATACCGCCAGCTTGTCAGTGGCAAAACTGACTATCAAAAAAAGAATGCGTTAAGAGATGTGGCTATCGTGGAACTGCTTTTCGCTACCGGAATACATATCTCTGAACTATGCTCTCTCAAGGCAAACGATATAAACCTATATGATGGAACAGTTTTAATTTTCGGTAAAGGGGCAAAAGAAAGGAAGCTACAAATAGGAAATACAGATGTTATCCATATTCTGGAGAAATATAAAAAAACTTTTCAGCAGAAAATCCATGATTGTAATCATTTTTTTGTCAATCAGTCTGGCAACGCAATATCAGACCAGACAGTGCGTAGGATGCTTAATAAATATGCATCACTTGCCGCTATAGAGTTACACATTACACCACATATGTTCCGTCATACATTCGCCACAGGCCTTCTGGAAGCCGATGTTGATATCCGTTATATCCAGGAAATGCTGGGACATACTCTAAGCTTACAAAATACAATCCTGTGATTTACATCATTCCTATTTTTAGCATGTGGTATGTCGCTTATATCTATATTCAGGCTCCGTTGGAAAAAAACGCCTCCAACCTGTCATACATAATCTGCCTTTTTATTACTCTTTTTTTTATAATTATCATGAACATATTGTCTTTTGCGGCATTTGATCATCAGGCAAAGCACTACAATATAGAACAGGAAAATGCTGCCCTGAAAAATATAATTGATATGCAGCTTCAGCAATATCATTCTAATTTAAAATATTCTGAGAATATCATAACCCTGAAGCACGATATGAAAAATATACTTATTCCTTTGCTCTCTTACGCAGAACAAAATGACACAGATAAAATAATATCTTCTATTACAAAGCAGCTTTCTATACTAGACGATGCAGATATTGTCTCTCATTCCGGCTGTCTCCTGATCGACTCTATTATTAACTTCAAAGCCTCTGTCGCCAGAGAACACAACATCCGCATCATTCCTGATATACATATAGAAGCACCGCTCAAGATCGATGATAATGACGTATGTGTATTAATCGGAAATGCATTGGATAACGCAATCGAATATCTGACAGCATATCCCACACTGGATAGGGGTATCTCAACATTTATCCATTGCAATCAAACTGCATTGACCATCACAATCAAAAACCATGTAGCACAACCCATTCCAATATCTGATAACACATATATTGCTTCAACCAAGACAGAAACCGGTCATGGTTATGGATTAGTCTCCACAGCAAAAATCACAGAAAAATATAATGGTCAATTGATTCTGACATGTGAAAATAATATATTCACATTTGGTGCCGTTTTGTTCCATATTACATAATAATTTCTCCATCACACATCACATGTCTTACATCGTCTTCCGGTTAAACACCCCTGTCGCCACAACAACATTAACAACCGTCCAAATTAACGTACATATAACCGCTGCGACCGTATCTCCTGTCTCGACCGCACCCGAGACCAGATTCATCCCCTGCATGAGCTGTGTCGGAAGATATTCTTTTACAGTCGGAATGAGACTTAACAGATACACCATGATAAACGCGACTCCCACTCCGAGCAGTACAGCAGTATTGGTCTGAAACAATGCGGATGCAAGCACGATCAGAGAGATAAACCATATTCCCAGCAGATACACCAGCAATGCTGCAAATAATAGATTCTGTCCCGCGTCATTTCCCCAGAAATATGCGTTATATGCGTATGTTATACCATATGTGCCCCAGTAACCCACAGTCCATACCATCAACATGATCAGGAACTTGGAGATAAGAACAGTTTCACGCCTTACACCCTTGGTCAGCATGTTAATTAATGTCCCGCGCTGATACTCCGTCGTAAATATCCCTGCAAACATCAGGACATATATTAAGATCTCCAAAGAAATATTCTTATAGAACTGCGTCCACGAAGTCATGTCATTGACGATAACTTCCGTAATCGTTATACCTGTTCCTTCCAGACTGTCTGCCGTCATCTCCATGAGCCATGGTGTCAGCTTGGCAATGGCCGGATTCATGATCCCGAACAATATAAATATAATTCCAAGTATCAGGAGCTTACCGGTACGTACCAGCTCCTGTACTTCCTTCCCTGTAAATGTCCAAAATGCCGTCATACACCTGTCACCTCCAGAAACAAATCCTCCAATGTCGGTTCCAGCATCTCTATCCGCTGTACTTTGATTTGTTTTTCAGCCAGAAACCGCATTGCACCAAGCATATCCTGTTCAGACCGGCCTTCCACACGGACGCAGTGCCCATCCACGCATCCACCGGCAAACATACCCACAAAATCTGAAGCCGCTTTCTCTGTAAGAAATTCGACTTCGTAGCCTCCGGCTTTCCGTCTGCTCTTTACTTCCTCCACCGAACCGGACAATGCAATCTTTCCCTGATGCAGGAATGCAATTTCATCGCATACACGCTCCACATCAGACAGTATATGTGTAGAAAAAAGCACAGTTGTCTCCCCACGGACCAACCGAAGGATATCAAGAATCTCCTTTCTGCCCACCGGATCGAGCGCCGATGTCGGTTCGTCACAGATAAGCAGCTTGGGTCTGTTCATCAGAGCCTGTGCGATTCCAAGTCTCTGTTTCATACCGCGCGAGAAACCACGGATCCGTTTCTTCGCTTCTCCAAGGCCGACCATCTGTAACAGCTCCTCCGCTCTCTGTGTGATCTCTCCCGCAGGCATCCCGGTTACCTTCCCGCACAATGTCAGATACTCCATAGGCGTCATATAATCATAGAATTCCGGCACATCCGGCAGATATCCGATATAACGATTCGTCTGGTTCTGTCCAAATCTCACTTTTTCTCCGCATACCTGTATCTCTCCTGAATCAGATGCAAGCAACCCAAGAATCATTTTCATGGTTGTCGTCTTGCCCGCACCATTTCTGCCTATAAATCCATATATACTGTGCTCAGAGACTTCAAAGCTCAAATCATCCAGTATCTTATGATTGCCAAATGCTTTACTAACATGTTTTAATTCCAGAACATTCATCTATGCATCCTCTTTTCCAAGCAGGAAATATAAGACAGGACCTATAAATTCCATGCCAACAATCGTTATCACGATCCACATCAACCGGTTACCACGCTTGTAATTATTATGTGTCAGAATATGCCGTAAAGTAACTACCAGCAAAACAAGTTCCACAACAATAAGCGGTATTAAAAAAGGTAACATTTCATTTAAATTATCCATTTTCTCTTCCTCCCCTCAATCTCTCTTTCATATGTTCAAATGCTTTGTTTCCCTCCAAAATAGCAAAGGCAGGGTGTTTTAGTGCATCTACCGCAGAATCCCAGATCAGTTTCTTGTCACGGGGTGCCTGATTCCCCATATCAGACTGTTTAAACCAGTCTCCAATCTGAGTGAAATAACAGTCACCATGCAGTTTCACATCATCCTCCACCAGCAATCTGAAACAGGATTCCGTATACCGTTCCAACATTCCAACTGCCTCCTCCACTTTCTGATGACCACAATACATGATAGCTGCGTGATAGTAAAACAATGCTGCAGAATTCGGATGAAGCGCATCAAAGGAAAATGCATCTCCTACCTGTTCCATTCTTCTTATTGTTTCTTCACACAGTGCCAGATTGTTACAGCATATATCTATATACTGTGTAGCATCCGATACAAGTGCCATAAGGTGTGTATACATGTTGATCTGGGAATATTCCTTCGCCTTTTCAATATTTCCAGCCATCAGATACGCCTGTGTCAGAACTGAGTCGCTCTGTGCCGCCATGCGATTATACCGGAACATTTCTTCCAGTGTATCAATCACAGCCTCAGGCTTACCCAACTGCAGATCCAGAGCCGCCCGAAAAAACTTCACGTCACTGCATAGTCCCATATCATCACACTGTTCAATAATATGGTCGCATAACGCTTCCGTCTCATTCAATATCGCCACCTGCCCGTCCATACCCTCTGCCATAACAAAATGATTTAGCCACAGACAGCATATCTGAAACAAAAACGGATAACAGGAATAATATTCTTTTACCAGTTCTCTGCATCGTGCCATGACATCCTCAAAAGGCTTTTCAGCAAAATCCACTGTCAACTCCCCATATATCTTCTGAATCTGCTCAGGACTTAACTGTGGCTCATAACCAAGCAGCTCGTCTATCGTAATATCAAAATAAGCCGCAAGCTGTGGCAAAAGCATGATATCCGGCATACTCTGTCTGGTCTCCCATTTCGATACCGAAGCCTTTGTCACACCAAGGAAATCAGCAAGCTCCTCCTGCGTAACATGCCTTTTGTGCCGAAAAAAAGCTATATTATCAGCAAGTCTTAACGTATTCATATCCCACCTCCATGCAACCATTATAACTGATATGAGGATTTACCGCCATGGATGCATCCGATATTCTACGATAAAAAATCAACTGTTGCGATACTCGAATAAAAATATGGGGCATCCCATTACAATCAATATGCCATATATTACGGCATATTGATTGTAATGGGATGCCCCATATTATAAATCTAATGTACAGTCACTGATTAAGCAAGCTTAGACTTAGCAACCTCAACAATCTTTGTGAAACCTGCAGGATCGCTGATAGCCATCTCTGAAAGCATCTTTCTGTTGAGATCTACACCAGCCAGCTTTAAACCATGCATAAGCTTGCTGTATGAAAGTCCATTCATTCTTGCAGCTGCATTGATACGAGCGATCCAGAGCTGTCTAAACTGTCTCTTTCTCTGCTTTCTGCCTGCATAAGAAGATGTCAGAGCTCTCATAACGGACTGCTTTGCTACTCTATACTGCTTTGATCTAGCTCCCTTATAACCCTTAGCGAGCTTTAATGTTCTGTTATGTCTTTTCTTGGCGCCAACGCCGCCCTTAATTCTTGCCATTCGTCTATTCCTCCTAATCCTATAAATATGGTAAAATCTTCTTCATAACTTTGCTGTTTGTAGCATCTGTCATGGTTGCTTTTCTAAGATTTCTCTTTCTCTTAGTTGTCTTCTTAGTAAGGATATGACTCTTGTAAGCCTTATTTCTCTTTAATTCACCTGTTCCTGTCTTCTTGAAGCGCTTTGCAGCAGCTCTCTTAGTCTTTAACTTTGGCATTTTATTTCCTCCTATAACCTATATAATTAATTTTAACGTTTTGCAGCTAAAAACATTATCATACTACGTCCTTCAAATTTTGCCGGCTTATCAACCACAGCAACATCTGCAAGGAGCTCTGCGAACTGATCCAGTATAGCCTTGGAAGTATTCACATGAGCCAGCTCACGACCTCTGAATCGAAGCGTTACCTTTACCTTATCTCCCTTAGATAAGAACTTTCTTGCCATATTGACCTTGGTATTCAGGTCATTGGTATCGATATTCGGTGACAATCTTACTTCCTTCACCTCAATCGTTCTCTGCTTCTTCTTGGCTTCCTTTTCTTTACGGGTCAGCTCATAACGATATTTACCGAAATCCATGATCTTACATACAGGCGGCTTCGCTGTCGGTGCGATCTTGATCAGATCTACGCCGGCTTCCTCAGCCAACTTCATAGCTTCCTTGGAAGACATGATACCAAGCTGTTCACCTGTCTCGCTTACAACACGGACTTCCTTATCTCTTATCTGTTCGTTAATCATTACCTCGCTAATAACTATGCACCTCCATGTTAAAGTATTGTTTTTGAAATAAAAAAAATGGATAGACAAACTATCCACGCAATGCTACAATACAATAATATCGTGCTATTAACCCGAGTCGCCTAACCTGCGCTAAGGTGAGAGTGGATACTCTGCTTCTTCAACATACTCGTATAATCTATCACAGATAGTTCTTAATGTCAACTGTTTTTTTCTTTTTATAATATAATTTTCTTATCATCATAATTTCATTTACCCTGCTGTTCCAACATCCTCCTTGACATATACGTACATTGTATATAAAATATAGAAACATATTATAAAATTTTCCATTACCATCGATGTAATGGTATATCAGTATCAAATTATAGGAGATGATAATTTTTGGACGCAAGCCCCATTTTTCAACTGGTAATAATCTTCATCTTACTGGTTCTGTCGTCTTTCTTTTCTTCGGCTGAGACGGCACTTACAACTGTAAACAAACACAAACTTCGTACTCTCTCGGAAGAGGGTAACAGGCACGCCGGCAAAGTACTTCGAACCATCGAGGATTCCGGCAAGCTTCTGAGCACTATTTTAATTGGTAATAATATCGTTAACATCGCTGCCTCATCCCTGACCACAACACTTTGCACCAATCTCTTTGGCAACAGGTATATCGGTTTTGCCACAGGTGCACTGACACTGCTGGTTTTGATATTTGGCGAGATCACACCTAAGACTCTGGCAACACATTATGCTGTTCCCATGTCCATGGTATTTGTCTATCCGATCTCTGTTCTGATGGTTATTCTGACACCGGTCATCTGGTTACTGAATCTGATCACGGGTGCCATCTTCCATCTGTTCCGGATTGATGCCAACAACAATGCCAATGCCATGACCGAGTCTGAGTTGAGAACTATCGTGGAGGTCAGTCATGAAGAGGGGGTCATCGAACAGGATGAACGGTTTATGATCTCCAATGTGGTGGATTTTGGAGATGCACTATCCAAGGATATTATGATTCCAAGAGCGGATGTTGTTTTTGCAGATGTAAATGCAACCTATGAGGAGCTTGTTGATATTTTTATGACCGAAACATACTCCCGTATTCCTATCTATGAGGACAGCAAGGACAAGGTGATTGGTCTGCTGTACCTGAAGGATCTGTTTTTCTACAGCCAGATCCATGATATGACGGATTTTGATCTGAGAAGTATACTGAGGAAACCTATCTTCGTGTATGAATATCAAAAGACCAGCCAGATATTTGCAGATATGAAGACTTCCTCTGTCACAATGGCAGTGGTTCTGGACGAATATGGAGTCACCTCCGGCATTATCACAATGGAGGATCTGATTGAGGAGATCGTCGGTGAGATCCGCGACGAATATGACGAATCCGAAAACGACGTGATCAAAACAATCGAAGAAAATGTATATGATATAGATGCATCCATCAAACTGGATGACTTAAATGATGCACTCCAGACTGATCTTCACTCCGATGACTATGATTCCCTCGCCGGTTTCGTCATTGAAGTGATGGACAAGCTTCCTTCCGAGGGTGAGGAAGCAGATTATGAAAACCTGCACTTCAAAGTCTCACAGGTAAATAAAAATCGTATTGAGCGTATCGTGTTAACCATCTCTCCTGCTGAAGATACATCCGACGGAGAAGATGAAAATGACGGGCATATGAACGAATAGTCATATGCCCGTCATGTTTATTTTGTCTGTTTGTCCGATGTGGTATCCGTCTTCTCCTGCTTTTCCTGCTTTGTCTGTTTTTCCTGCTTACTGTTTTTTTCCTGTTTTGCAGTCTTGGCCTGCTTCGCAGCCTTGGCAGATTTTGCCTTTTCAGCCTCTTTTTCAGCTTTTTTCTGTTCTGCTTCTTCTGCCATTTCGTCTATGATATGCTCCATCAGCTTACGCTTCATAAAGATATCATATCCGAGTAGCGAAAGGAAATTCAGCTTTCTCAGATACTGATCATCTCCCCAGTCCTTCTCTGACAGCTCATAAGCCTTTACGATGCTGTTCTCGATATTAAAATACTGGTATTTCTCCATATTATACAGACTGGTATAGATATCATTCAATGAATACTTTGCATCCGGATTATCATAATAATCTTCAATCAGAGGATCAAGCATCGTCTTGATGTCATTGATGGATATCACATTTTTCAGATAATAAATATAGATCAGAATGATGATGTGTTCCTTGGAATACCGTTTTTTATTAGGCGGTGGAAGCAGTTCATTCTTTGTATAATTATTAATCATGGTCTTGGTCAGCGTCTTATCCTCATCACCACGCTTATTCTGTGCCAGATATTTATCCATAAACGTCGTGACCTGATCCATATACAACTCTATGGTCGGTATATCATCCGGCGCTATATAACCAAGCTGGATCCATTCCCTTATTTGTTTTTTCAGTGTTTCTTTATTTTCCATATAATCTCACTCCTGATACTCATTATATAGTATCAAAAACGAGATGTAAAGGTTTAATTAACTTATTAATGCTTTTACCATGTCTAACTGCTGGATCGTATTTGCCTTTCCATCCTCCGAGAGATACATGCCGGAGCGCCGTATCTGTGCATTATATTGATTATCCTCACCGGACTTTAACGCATACTCAGAAGCTACACTGCCAAGATATATCGCTCCCACATTTGCTTCCTTTAACGTTTCCATCCTGTCTCTCCCTGTGTCATCCTTGATCCAGACGGACAATTTTTCATAGATGGAATCATTTTCATCGATCCACCCATTTCCATCCTCATCATAAGCTGATAATTCTGCAAATCCGTTTCCCGTAGCCGCACCGAACATTTCTGTCCCGTTATTAATAACTCCGTCCTGATTCTTATCATATACCAGATATCCGGACCCAGCGGACAGTTGTGATATACTGTCTTCCGTTCCATCCCCGTCGATGTCGAATCTCCACTTCTGGTCACTGACCGACACCGGATTGAAGTCAAGACTGATAACAAGCGGATCTGTCATGATAGCAACAGTATCCGACAACACCTCCACAGACTCCTGATAAGACCGTGACATTTCAAGCTGCATATTAAACTCTATCGTCCGCCCGTCTGCAGTCACAGCCTTTCCCACAGTCTCAAAAGACATGCTCTCCTGTTCTTCATAAGTATAAGAACAATACTCCGTCTTTCTCCACACACTCACGTTACCAGAACCGGAAGACATATCGAGTACATTGTTTCCATTGTAAGAATACAGGCCATAAATTCCGTATATCCCACCTATACTTCGCCGCCCTATCATCATACTGATTCTGTTTCTCAGGTTGTACAGGTATTGTCTGAGCTGGAGCAGCAACTGCTGTGAAGTATCCAGATCCTGTTCTTCCAGACGCCTGGTGGATCCGCTTCCGTCAGTACGGAGGGTCCTCCCTGTCATGCGATTCCCCCTTATTATTTTTCCATATTGCGGATATATGATATTGTCATTCAATAAATCATTTTTTGCCGGACTGTTCGACACACCGTTTGATGCGCCATTCTCCATCCGGCTGTTTTCCTGGTACATATTATCTGTCGCCGCATTCTCATAACTGGCAGAAAAACTGTTTGCCGAATAGCTTTTACCGCCTGTAGACAGATTGCGCATCAGGCTCTCATTTTCTTCGGTATATTTTGTTCTCCTTATTGTGTTTGCCGCCATTCCGACAGCACTTGAATTGATGATCATAGATTCCCTCCTCTGATATAATGCCGCAGCAACACAGCATGATTAGCATACCACAACAGGCATTCTTCCTTCAGTCTACTCATCAGAGGAAGCACTTTCCACAGGACATCACTCAGGCTTGATCTCCCGCATAAAATATATCGACCGAAGCACGCCTGTTTTTTACAGTTATGCTCCGGTCATTTCATGAATCATATATTTTTTATGCAATTTTTGCCATGTCACTGCCACAGCTTCAGTCAGGCGAAGATTCTTTCTTGTTTAATCTGGAAAAAACCATGTCATATCCATCACTGCCATAATTCAGAGAACGGTTAACTCTGCTGATCGTAGCCGTCGAAGCACCTGTCTCCTTTGCCACCTCAAGATACGTATGATTTTCCTTTAACATTTTTGCGACCGCAAATCTCTGTGCGATGGACAGTACCTCATTCACCGTGCATACATCTTCAAAGAAGCTATAACATTCTTCTATATTTTCAAGTGTTAATACAGCCTCAAATAAATCCTTTACCGCATCTGTTCTGATCGTCTTTCCCATATTATCACCTGCTATTTATTTTCTTTTCTTACCCAGACTGCAACAGAGTCGCGATTCACATAGAAATCTCCGAACCCTTCCTCGTTGATCTTGATATTGTATTTGGCATTGCCCATGGCATCCGCAAAATGACAGCCTGCAAATTGTTTTCCGATATACATATGCTTGGTTCCGCCCGTTCCGTCAGAGATGACAACAGCAAGTCCTGAATTCTTATGCTCCTCATCGCCCTCTCTGGTCCATCCAATACAATTCGGGTCATCAAAATAATCATGCTGTGCGCCATATGCATTCAGTTTGCGAAGCTTCATCAGTTTATCCAGCTCTTTTTTCTTGGATTTGATCTTGCTTGTCGGAATACCCTTATAATCACCATAAAACACACACGGATAACCTTCCTGTCTAAGCAGGATAATAGCATATGCCATTGGTTTGAACCAGTCCTCGACCCATGACTCGAGAGACTGTCCAGGCTGACTGTCATGATTGTCCACAAATGTAACAGCCTTCAGCGGATTTCTCTGGATAAGCGAACCATCCAGAATCTTCCTGAGATCATAGTTGCCATGTGCCTTTGAACAATTATGGAAATTAAAATGTAAAGGAACGTCAAACAGGCTGATCTCGCCCTCCGTGGCTTTGATATAATCCATAAGTACATTGACATCCCAGTGCCAGTATTCACCGACTGCGAACAGATCTTTGCCTGCTGCATGCTTCATCGCACGCATCCAATCCTTGTAGTAATATTTATTTATATGCTTTAACGCATCAAGTCTGTATCCATCCAGATCGGCAATCTCCGTGTACCATGCACCCCAACGGATCAGTTCCTCCCTTACCTCCGGGTTATCAAAGTCAATATCTGCTCCCATCAGATAATCGTAATTGCCAAGCTCGCTGTCCACATCGGGATCCCAGTTTTTGTCTTTAAACCGGAATATAGACTTCTTTGCTCTGTCCTGATCCCAGTCAATTCCGTCAAAATGCTTCCAATTCCATGTAAAGTCTGAATATTTGCCCTTTCTTCCCGGAAAATCAAACTTCGTCCATGCACCGATGACCTTAGAATCGCTGATCATCTGATTACGGCTGTTGCCATTGAACTCTTCCGCACTGACCTGCTCCACACTGTCAGCACCAATCTTGTGATTAAGCACAATATCCGCATATACATTGATTCCTTTGGAATGAAGTGCTGCAATTGCAGCAATATATTCATCCTTCGTTCCATACTTGGTTGGAACAGAGCCCTTCTGGTCAAACTCACCCAGATCATACAGATCGTACACGCCATAACCCACATCATTGACACCATTTGCACCTTTATATGCAGGTGGAAGCCAGACCGCAGTCACCCCCACATTCTTAAGCTTTGTCGCATCTGCCTTTAAAGTATTCCACAGGGTAGAATCTGCAGGTAATTCCCACTCAAAATACTGCATCATTGTACCATTTAAACTCATTCCCGTAACCTCCACTTATGATATCTTATTTTACATTCGTATATTTTCGCACTTTAATAATCTAAAGTGATTATAGCAAATATCCTGACGGGAGTAAAGAAATAAAATCAGTATTCATCACAGATTACCACCGATATAGTGGCACAGATATCTTCCGTCGGACTTCTCCTCTATATGGTCAACTCTGATCGTCACGGTTCTCTCTGCATCCAGGTCTGTATCGTCTGCATTAAGTGCTTTTTTCACATCCTCCATATTATCGAATTCCAGTGTATTACCATCCTGAATTACATATTCATCATTATCATTTTGCAATACGGATTTTACCTCAGCCATCAATATCTTATCGCCGTTCTCTGTCTCTTCCCAATACAGACTGACTTCAAGTTCCACAGTCTTCCTATCTTCACTCTTTTCTAAGCTGCCTGACTGTGGAGTCACGGAATCCGTCACAGCAACAGCCACGTCCCCCATGTTTACCGCACTGTCATCTGCTTCCTCCGCTGAACCCGCATATTCGGCATCGCTTTGCTGCACAGAATCTGCGGTCTCTTCATCAGCTTCCTCTGCCATCATCGAAGCTTCTCCCATGTCATTTACGTCTTTTACTGTATCGTCTATAGATTTTTCTCCGCTTTTTATATTACTGCGCACGACAGCCGGAATCAGTATAACACACAGCAAAACTGCCGCAGCAAGTCCGGCATATCTTCTCCATACTGCCTTCTTTTTTCCCGGAACAAACTGTATCGTCTTCTCATCTCTTATATCTGCCATCTCCTGCTCAAATCCCTGTTCCACGCGATCCCAGAGATCCGGTGTCTCCATATCCGAAGCCTCCATGTATGCCTGCAGCATTTCATCGTTCATCTCTTCATACGGAATATTTTCATATGGTATGTTTTGATCTGTTTTCTTATTCCCGTTCATATCCTGCAAGACACCTCCTTAGCTTCTTAACTCCCTGATTATACAGCCAGGTAACTGTTCCCATGGGGCGCCCCACCATTTCGGCTATCTCCTGAAAGGTCAGCTGCCCCAAAAGCTTCATATCTATGATCTCCTTTTCCCTCGGATTCAGGTTCTGCATCGCACGACGCATATCTTCCATCAATACAGTCTTCCGCTCCTGCTCATCTGCACATTTTTCTGCTCCCGATCGTTCAAATATGCTCTCCGTATGCCCCGTCTCATCTTCCACTGCATACTCCGGCATTTCACGTTTTCTCTTACGCACACAGTCTATCGCCATATTGCGGGCTATTTTTACCATCCATGCTCTGTGCGGACTCCCCTGCCGGAAACTGCTCGCTACACGCACCAGCTTGATAAAAAACTCAGATGTAATATCCTCCGCTTCTTCCCGGTTTCCAAGAACATCATATACAACGGCATATATAAAGCGTACATACGCCTCATATATCCTTTTCAGAGCATTTTTATCTCCCTGTGCCAGCGCATCTATGGCAGTCTGAAATTCTTCATCTGTCATATGATACCTCCTGTCTTATATACGTATCTCCCTCGTCTTTTTATGGAACTAATTTGTTTTTTCTCCAACAAGATAAAATATTGCAAGCTGTGTTCTGTCTCTAAGTGATAACTTTTCAAGGATGCCACTTATGTAATTGCGCACTGTTCCTTCACTCAGATATAACCGTTCCGCAATCTCCCTGTTGCTGTATCCTGCTGCCACTTCCTCTATAACTTCCAGTTCCTTTTCGGTTATACCATATGCTCCGCAATCCATTTTTCTCTTTTTTTCCGTCTGCATCAACTGCGGCAGTTTCTCCACGATATTCCTTCCAAATACATTTTGTCCGCCGTGTACTGCCTTTATTGCAGGCACGATCCCTTCAAAGTCCTGTTTTAATATATATCCTCTGGCGCCTATACTGATCGCCTTTACAATATATTCATCATCCATAAATGTTGTCAGATAGAGGATCTTAGCCTGTGGAAACATCTCCATTATCTTTGTTCCCGCCTCCAGACCGCTCATATCTGCCATACGGATATCCATCAGTAAAATATCCGGCTCATGTTCCCCATACAATTGTATTGCTGCTTCCCCACTGCTGCCTGTCGCCACGACCTCCACAGCCGGATCCGACTCCAGGATCGTCTGCAGAGACAGAGCAACCAATGTGTCATCGTCTACTATTACTACTCTCATAACTCCTCCTATCTATATAACACTCCGACTAGATCGTATCCTTAGGCTTGGGAAGTGTTACAAAAATGCGAAATCCATGCTCTGTGCTCACCGTCATATGTCCATCTAAACCGGCTGTTCTATCCTGAATATTCTGAAGACCGATACCTCCCCGGGGCAGTTTTGCAGCCGATGTCTCCCCGGAAACTGTCCTCCCCGAATCTGTATCTGCCAAAGCATAATCATGTATGATGATCTGATACATACCCGGATGCTCTCTTAAAACAATATCGACATTTTCATTGTGGCTGTGCTTCAGAATATTGGACACACCCTCCCGGATGATCCCTATCATAGCATATTTATACTGCCTGTCCACGCACCCATATATATCGTACTCCACATGATAATGAAAACGAGCCTTCAATCCTTCTGCGATATCGTCGACAGCCTGTCTGAGATCCACCGATTCATCATGCAGATCATGTACGCTGTCCCTGACATTATTCATAGCTACATCCAGATTATCCTTTACGGAAACGAGCTGTCCGTGCAGCGGTTCTTCCTTATATATCGTCATCAGGGCTCCCATCTGCAGGATCGTCCGTGTCAGAATATGTCCGACATTATCATGGATCTCTCTTGCGATCCTGTTTCTCTCCCGCAGTGTTGCGACATAAACCTCCTGATCCTGTCTTTCTATCAAACTCCTGTTTTTCTCCGCAAGCAGGATATTCCGTTCTTCCTCATCATCCCTGATCTTCCTGACCTTGTGTTCCAGATCTTCGAGTCTGGCACTTCTCCGATACATATAATAGCCGATCAAAATGCATAAGAGCAGATACAAGATTGCAAATGGGGACATTCCCATACAATACTGCAGACACCCGATAGTAAGCAGTCCAAACGGGATTACCGTTGCATATGCAAAGGCATCATAAAACATAACAGGAACCATGTATATCAGATCGGGCAAAAACCACATGACAGCCGCATATAAAGCCACAGATATCCATATATATTTTTTCTCTTCAAAGAAAGAATTAAGTACCGTGGCGAGCATCACAATGAGTAGCACAATTACAATATTTCCACCTGATGTATAATGAAAAAGCATGCATGCAGATAATAAAATTAATATAGTTTTATCAGTAATATATCTCATATTGTCATCTCCGTGCAGGTTTTTCCTTGTGTCCGTCTCGCAGCCGCCTGTATCATAGTATTTTCGTATATCTTACCACAAAAACATAACAATGAATACTCTAAAATATAATTGCCAGTCACCGGATCCGATGACTGGCAACTATATTTTCTATGATATTCTGGCCAGTTTCATACGCTTGGATATCAGCATCCCCACTGCTATAAAAACAAGTCCGAACAGCAGCTGCATTCCAACACATGGCAGTATCTGCGAACTGTCAGCACCACTCATGATCTTCTCATGTGCTCTCACATACCAGTACGTCGGAAGGAATCTTGATGCCATCTTCAGTCCGTCATCGAAGATCTCCATCGGTACAAAAACGCCTCCCAGAAAAGACAGTCCCAGACCTACGATATTTGATACCATGGATATTTTCTGCTGTGACAGATTAAAGTTACCGGCAATACTCACAATGCCAAGTGCAACGACCGTAAATGTCAGTGAATTAAGCATGTCATATACCATACCATCTTCAAATACCTTTGATCCATACATGATTACCGACAACAGCATAAACAATAGCCACAATCCGATACCGGATACGATCGTACCCATAGCAAGCTGAAGATTCCTTGATCTGACGGGCATGGAAGAAACATTGACCCGGTCGCTGACCTCACGCCTGTTGAATTCAACCAGCACAGGTCCGATTCCGCTAAATGCCATCATGATAAAGACATAGGGCAGATACAGGAAGAAATAATATGTCTCCGGCTTTCCTGCCTTGCCTGTTCCCCACATTGTAACCAGATCATCCCCCGACAGTGCATCCCGGGAGATATCATATGCCTCATCTATCGTATAACCTGCAGCCATAAGTGCAGCCATAGAATTCTCATAACCTGATATCTGCTGGTCCACATACATTCCACTATTGCTTCCCGGTCGCTTTATGTTGGTCAGTTCTCCGGTCTGTGCATATCCTTTTTCAATATATAAAACATAATCTACTTCCTGGTAATACAGGAAATTCTGAATCGTCTCATCGTCATCCTCAAGTTCAACAATCTCATTAATATCTGAGAGATAGGATGTCAATTTCTCCGAGGCGTCCGTGTGATCACTGTCAAATATGGCAAGCTTGCAGGAATATTCCGTGTAGTCGTGCCGCTGCTCTCCTCCCATCTTGGAGAGTCCTATCAGAAGCCCCATGAAGATAACAAAGAATATCATACAGCTTCCTACCTGTTTTTTTATGATCTTGAAAAATGTATTATATACTTGCATATCTTCTCCTCCTTCCAAACAGCACCCCACCCAGTGTAAAAACAATTGAGATTACCACGAGTGAAAGTATATTCCACCAGAACTGATTATTGGTCTCATACACATTTAATGCATAAAAAGAATCACTGATCAGAGCTGCCGGATTGATCTTATTGAACCACGGACAATGCTGCTGCACGATAAACTTCATATCCCCGATCATCAATCCTGACATAAAGCAAAGGCCCAGAGATACACCGACTGCAATTCCCTCCTTTACATTCTCATTCAGCTTACTGATGCTTCCTATGAAGAATCCGAATGTGACCCCGGCTAATGTACCAACCAGAACCAGCAGGATCATCTGCCAGATTTTATTGCCAAAATCCACACCGATCAATACCATATACAGTATCGCCAACATTTCACATCCAAACAAAAGAACTAAATTAGCAAGAATTGCCGCAGTCGTAGATACAAACGTCCCTGTCTGCGCGACACACTTTCTGGCCCCGATCGATGACAGATTAGCCTGACTTCTTCTTGTAAGTGCCACCCCCGCAAAGGATGCAAACAGGCACCCCATAGCAACCAGATTATAAAAATATTGTGTGAACACATCCATATTGCCATCAGACAGAACTTTTTCCTTATTGTGACCGTCATTCAGCATGAGTCTGGTCATAGCCGTCATCATCCTGCTCTCATCCTTCTGCGCAACTGATTTCATCACAGTCATCATCTTGTGATAGCTGGTCGCCACTGAAGCCAAAATACCTTCCTCTATTCCATCATCATGTACCATCAGCTTAAGCTCTCCGCCATCAGAATAGTAGATACCGATAACCTCTTCGTTCTCCAGCATTTTCTCAGCATCTTCTATACTGTCAGCATAGTGTACATCAAGCATCTTATGACCGTCATCCATAGATATATCTGCAATCATTCCAGTAAAGATATCCGAAACTTCCTCATCTTCAATGTATACCGCAACAGGAAGATTCTTTGCAAGCTCCGAACCAACATATGCATTGCCAAATGTGAGCTGAAACAAGGTTCCCAGAAGTGCCACAAATATAAAGCTCCAAAACAGCTGTCCCTTGTCTCTCAGTGTAATGAGCAGATTATATTTAAAATTATGTAAAAACATCTGCTACACCTCCCTGTCACGGAGTTCTTTACCGGTTATCTCCAGAAATACATCATTGAGTGTCGGAAGTTCCGAGTAGACTCTTCCGCATGGTATATCATGTGTCTGTATATAATCCAGTACCTTGATCAGATTATGCTTGCCACCACTACATTTCAGTATAAGCTTGCCGTTTTCATAATCTACCTGATATACATGACTGAGTTGTCCAAGTGCTGCCTTATCCGCCTCAGATATATCTGCCATCTCGATAGAGATCGTCTCAGTATTCCTGATCAGCTTCTTCAGTTCATCCTTGGTACCCAGTGCAATATTTCGCCCTTTATCCATGATAGCAATTCTTGTACAGATCTGCTCAACCTCTTCCATGTAATGTGATGTATAGATTACTGTTGCACCCTGATGATTTAATTCCTCGATCCCCTCCAGTATCTTATTGCGGCTCTGCGGATCAACCGCAACCGTAGGCTCATCCATGATGATCAGTTTTGGTTTATGTGCAATTCCGCATGCGATATTTAACCTTCTCAACAATCCTCCCGACAGCTTTTTGGGATAAAACTTTCTAAAGTCCTGCAGACCGACGAATGAAATGGCATCTTCCACATATTGTTTTCTGGTTGCCTTATCCCTTATATACAGTCCGCAAAAATAATCTATATTCTCATAAACCGTCAGTTCATTGTACACTGCAACATTCTGCATAACCACGCCAATGTTCTTTTTTACCTCATAATTATCCGGAGACATCTTCTGCCCAAATACTTCTACCACACCTTTGTCATATGTGAGCAAAGATAAGATACAGTTGATGGTCGTTGTCTTACCCGAACCGTTTGGTCCAAGAAGACCAAATATCTCGCCTTCTTTTATCTCCAAATTAAAATGGTCAAGCGCAAGGGTTTCCTTATATCGCTTGACCAGATTTTCTATCCTTACAACAGTTTCACTCATGCTCCTACCTCCTGGTTTTAACCGCCTTTGTACTCTTACATAACATAAGATACATCCACCGCCGGCAAAAGCCAAGTGAAGTCTGTCAGATTATGATATGACAAATGTCATATTCCGTCTTTTACTGTTTATTATATTTTTATATATAAAATAATTTAAATGCTGTTTCACTTAATACATGAGAATACCTGTTTCACTTTGTCGGAGCCAAGTTTCGGTGTGATCAGACTGACGACCGGAACGATGATCAGACCTGCCAGCATGGCAAACGCTCCACAGTTGATCGGCGACTGTAATATCTCAGGGAAAGATGGTTTTACAAGCATATTTGCAATCATAATACCACATCCAAATATAAAGTTTACAAATACCGCAAGCTTTGTAACACCTTTCCAGTATAAACTATATATAAATGGTGCCAGAAATGCACCTGCAAGTGCTCCCCACGAAATACCCATGAGCTGTGCAATGAACGTTACATTACTCTTATATTGTACCACCGCGATCACCGCAGATATGACAATAAACACCACAATAAACAGGCGCATGATGAGTACCTGCTTTTTGTCGTCCATCTTCTTGACTATATTGTCCTTGATCAGATCAAGGGTCAGTGTAGAGCTTGATGCCAGAACCAGCGATGATAATGTTGACATAGATGCTGACAATACAAGGATAACGACCACCGCAATCAAAAATGGTGCAAGTTTTTCTATCATCGCAGGCACAATGGCATCGTAACCAACCGTCGCCACATCGATATCATATAACCTTCCAAATCCGCCAAGAAAATAACATCCACCTGCTACAATAACAGCAAATAACGTGGATATGACCGTACCTGTCTCGATAGATTTTTCATCTTTTATCGCATAAAACTTCTGAACCATCTGCGGCAATCCCCATGTTCCAAGTGATGTAAGAATCACTACGCAAAGCAGGCCAAATGGATCAGGCCCAAGAAAAGAAGCAAAAACGCCCGGCGTATCTGACACAGACGCATCATTGATCCTCGCCAGAGAATCAAGCGCCTCATTCAATCCTCCATTCAGACTCAAAACAGATGCGATAACAGCGATGATTCCAACGATCATGATCATTCCCTGAATAAAATCATTGACCGCCGTTGCCATATATCCTCCCGCGATAACATATACACCCGTAAGAACAGCCATCACCACGATACAGATTGTATAATCCATATTAAACGCCATACCAAACAATCTTGACAAGCCATTATACAAAGATGCCGTATATGGTATCAGGAATACAAAAACTATGATCGATGCCACGATCTTAAGCATTTTTGAGTCAAATCTGTTTCCAAAGAATTCCGGCATTGTCTTGCTCTGCAAATGCTGCGTCATAATTCTGGTACGCCTTCCAAGCACAACCCATGCGAGCAGAGAGCCTATAATAGCATTGCCGATTCCGATCCATGTCGATGCTAATCCGAATCTCCATCCAAACTGTCCTGCATAACCGATAAAGATAACTGCCGAAAAATAAGATGTTCCGTATGCAAACGCAGTCAGCCATGGACCGACACTTCTCCCACCCAGAACAAATCCGTTAACATCAGTTGCATGCTTTCTGCAATATATTCCAACCCCTACCATAGTGCCAAAAAACAGCACCAGCATAATAATCTTAATTGCCATTGTACCCTTTTCCCCTCTCTTTTGTTTATATCCTATACATTTTTCCCCAGTGCAAATGCACGTCTGTTAAGTTCAAGAAACTTTTGTGGAACGATCTCTTCCATCGCCCTCTGCCATACTTCTTCTGCAATCTCTGGAAAATAATTAGACAGACGTCCCATCAAAACTATATTAACTGCTTTCGGAGAGCCAGCTTCCTCTGCAATGGCAAGGAAGTCTCCGGCATCCACCTCAGCCCCCGCCGCCTTCATTTTTTCAACCAGATTCTCCGGATAGACTGCTGAACCTGTGATGACAGGCATAGGCTCCATCTCCTGAGTATTGGTTATAATCTGTCCGCCCGGTTTTAGATATTCTATCCATCTTGCAGCCTCAAGTTTCTCAAAGGAAATAATAAAATCCGCCTCTCCCTTATCAATAACAGGAGAATATACCTTATCGCCATAGCTCACATATGTAACAACACTTCCTCCGCGCTGACTCATACCGTGTACCTCTGACACTTTGACATCATATCCCTGATCGAGCAGTACATATCCGAGCATCTTACTGGCAAGTAAGGTACCCTGTCCTCCAACACCAACTATCATGATCTTTTTTGTATTCATGCCTCTGCTCCTTTCAATGCGTCAAACTTACACATCTGCGTACATACTTCGCATCCGATGCAGAGTGTGGTATCTATCTGTGCAACTTTCCCCGCCTTACCATCACGGGATGAAACCTTGATGGCAGGGCATCCGATCTGCATACAAGCCTTACAGCCAACACATTTATCTTCATCGACGTGAAGCGCCGGTCTGTGGGTCATGCCCTTTATCATAACACATGGTCTGCGGCTTATTATAATAGATGGTTCTTCTGCCGCAAGTTCCTCTTTCAACACCTTATCTACTTCCGCCAGATCATATGGATCCACAACACGAACCCGGTTAAAGCCGACTGCACGGCACAGTGCCTCAAGATCTACCTTGCCTGCCGGCTCACCTCTAAGATTCTTACCTGTTGTCGGATTCTGCTGATGCCCGGTCATACCGGTAATGGAATTATCCAGGATAATTATCGTTGAGTTGGTCATATTGTACGCAATATCAGTTATACCTGTTATACCGGAATGTATAAATGTCGAATCTCCGATAACACCAACACTCTTTTTCTCACCTTCCCTGCCCATGGCAAGATTAAAACCATGCAATCCGGAGCAGGATGCTCCCATACATACATTCAGATCCATTGCATTGAGCGGTGCAACTGCCCCCAGCGTATAACATCCGATATCGCCATATACCATACAATTATTCTTATGTAATATGTAAAATATTCCTCTATGTGGACATCCCGCACACATGACCGGAGGCCGTCCGGGTATCTGATCATCGATATGAATCTGCTCCGGTATATCCATTCCCATACATGAACGCACAAGATTCTGTGAGAATTCCCCACAGATTGGGAACATATCTTTACCGGAAACGGTAATTCCAAGCTGCTTACAATGGTTCTCAATAATAGGATCCAGTTCCTCAAGAACAATGACCTTATCCACACGTTCAGCAAAATCCAGGATCATTTTTTCCGGCAGAGGATAAACCATTCCAAGTTTTAAAATACTTGCATCTTCGCCAAATACTTCCCTTGCATACTGATATGAAGTGGATGATGTTATAATTCCCACGGAAGTATCTCCCATCTCCACCCTGTTTATATCATCTGTCTCCGCGTATATGATAAGATCTTTTGTACGTTGCTCTACACGTTCATGTGCATTTCTGGAGTTCTGTGTCATCATGACCTTCGTCGGGTCTTTTACATAGGGAACCTGCTCAGGGACCACTCTCTCCCCAGTCTCAACAACACTCTGGGAATGTGAGATTCTTGTACACATTCTGATAAATACGGGGGTATTAAATCTCTCTGATATCTCATATGCCTTCTTCACATACTGCCTTGCTTCCTCAGAATCAGACGGCTCTAGCATAGGTATCTTAGCTGCAATTGCGTAATGTCTGGAATCCTGCTCATTCTGGGAAGAATGCATCCCCGGATCATCCGCAACACAGATCACAAGTCCTGCATTTAATCCCTGATAAGATATCGTAAATAACGGATCAGCAGCCACATTAAGACCTACATGCTTCATCGCACAGGCACTTCGTACACCACCTAAACTTGCTCCATGAGCCACTTCTAACGCAACCTTTTCATTCGGTGCCCACTCACAGTATATTTCTTCATAATGTGCCGCCTCTTCTGTTATCTCCGTACTTGGGGTACCGGGATAACTGGATATGATCTTACAGCCCGCCTCATACAAGCCGCGTGCAACAGCTTTATTTCCAAGCATCAATTCTCTCATATTATCTCTGTTCCTCCTGTATTTTGCTATGCACGATTTTCCTGTGCAACAAGCTGGTCCGCACCATACATCTTACGGAGCTTCGGTTTTTCTATTTTGCCGGTTGCATTTCTAGGTATCTCACTAAATATGATCTCCTTCGGACGCTTATACCGCGGCAGTGCCATACAGAATTCTTCGATCTCCTCTGCAGTACACGAAAATCCATCTTTTACCTCTATTATTGCCGCTGTTTTCTCTCCGAGACGCCTGTCAGGAAGACCAATGACTGCCACATCTTTGATCTTGTCAAATTTTCTCAGGAAATCCTCTATCTGAACCGGATATATATTTTCTCCACCACTTACGATCACATCTTTTTTTCTGTCAACCAGGAAATAAAAACCATCTTCATCCTGCATTGCCATATCTCCTGTATAAAGCCATCCATCCTTGATCGTCTCAGCTGTAGCTTCTTCATTTCTATAATAACAGGTCATTACACCCGGCCCCTTGACACAGAGTTCTCCAACACTCCCCTGCTCAACGATATTGCCCTCTTCATCTACGATCTTGCACTCCCATCTGTAACCCGGTACACCGATTGCACCGACTTTGTGAATATTTTCCACACCCAGATGTACACATCCCGGTCCCGTCGATTCTGACAATCCATAATTGGTATCATACTGATGATGTGGGAAATATCCTTTCCATCTTTTAATCAAAGAAGGAGGCACCGGCTGGGCTCCAATATGCATCAGCCTCCACTGATCAAGCTGGTAATCCTCGAGTCTGATCTCTCCCCTGTCGAGTGCATCCAGTATATCCTGCGCCCATGGTACCAGAAGCCAGACGATCGTACAGTGTTCTGATGAGACAGCCTTCAATATCGTCTCCGGTTTTGTTCCTTTTAACAGTACAGCACGGCTGCCTGCAACCAGACTTCCCATCCAGTGGAACTTGGCACCTGTGTGATACAATGGCGGAATACACAAAAAAGTATCATCCCTGTTGGTGCCATGATGATTCTGTTCCATCTCCGCCGCCTGTGTCAGACTTCTATGTTTATGTAATATTGCCTTTGGAAATCCGGTAGTACCGGAGGAAAAATAAATAGCGCCGAAATCGTCCTCTGTAAGTGGGATATCCGGATTCTGACTTGAACAGTCTGCAACTAGCTCACGATAACTCTCTGCAAAACTCGGACAATGATCTCCTACATATATCAACAATCTGCCCTTGCTCAGTCTCTCAGCATTCGCCTCAATACGCCCGATAAAATCAGGACCGAAAACAATAATATCTACCTCTGCAAGTTCCGCACAGTACAGAATCTCATCTGCATCATACCGGAAATTAAACGGAACTGCGATTGCCCCTGTCTTCAACACACCAAAATAGATTGGCAGCCATTCAAGACAGTTGTACATAAGTATGGCAACCTTATCTCCTTTTTTGATACCTCTTCCGAGCAGCATATTTGCAAACCGGTTAGCTTTCTCATTGAATACACTCCAGGTGATCTCCCTGCGGTACGGCTGAAAGCGATCCGGTTCTACCAGCTCGAATTCTTTCCATGTGATCCTTCTGGTATCCTGCTCATCCGGATTCAGTTCCACTAATGCAACCTCCTCCGGATATAACCTTGCATTTCTCTCCAAATACTCTGTAACTACCATAACCCTGTCCCTTCTCCTATGTTTTTTATCTTAATATCTGTTATCTTATTTCTGTTTTCGCAATACTTTTTTCGGATCCTTAATAAGCAGTAAAACGATCCAGATGACCATTCCCATCGCAACTACCGAGAAGCCCAAAAATGCGTCATTTAACATATCCACAGGCTCAGGCCTAAAAAAAGCATCCCTCAGTTCTATGTACTCATACACAGCATCTACCACCCACATGAGAGATGCCCCCCAATACATCAAAGCCAGCGTTCCTAACTTTATATCATCCCCGGGTGCCTTTTTATACCATAATGCCGTAGCGGTAACTGCGGCAAATATTGTAATCAGCAATGTCATGTGATGTACCCCCTTTTTTAATCTCTTGTTACCTCTTCAGGTATAAGCGCTTCACACTCTGTCGAAGATGCTTCAACACGGGGTTCATCTGCTTTTTTGCGCATATGGCCTGTTACAGCTACCATAATTGCCCATACAACAGTAACCACTGCCGCCATGGAAACACCTACGGTAGACATCTCATGCAGCATTACAGCCACATTATCTGCATTTTCCATTGCTGTCAAAAACGGATAAAATGGAGACACTTCTCCATGCCAGACGTGTTCAAACGCAAGCAACCCAGAACCTCCCCAAAGCATCTTATTTAACCAGCTTATTTTGTCTGATAACCGGAGTTCACTTTCCTGTCTTGTCTCCGCATGCTTTTCTTCACATACTTTTACCGTCTTTTCTACAATTGTGCCAATGATTGCCTCCGTTGCCGGAACCAAAAAACATGCCATCTTTTTATCCTCCTTTTATGTGCCATATTACTGCTCATTTTATCACAATGCTCATTTTATCATGTCGCCTGACGGCTCCATGTCCTTTTCGCATTATGCTTCTGTATGCAAGCATCCATCATCACAATGCTCATTTTATCATGTCGCCTGACGGCTCCATGTCTTTTTCGCATTATGCTTCTGTATGCAAGCATCCATCATCACAATGCTCATTTTATCACAATCTTTTACTGATGAATAGTCTGGTTTACATTTATTCTGTCATAGGTATCACGCACAAGCTGATAGGCCTCGCTGTAGGCTATACCCTGCATTCTGCATATTTCCGCCAGGCTATCGTATTCCGGATAACAGCGCCTGCGTCCATCCGGAAGTATGCATATCTTGACCCGTGCCACACCATATGGTGTATCGACCACTGCACTCTCCCTTTCAAGTATACTTCTCTCAAGCTTCATTCTTCGGATTCCTATCGTTGTCGTCTCATTAAAGATGATGTCTTCTAATTTATCAACATCACATGCATCACATATCACATTAAGCTGCCATCCCGGACGGTTTTTTTTCATATAAACAGGATGATAGTGCACATCCCGCGCTCCCGCCGCAAAAAGACGTTCCATAGTATATCCAAGGACCTCTCCCGAACAGTCATCTATATTGCTCTCCAGTTTGTATATACTGCCCGGATCTTTACATACAGCTCCTGTATCAGTCTCAGAAGTCTCATCTTCTATCAGCATCGCACGCAATATTCCCGGTCTCTCATAGTTTCGCTTGCCAGCTCCAAGGCCGATCCTGCGGATCATAAAACACTCCGGGAGACGATCTGATGTTCTGATAGCTGCAACGATTGCCGCACCGGTCGGTGTGACAAATTCACCCTGAATACCTGTAATCTCCATCTTAATATTATGCTCTCTCACGATATTGACAACAGCAGGCACAGGGACCGGCAGCACGCCATGCTGACAGCGCACCGTTCCAACGCCCTCACAGAGTTTTGGCACGATAACATTCTGTATCCCGAGATCATCCAGGCAGACTGCGACAGAAACAATATCCACGATAGAATCCACCGCACCCACCTCATGGAAATGTATCTCTTCGATTGTCATTCCATGCGCCTCTGCCTCCGCATGTGCAATGATATCAAATATTCTATATGCAATCTCCCTGGCATATGCTGTCATGTCCGTGTTCTCAAGCACATTTCTTATATATGTCATTCCAACACCATGATGGTGCGGTTCCTCATCATGGCAATGTCCATGATGCTCATTTCCTGCATGATACCCGCTCTCGCCATGATGGTGCAGGTGTCCCTGCTCCTTCTCCTCATCTCCTTCGGTACCATGAAGATACGCCATATCATGATCATGATTCTCATGGATATGATCCAGAATAACATTAAAATCACAGCAGTCTATTCCTGCTTTTTTCACTCTACCGATCTCTATCTGAAATCCATCCAATGGTATACTGTCCAATGTTTTACGTAATACTGTTTCGTCTGCTCCAAGATCAAGCAGAGCTGCCACAGTCATATCTCCACTGATTCCGGCATTACACTCAAGATATAGAATTTTATTCATGCCTGTACTCCTTTTATATCGTCTCATTCATACTTCCTGTCCTATACCCCTGCATATCTATGGTAACATAGGAAAAACCAAGTTTCTTTAACGACTCTGTTATCTGCTCACAATTATCGGGTTCTGCCAGCTCTGCGATCTGCTCCGGCGGTACCTCTATTCTGGCCAGAGTTCCATGTACCCTGACCCGAAACTGTGTAAAACCCATATTCATGAGCAGCTGCTCTGCCTGATCGACCATCTCAAGGCGTTTTGGCGTGATCTCTTCCCCATATACAAACCGTGATGCCAGACACGCAAAAGAAGGTTTGTTCCATGTATCAAGGTCCATATGTCTGGACAGGAACCTGATTTCCTGTTTACATAATCCAGCTTCCCGAAGAGGAGATACGATTCCAAGCTCTGCCACAGCCTGTAAGCCTGGTCTGTAATCTCCACAATCATCTGTATTAGATCCCTCTGCCACATAGGCCATCTGACACTCTCCTGCCAGTTCAAGGAGCTTTTCAAACAGGGCATGTTTACACAGATAGCACCTGTTTACAGGATTCTCTGCGATGCCGGGTACCTGAAGCGGCTGTGAAGCAAAAATATGCTGCCGGATTCCCCTGCTCTCACAGAATTTCCCGGCTTCCCGCACTTCACGTTCAGGCACGAACGCCGAAGCGTCCGTAATAGCCATAGCCCTGTCCCCAAGTGTATCGTGGGCAACCTGCAGAAGAAATGTAGAATCCACGCCCCCTGAAAATGCGATTGCCACACTTCCCAGTTCGCGCAGATATTGTTTTAATCGTTCCAGTTTCTGAAAGGCAAGCTTCTCGTCCACTTGCAGAATATCCTTCTGTGTTACCTGTTCCATGCCTGTATTTATATCGGATGTATCATCCCGGCATTTTTCACTTCTCTGAACCGAAACTGACTGCCTGTTGATCTGGGTCGCAATATAACCGGCTCCATATCCATTATCAATATTCACCACTGCAATACCATTGGCACAGGAATTGATCATTGTAAGCAGTGCCGACAAACCATGCATACTTGCTCCATATCCTACCGATGTAGGCACCGCAATGACAGGGACACGTACCAGACCTCCTATCACACTCGCCAGGGCACCCTCCATACCTGCCACAGCGACCACGCAATTAACATCCTGCAATATATCGACCTTAGACAGGAGGCGATGAATCCCACTGACACCCACGTCATAGATCCTTTCTACCTCTGTCCCAAAATATTCCGCTGTCTGTGCAGCCTCCTCTGCCACAGGGATATCTGCTGTTCCTGCTGTACACACAGCGATCTTCCCGATACGTTTCTTGTCTTTTTTCTCAGATTTCAAAATATGCGATACTTCATCATATGTGATCTCCGGTATGACCCGGCGAATCAGATCATACTGATGTGCATCCGCCCTTGTTCCAAACACTTCTCCGTCTGCCTCATACAGATGACTGTATATCGAGACCAGATAATCATCCGGCTTTCCGGCACAATAAACTACCTCCGGGAATCCGGAGCGAACTTCCCGGTGCAGATCAAGCTTTGCATACCCAAGCTCTTCATAAGGCATCTGTCTGAATAAGTGTTCTGTCTCCTCCAACGATAATTCGCCGGCCTTGAATCTGTTTAGTACATCTCTTGTATCCATAGTAATCACCATCTTTTACCGGGCATTAACCACCATCACACGAATGCTCTCACCCGTTATTTCTCAAAATAATCCGCAACTTCCTTCAGATGATTTATTATCTCCAGATGCTGAGGACAGGCACGTTCGCACTGACCACATCCGATACAGTCGCTCGCCTTGCCAAATACAGCGGTAAGTCTGTCATAATATTCACCTTGCGGTGTCCATCCCTTTTCCTTTATCTCCTGTTTATCTGCATTGTACAGAGAAAAATATTTTGGGATCGCTATATTCTTCGGACATCCGTCTGTACAATAAGAGCAGCCTGTACACGGGATCGCTATGTCCCCGTTTATAATATCAACGACCTGACGAATCCTGTTTCTTTCCTCATCATTTAATGGTTCCAGTTCTTTCATATAACTCATGTTATCAAGCAACTGTTCCATATTGCTCATTCCGCTCAAAACCATGCATACATTATCGAGACTGGCTGCAAATCTGATAGCCCAGGATGGAACAGACATATCAGGATGATAGCCCTTTAATATCTTCTCCGCTTCATCCGGTATCTGCGCCAGTGTTCCTCCCTTAACCGGTTCCATAACGATAACCGGTTTGCCATGTTTTACTGCCACCTCATAGCACTTGCGTGACTGTACACCTTCACTGTCCCAATCGATATAATTGATCTGAAGCTGAACGAACTCCATCTCCGGATGTTCTGTCAACACCTGATCAAGAAGATCAGCATTGTCATGAAATGAGAATCCGATATGTTTTACCAGACCCTGCTTTTTCTTTTCCCGGATCCATGAAAAACAATCCAGTTCATTATATGTCTTATAATGATCATATCCTATGTCATGCAGCAGATAATAATCAAAATAATCCGCACCTGTCTTTGCCCTCTGCTCGTTAAAGATCCTGTCCCTGTCATCCTTTGTTTTCAGGAAACCGGCATGAAGCTTTGTTGCAAGTGTATAGCTGTCACGCGGATGTCTTTCCACCAGAGCTTCTTTTGTTGCATTCTCACTGTTGAAACCGCAATACATCCATGCAGTATCAAAATATGTAAAACCATTTTCTATAAAAGTATCTACCATTTTCTTTGTAAGCTCAATGTCTATGCTTGCCGCATCATTTGCGTCAAGCAGTGGAAGCCGCATAAGGCCAAAACCAAGCTTTTTGTTACCCATTATCTCCATGTTTTATAATTTCCTCCTTGTTTACGCACTGCGCTTATCTGCAAAACAATCCGCGTACATTATACCATTACGAAATATTACGGACAAGAGCTGCCACATATATAAAATTAATATGTGACAGCTCCTGTCTTTTCATTTTTAATTATTGTATATATTTAATTTATTTTGTTGTATCCACCGAACGGATCTTCTCACGCACCTTAAGGATAAATGCCGGTGAGACAGACAGCTCATCCAACCCCATCTTAAGAAATGTTTCTGTGAGTGTAACGTCAGCACCAAGTTCTCCGCATATGCCGACCCAACAGTTTTCTCTGTGTCCATTATCGATCACCATCTGTATCATACGCAGGATCGCCTCATGGTGAGAATCATAGATTGTATCCAGCTTCGGATTCTGACGGTCGATTGCCAGTGTATACTGTGTCAGATCATTTGTCCCGATACTGAAGAAATCCACTTCCTTTGCCAGTAGATCACTGATCATCACGGCCGCCGGAGTCTCTATCATGATGCCCTGTTCTACATTTCCATACGGAAGTCCCTGTGCATCAAGCTCCTCTTTTACCATCTTCACGATCTCCTTGATCTGTCTGATCTCATTTACAGATATGATCATTGGATACATGATGGATATATTTCCATAATAACTCGCACGAAATATTGCACGAAGCTGCGTCTTGAATATATCCGTTCGGTCAAGACAGATTCGGATCGCACGGTAACCCATCGCCGGATTATCTTCCTTATCCAGTCCAAAATAACCAACCTGTTTATCTGCACCGATGTCCAGGGTTCTTATGATGACTTTTTTGCCTGCCATGTTCTCCGCAACAGTCTTATACGCGATAAACTGTTCCTCCTCACTCGGAAATGTATCTGTTCCCAGATAGAGGAACTCACTTCTAAACAGTCCGATGCCCCCTGCATCATTCTGCAGGACAGCTGCCACATCGGATACACTGCCTATATTGGCATACAGATTGATTTTTTTTCCATCCAGTGTAATGTTCTCTTTTCCCTTCAGCTCCTGTAACAGTCTTTTCTTATCTGCATCTTCCTGTTGTCTCAATTCGAAGCCAGCCTTGACAGATTCATCCGGCTCTATATACAGAACGCCATTATACCCATCAACGACCGCTTCCATTCCATCCATATCATCGCTGTAATCCACACCGATCAGTGCCGGAATATTCATGGTCCTTGCAAGGATGGCAGTATGTGAATTCGTTGAACCGTGACGGGTCACAAACGCCAATACCTTGGATTTATCGAGCTGCACCGTCTCACTAGGTGCAAGATCATCAGCCACCACGATGACAGGCTCATCCCCGGTCAGACCATGCTCATTCTTCCCCTGAAGAATAGCCACCACACGATTGGATATATCCTTAACATCCGCAGCTCTCGCTTTCATGTAATCATCATCCATGGAGGCAAACATCTCGGAGAAATTATCACCGGTTGACGCAACTGCATACTCTGCATTGATATTCTGGTTTTCTATCATATGTGTAATAGCCTCCACATAATCCAGATCGTCAAGCATCATCTGATGCACCTCGAATATCATGGCATTTACTTCACCGACCTCCCGCAGTGCTTTCTCATATAAGACACCGAGCTGTTCCTTTGCCTTTTCCTTAGCAGTCTCAAATCTCTGTATCTCTGCCGCCGTATCCGTTATCTTTTCGCGCTTTACCTGATCATCGCCCTTGTCATAGATCGAGATCCTGCCTATTGCAATCCCGCCAAATACACTTTTTCCGTTCAAAACTTCCATTGCCGTCACCTCACTGTCAACCCTGTAATATACGACTTCTCCTATAAGTTCTCTTTCATAAAGCTCTCAAGTGCTGTGATCGCTTCATCTTCATTTTCTCCGTCAGCCTTGATCGTAACTACATGTCCCTGCTTTGCGCCAAGACTCATTACTCCCATGATTCTCTTGGCATCAACCTCTCTTCCATCCTTGGATATCGTAACCTTACATGGATAAGCTGCTGCCATTTTTACCAGAAGACCGGCCGGTCTTGCATGGATCCCCTGTGCGTCTGTGATTGTATAATTAAATTCTTTCATTATGATTGTCCTCCTTATATTTTATTATTTCTTATTTTTGAAAAAACACTCTGTTATAATCAATATTTACTATGCTGCTTTTTTCTTCAATGCGCCCAGCATAAATGCTGAGATCAGACTTCCGATCACCAGGGCAACAAGATACATAACTGCATTTCCAACGACCGGGAATACGAATATTCCACCATGCGGAGCCATCAGTGTACATTTAAATGCCGCCGACAAAGCTCCTGCCACCGCCGAACCAACCACGCAGGCCGGAATCACATGCAGAGGATCTGATGCCGCAAATGGAATCGCACCCTCAGTGATAAATGACAATCCCATTATGAAATTAGTAGGACCAGCCTTCCTCTCCTCAGCAGTAAATTTGTTCTTAAAGATAAGTGTTGCGATTGCAATTGCAATCGGAGGTACCATACCACCTATCATAACTGCTGCCATGATACCATAGTTTCCGGCTGCTATAGATGCAGTACCAAATACATATGCGGCCTTATTTACAGGACCACCCATATCTACAGCCATCATACCGGCAACCAATGCTCCAAGAAGAATCATATTGGCACCGCTTAAGTTGGATAATCCATTGTTGATCGCTGTGTTAAGCCATCCTACGACCGGTTCTATCGCAAATACCATGATACCGCCGACGATAAGCATACCAAAAAGAGGAATCAGAAGTACCGGTTTTAATCCGTCCATCGCAGCAGGAAGTTTGGAAAATACCTTCTTGAGCAATACCACAGTATAACCTGCAAGGAAACCTGCAACCAGTGCACCCAGGAAGCCGGATGTACCGTTTGCCGCGATTGCGCCTCCCACAAAGCCAAGTGCCAGACCCGGTCTGTCACCGATACTCATTGCGATAAAACCAGCCAGTATCGGCAGCATAAATCCAAATGCCAATCCGCCTACATCAGCCTTCAAAAACTTTGCCACCGGTGTAAGTGTTCCAAAATTACTCTTTACAGCCTCAACAGACCCGAACTCATCGATCAGAGACTGTGGTATATGGTTCAGATCAACCAGCAGACCATCTATCAGGAATGCCAGTGCGATCAGGATACCACCACCTACAACAAATGGCAGCATGTGCGATACACCATTCATCAGGTGTTTGTAGATCTGATGCCCGATACTCTCTCCTCCTTCGGATGAAGAAGAATCTGCTTCATCACCATCTGCCTTATATATCTTGACATCGCCGGAGACCGCCTTTTTGATCAGTTCCTCTGCCTTGCTGATTCCGTCGGATACCTTGCATACAATTACCTTCTTGCCATTAAAACGCGCCATAGGCACCTGTGTATCTGCAGCTACAATGATCGCATCAGCCTCTTCGATCTCTTTCCGGGTCAGTACATTTTTGGCACCACCTGAACCCCTCGTCTCAACCTTAATGCTGTGTCCAAGTTCTGCTGCTTTTTTCTCCAGCGCTTCCGCAGCCATATAAGTATGTGCGATTCCTGTAGGGCAGCCTGTTACAGCCAGGAGCTTTGCCCCCTCTGTCTGATTCCCGGGCTCTGCTGTCTCTCCATTTTTTTCTTTTTCAGCCATATCAATGATCTGAAGAAATTCTTTTACGCTCTGTGCAGTTTTCAGTCTTGCAGTAAAATCCTCATCCATAAGCAGGACGGACAATTTGCTAAGCACGTCAAGATGAACATTATCTTCACTGTCCGGTGCAGCGATCAAAAATAACAGCTGAACCGGTTCTCCATCCAATGCATCAAAATCCACACCATCAGGTACCACCATGGCTGCAAGTCCCGGTTTCCGTACAGCATCTGACTTACAATGCGGGATTGCGATTCCTTCTCCTATTCCAGTTGTACCCTCTTCTTCACGGGCATAAACACCTTTTCTGTATTTTTCTCTGTCTGCGATCTTTCCACTTTTTACCATAAGATCAACTGCGGTATCCAAAGTCTCCTGTTTTGAATACACCTTTGCATCAAGCATGATACTTTTTTCATCAAGTAAATCAATAATACGCATGACAACCCCTCCTTTACGTTATTTAAAATTCTTCTCCAACAGTTCCATCACTTCAGCCTTTGTTGCCAGATCTTCCGAAAATGCGCTGGCACTTCCCGTGCACACCCCCATCTGAAATGCCTTCTCATAACTGCCGCTCTCCAGATATCCTGCAAGAAATCCGGCCACCATAGAATCTCCTGCTCCTACAGAATTCTTCAATTCACCCTTTGGCGCCTCTGCCTGATAGATTCTTCCATCCTCCGCCAGAAGTACCGCACCATCGCCTGCCATTGAGACCAGAACGTTCCGTGCCCCCTGTTCCATAAGCTGTTTTCCATATCTGATAACATCATCCTTACCTGTTATCTTTACATTAAATATCTCTCCCAGCTCATGATTGTTAGGCTTGATCAAAAATGGTCTGTACGGAAGCACGTTGACCAGAAGATCTCTCGTAGCATCCACCACAATCCTAATATTCTTATCCTGAAGCAGCCTCATGATATCCATATATGCCGACTTCGGCATGGAATCCGGTATACTGCCTGCCAGCACCAGAATATCATTTTCATCCAGATACCCCAGCTTCTCATATAGACGATTGATGTGATGATCTCTGATCTCCGGCCCCTGGCCATTAATCTCGGTCTCCTCTTTCGATCTGAGTTTTACATTGATTCTCGTCATCCCATGCTTCAGATGAATAAAATCTGTATTAACACCCTTTTCCTCCACCAGCTTCTTTAATGCTTCACCCGTAAAACCGGCTGTAAATCCCAATGCCTTATTCTCCACACCCAGATTGTGCAGCACGATAGATACATTGATGCCTTTTCCACCCGGCAGGATCTTCTCACCCGAAGTACGGTTGACCATGCCTGTGGAAAATCCGGGTACATCCAGGATATAATCCAGCGACGGAT
Source organism: Wujia sp. (assembly GCA_051877775.1). Lineage (GTDB taxonomy): Bacteria > Bacillota > Clostridia > Lachnospirales > Lachnospiraceae > Coprococcus_C. The sequence goes on from JBJEJF010000031.1 coordinate 35,371, forward strand.
TAAACGAAACAGTATAAATCATTTTTCCACCTCCAAAATATTTTTATATCCTTTAAATGCAGTATCCTCAATCTTCGAGGTAATTATCCCCGCACTTTCAAAATCAGCAAAAGAAACCGAAGATATCTGAGAGAATTTTGAACTGTCGCACAGAACAAATCTCTCTCTGGTCTTTTGCATGGATTTTCGTTTGACCATAGCTTCTTTTACATCTGGTGTGCTGAAACCATTTTTAACAGTAACACCGTTTGCCCCCCAGAAGCCTTTTGTAAAATTGTATTTGTCAAGACACAAGATCGCTTCCTCTCCGACAATTGCCTCCGTGACAGGCTTGAATTCGCCCCCAAGTATGTAAGTGACAAGACCTCTCTCCGCAAGACGTTTTGCATGTGAAAAAGAATTGGTCACAAATGTGGCATGGAGCTGCGGTATAAAATCAATCATAAGCTCTGTCGTGGTTCCCGCATCCATGTAGATGATATCACCAGGTTCGATCAATCCTGCTGCATATCGTGCAATCTCCAGCTTTTCATCTCTGTTCAGACCCTTTCTGACTGCAACGTCATCATCCAGTGTATAATATCCGCTCTGATTGGTCATCGCACCACCATGAACTTTGATCAGCTTCCCTTCTCTGTCCAGCTGATTGAGATCTCTTCGTATCGTAGACTCTGAGATGCCAAGCAGTTTTACCAGCTCCTGAACTGTCACACTCTTTTTTTCATTTACTGTGGTCAGAATCGCATTTTGTCTTTCTTCGCTTAACATGTCATACCTCCTATCCTTGAAAATAAGTGTTTTTGATTGTTTCTGATCGTTTCTTTCATGTTCTGTCCTTATATTACAATCATTTTCAGTCATTGTCAATCATTTTCAGTCATTTTCTTCCAGAATCATTCACAATAATTTTTAAGATTTATTATCTATTGTGCACAATTCATCTGATTTTCACCCTGTATAATGCGAAAACACGCATGGAGCCGTCAGGTGACGTGATATATTATCAACAAAGTTACTGTTACAGTACAAAAAAAGAAGGCACATTTCCGATATTGAAAAATCGCCTTCTTTTCATTGTCTTATCTATATTATATTATCTTTTTATAATCTCCTGTTACGATCTCATATTACAGGTCTTATAATGGCATAATCGGTCAGATTCAGTCAAAAAAATCCATCAACAAATCCATGATCTCAGACTTTGTTGCCATCTCCTCAGAAAATGCGCTGGCACTTCCGGCACAGATTCCCATCTTAAACGCCCTGTCAAAATCTCCATTTTCTATGTATCCTGCCAAAAATCCGGCCAGCATGGCATCACCGGCACCAACTGAATTCCTTACCTCACCCTTTGGCGCATCAGCCGCATATACCATGCCATCTTCCGTGACCAATATCGCGCCATCGGAGGACATGGACACTAACACATTCTGTGCTCCCTGCTCGATCAGCTTCTTTGCATAGAACACTGCATCTTCTCTGGTCTTAATCTCCACATCAAACAGATTGCCCAGTTCATGATTATTCGGTTTGATCAAAAACGGCTTGTATGGTAACACGTTCAGCAGGAGTTCACCTGTCGCATCCACAATGATCCTGCAGTTGTTATATTTCATCATCTGCATAATATCCATGTATGTCGATTTGGACATGGAATCAGGCAGGCTTCCTGCAAGCACAAGATAATCTTCATCATCCAGATAACCCAGCTTCTCGTACAAATCTGCAATATCTTCTTTCCTGATCTCCGGTCCCTGACCATTGATCTCTGTCTCTCCACCTGAACGGATCTTTACATTTATTCTCGTAAGACCTTCTCCAATATCAATAAAATCCGCATTCATATTTCTCTGCTGCAGAAGGGTCTTCAATGCATCTCCCGTAAATCCTGATGTAAAACATATAGCCTTATTATCCACACCCAGATTGTGTAGCACGATCGATACATTTATTCCTTTTCCGCCCGGCAAAATACGTTCACCGCTTGTTCTGTTTACATGATCCATGTTGAGTTCAGGTAAATCCAGTATATAATCCAATGACGGATTGAATGTTACTGTATATATCATCTCTTTCCTCCCTAGTATATCGAAATATGATGCTTCCAGATTAGGATAGCATACCCAAAGTGATATCGCAACACTTTCGTTCGCATATCTCCCGATCCAAATTCATATATCTCCCGATTCTGCAAAAATATGCCGCATCACTCAGACATTATCTCAGATCAAGCTCCACAGGGCAATGATCCGAGCCCATGATATCTGTATGAATAGAAGCATCCTGGAGTCTGTCCTCCATCTCCTCCGACACAAGGAAATAATCGATACGCCATCCCGCATTCTTCTCTCTGGCCTTGAATCGATATGACCACCATGAATATATCTGCTCCGCATCCGGATAAAAATATCTGAAAGTGTCTATAAATCCTGCATCCAGAAGTTCTGTCATTTTCGCGCGTTCCTCATCGGTAAACCCGGCATTTTTACGGTTCGTCTTTGGATTCTTCAGATCTATTTCAGAATGCGCGACATTCATGTCCCCGCACACGATAACGCCCTTCTTTGCTTTTAAGCCTGTGAGATATGCTCTGAAATCATCCTCCCACTGCATTCTGTAATCCAGTCTTGCCAGCTCATTCTGCGAATTAGGCGTATAGACTGTTATCATATAGAAGTCCGCATATTCCAGCGTGATCACACGGCCTTCATGATCATGTTCCTCTATACCGATTCCGTACGTAACCGATATCGGCTCCTGCTTTGCAAATATTGCTGTTCCTGAATATCCTTTTTTCTCCGCATAGTTCCAGTATGCATGATATCCCTCCGGAGCAAACTCCAGCTGTCCGTCCGACAGCTTTATCTCCTGCAGACAGAAGAAATCTGCATCCATACTATCAAAATACTCCTTAAATCCTTTGTTCATACAAGCCCTCAGGCCATTTACGTTCCATGAAATTAACTTCATATATGCTCCTTGTGTGTGTTTTTGCATTATACAGATTATACCATGACATCAGACTGCAGGTCATACCGTGACATCCGCATACGCATATCTGATTACTTTTGCAAGATCCTCAGGCGATACCTCGACCTGATAACCAACCTTGCCTGCACTGAAGAAGATCGTCGCATAATTCTTTGCCGATTCATGCAGTGTGGTCTTAAATGCTTTCTTCATTCCGATCGGTGAACAACCACCATGAATATAGCCAGTCAGTGGCAACAGTTCCTTTGCCTTGAGCATCTCGATCGACTTCTCGCCCACGGCTTTGGCAGCCTTTTTCAGATCAAGCTCTCTGTTTACAGGAATGACAAATACATAATTAGCGCCTGTCTTTCCAACCGTGACCAGCGTTTTAAAGACTCTGTCAGGATCCTGTCCCAGAATCGCCGCAACCTTCTCACCATTTGTCTCCCCTGTCTTTGCATAGCAGTAATGTGCATACGGTATTTTCTTTTTGTCCAGGATACGCATTACATTTGTCTTATCTTCCATCTTCTGTCATACCTTCCCTGTATTTTTACAATTAAAGGTTTTTACCTGTCTCATATGCATCAGTCATGATCTTTCCCTCAGGACTCAGATCAGAATCTCCACCGATAATAAACATACCTTCAAGCTTCATTTCCTTTGCCAGAAATGTACTCAGATACCACTTATAAGTCTCATCATATTTTCCAAACTTCTCAGGAGCCCCCTGTGAGAATACTCCAACCAGCTTAATACCCGGTGTGAGTCTTGTTTTTTTATCTGCAGTTGTCATGCAATAATGACGATTCATAAATGTTATCATAGGTCCTGCAACCTGTGCATAATAATTTGGAGCGCTCACGATCAATGCCCCGCAGGAATGCAGATCATCAAAATACTGTTTCATATCATCATTCTGAATACAATCTGCATTATTAGCACGGCAATACCCGCATGCCATACATCCATGAATATTCATCTTATTTACATCATAGACTACGACCTCATGTCCGGCTTCCTTTGCACCGGAGATCATCTGATTTACTACCTTAACTGAAGCTCCGTTTTCCCTCGGACTACCTATTACAGCTACTACTTTCATTTGTATCTCCTCCTTTATTTTATCTCAATGATTGTAAAACGAATCATATATCAACGGTTTCAAATGATTCTATAAAATGCCCAGATGTTCCAGAAGAATCTTAACTCCTATGAGGATCAGAATGATCCCTCCGATCAGCTCCGCTTTCTTTTCGTATCTGCTTCCAAACAGATTACCGATCTTGACACCGCAGAATGAGAACAGAAAAGTTATAATTCCAATAAAACCGATGGCCGGTATGATCTGAACCTTGAGAAATGCAAAGGTCACACCGACCGCCAGTGCATCTATACTCGTTGCAACTGCCATGATAAACATTGTTTTGGCGCCAAAAGAATCATTCACATCTTCATCTTCCTCCTGTTTGGAAAATGCTTCCCTGACCATATTACCGCCGATAAATGCAAGCAGAGCAAATGCTATCCAATGATCAAATCCGGTGATAGCATCCGCAAAAGTCGTACCAAGCAGATAACCAATCAAAGGCATCAATGCCTGAAAACCTCCAAACCATATTCCGGCAGTACACATTTCCCGCACACTGACTTCCTTTGTCGCAAGACCTTTGCATATCGACACAGCAAAAGCATCCATTGATAGTCCAATTGCCAGAAGCAACAATTCCACAAATCCCATTTTTATCTCCTTCTCATTTGTCCTGATCGATCAATACGGCTTTGATCTCCTCGACACTCTCATATCCATTCTTCTTAATGATATACTTCAATGCCTCCTGGATATCATCCTCAGACAGAATAATTCTTTTACTCTCATCCGCTACGACCGTACAACCACCCTTCATATCGCAGCAACGTCCGCTGCAGGATGCTTTTTGAATATTATTTCTACTGATTGCACCCAGCTCCTCCAGCAGATTCACCATCCTGTACACTGTGGCAATACCGATACTCGGATCTTTTTTGTGTGCCATACAGTACACTTCTTTACAGCAGGAATACTCTTCATTGACAATAATATCCACAATGATTTTTCTCTGCTCTGTCAGCCTGAATCCTCTCCGCTTCAATTCGTCCAAAATCGCTTCCCTGCTAAACGACACATGTTCTATTCTCTGATTTTCCTGATCCATTTCGTGGAGTTCCTCCTGCCTATCTCACATATCGTATTTCATTTCATATCAAATCCACGCATCTTGCTGCCATCCGATCATGCCGGCGACTGACGCAATAAGGTTTTCTTCAGATTCAGATAGAATACCACCGATAATATCGTCCCGATCAGCCATCCTACCGGCCATGCACACCATATACCGACAACACCCCATCTTGAGGAGAACAGAAATGCCAGTCCAACACGTAATATCAGATCAGAAAACGTCGAGACCATAAACTGTTTCATAGCACCCACGCCACGGAGGACGCCATCACAGGTGATCTTAACAGAAACCACAAAATAAAACGGCACGACAATATGCAGGAATTGTACCCCGATATCCAGAGCCGTATTCGTTTCTGAATCCATGAACAGGTTCACCAGCCCACGGCTGAACACCAGATATACCGTAACGATCAGCACACTGATGCAAAATACAAGTCTGAGTCCCGCTTTAAGTCCTGCTTTGATGCGATCAGGCTTGCCCGCGCCAAGATTCTGTCCCGAAAAATTAGACATACCGTTACCCATAGCTGTATATGTGGTAATAATCATGTTATTTAACTTGATCGCAGCCGCATATCCGGCCATGACACTGGAGCCAAAGCTGTTAATGATTCCCTGTATAACAATGTTTCCCACAGACACAAAACTCTGCTGAAGCGTACTCGGCACCGCGATGGATACTATTTTCTTAAATATATTTGCAGAAAAAAGGGGAACCCGCTCATTTCCGGTCTCCGTCGTATGTGTGACAGATGCAAGCCGACGTATAACAACGATCATGGACAGAATACAGCTTATTCCCTGGCAGATAAATGTAGCCCATGCAACACCGGCCACACCCATACGAAATACCTTAACAAACAGTATATCAACCCCTACATTTGCAACCGAAGAAAATGCCAGAAAGATAAATGGTGTTCTGGAATCTCCGAGCGCGGAGAAGATACCCGTTGCAATATTATAAAAGAACAGAAATATCAAACCGCCGGTATAAATATCCAGATACAGCTTCGAATCGGCAAATATATGTTCCGGTGTATGTATCAGATGAAGCAGTGAACCCCCAAACAAAAAACCCATCAGGGTCAGTATTCCACACACGATCGCACTGAAAATAAACGTAGTATACACCGCAGTTTTCATATCCCTGTAATTCTTTGCGCCAAAGAACTGAGATACAACGACCGAACAGCCCATATTACATCCAAATGCAAAAGCCAGATATATCAAGGTGATCTCATAGGAATTACCTACAGCCGCCAATGCATCCTCACCGGCAAAACGCCCTGCAACCAGACTGTCCGCAATATTATACAACTGCTGGAAGACAACACTGCCAAGCAACGGAAGGCAAAATCTCCATAAAACCTGTTGTGGTTTCCCAACCGTCAAATCCTTATTCATTCTGTCACTTTCCTCCTAGAAGTCACTCAAATCGTCATCCTGCATACTCTTGAATTTCTTGGACATATATCCTGTCGAGATCAGATCTGTTATCCCGCCAAAAGCGAGACCTATGCCAATCACACGAAGCAACAGATTACCTGTCGCAAACGGGTTAAATACAGACACAAGGCCCACAACGATCGTAATAATCGCCATGACAAGGATACCGATCCAGTTACCTCTGTGGGAACGGCACAGCTCGATAGCCTGCTCAAGCTTGACCAGACCACTTATCAAAACGATAATACCCAGTACAACCGGTATAAATGAGATAAGCACTTTGGCCATCAATGCAGCAAAAACAATCATGAGAACTCCTGTGATCAGATCCATAGGCGAAGCATATTCATTTAAGCCATACTCTGAAGTATTACTTTTTGAACGTCCTATAACTCCGCAATATCTGAGTATCCTGAGTAATCCGCATATAACCAGAACAACGGATATCGCGTATGCCAGAGAATTCTGTGTTGCTGACGGAAAGATCACCAGCACCACACCAGCAATGATCATAACGATCGACCGAAAAACCATCTCTGTCTTGAATTTGGTAAATAAATTCTCCATCTTGATTCCTTCTTTCAATAATTATTTATTCATCATAGAGCCCCAGAATCTTAATGTCATTGTATATGCGTATCTGATTCAGGGTATCCAGAATAATATCAAGTCTGTTGCGCATTCCATCAATCTCAATATAAAAATTGTATGTACCCATCTCCTGTTTTGTCGGTCTCGACATAATAGAGATCAGATTGATCTGATTTTCATAAAAGCTCCGCAATATTGCATACAATATTCCGGGTCTGTCCACCGCCGGCATAATATATACGGGAATCCGGACTTTTTCTTTTCTCTCAAGACTGTACACGATATCCTCAGGATGTTTATCTGCATATATTTCCTCGCCGATACTATCCTTTTTAAACACAAGGAATCTGGTATAATTACTGTCCGCATCCGTTATATTTTCTATCACAAAGCGGTCTTCCCGTTCAGCTATATGGTGCGGTATGATTGCAGCAGCGCCATGTGTATCTCCAATATTATAGTAAGATTCCATATTGCTTTCCGTAGTTACGATTCTGACATCTTTCAGGGAGCTGATAAATTGTCTGCACTGACCATTTGCTTTAAACTGGACATACAAAGTATCGATTTCCTCTAACCTGTCAACATTGGCCACCAGTGAAAACTGAACCGGAACCTGAGTCTCGTCAATAATGTGGACCGGTCTGTCCAACAGCAGATCCAATGTTCTCATCACATAACCATCAAGGGTATTCTCGATAGGAACAATACCGAATTCACAGCCGGAAACATCTGTATCTGTATCTGCCCCTGCGCACACCATAGAAAACACATCATCGATCGTTGCGCAATAAACGGGATCCAGACCCGATTCTTTCTCTGTACCACTATATTGTTCTATATAACGTTTATTATACTCTGCAAATGCCTTATCACAAAAGGTTCCCTCCGGACCCAAGACCGCAATTCTCATCTTCACACCATCCTGATCTATTAATTAATGATTACCCTATGTCAGCCGTTCTATACCGGCTGCTTTAATCTCTGCAAGAGATATGGTATCGCTGATTCAAAATTCACACCATATGTTCTGTGTGCAGGATCTTCGGCTGTCAGCCGGATTATCTCCGCGATATAATCAACCGCTATCGCCGCACTTTCCTCCACCGACTTATCATTCATTAGTGCCCCCACACAGGTACTTGCATAAATATCTCCCGTTCCATGACAGAGCATCGGATATCTCCGATTATAATATTGAAAAAATGTATTTTTCTCCCTGTCATATCCCATGATCCCCATTTTATCTTCGGACAAGCTGATACCGGTCAGGATATTTACCCTTGCCCCAAGCTCTGCCAGAGCCTTTAACATATCCTTCACATACGCCTCATCATATTGGCTTCGATATTCTCTGCCTGTCATCAGAGATGCCTCCGTCAGATTCGGAAGTATTATATCCGCTTTACTGCACAGTTTTTTCATCCCGTTTGCAAACTCTATATTCAAAGCCGGGTATATCTTCCCATTATCTCCGATAACAGGATCTACCACGATCTGATTTCCATCATTGCCAAACTCATCAAAAATGTGCATGACAAGATCGATCTGTTCCAGTGATCCGAGATATCCTGTATACAAAGCATCAAAACCAATCTCTGCTTCCTTCCAGTGTGATGTGATCGGTTCTATCTGATCTGTAAGATCCTTAAACGTAAAACCCGAAAACATAGTATGGGTGGACAAAACAGCAGTCGGCAGGATACAGCACTCAACCCCCATTGCAGATATGATTGGCAATGCCACCGTCAGGGAACATTTTCCCAGACATGATATATCCTGAATACTTAATATTCTCTTCATTCTAAAATGCCCTCTCTACATGTCAGCAGTCATTACAATCTAAACCGGATGATAAAACAACCGGATATCCTCATATTCATTGTCTTTATTTAAGAAGCCGCCCGGTATCGTACCGATCTCCACAAATTCAAGCTTCTCATACAGCGCAACAGCAGCTACATTGGAGGCAACGACGGCATTAAACTGCAATATCTCAAAGCCTTTCTTGCCAGCCATATAGAGAGAGTCCCTAACAAGCGCCTCACCAACATGCTCGCCTCTTGCATCCCTGTCAACCGCATAGCTCGCATTGGCAATATGTCCGCATCTGCCTATATTATTGGGATGCAGAACATATACACCCAGTATCTTTCCATCACGTTCCGCCACACCCGTATAGGTCTGCGTTACAAAAAACTCCATTGCCTCTTCATCATTCAACAGCGGATCTGTCTGAGGAAAAGCATTTCCCTCCTCAACGATCTGATTCCATATCTCTCTGACAGCAGTCACATCCTGCTCATTAAACTCACGCACCATTATATGATCTTCTATGTGTCCTTCACTCATATCCTTATCCTCAATATTTTACATACCTTACAACATGCATATTTTATCACAGGTATATCTCACTGTACTTCCGCCTAGATCCACTCATAATTGCCACCGGTGATAGCAAGACTTAAAAGCATATCCATCTTCTCTACATCCTCGCCGACAAGTATCTGCTGTAGTCGGGCAGTATCCTGCAAAGACTGCATATCCTCATCCGGTCCTATCTCCAGATCAATATCACTGTCACAATACGGGCAGACAGTGGTCTCTGTCGTCTCCATCGCCAGGAATCTGCTGCCACATGCAGTACATTCATAATATCCACATCGCTGTGTCCCATCCGGAACGTAATACATAGATTCTCCTCCACTGATTCTATTTTAGTTAATTATCAATAATACACCAATCCGGTCAATTAGGCAAGTTCCCCGGTCAACACATCCATATGATCACACAGATAATTGCGCAAAAGCTCCATCTCATCCATCGCAATGCAATGCTCCGACAGATTCTGTTCCACCATGTCATATACATCATTAAACGGCATCCAGAACACATCGCTTATCTCAGAACGCTGATATACGATCTGCTCGGCTGAAATATCGCGGAACATAACATACACATTACTCACCTGATTATCAGAAAAAATCTCCTCATGAAACCTTTTCTGATACGCTTTTCTCCTTTTTCCGCAAAAATGAAGTTCCGATGCTTCTGCCGAGATTCCCAGCTCTTCCTTAAGCTCACGCAGCGCAGACACAACATAGCTGCTTCCTGCCGGGATATGCCCTGCACTGGAGATATCAAGGCATCCCGGATGAGAATCTTTATCCGGACTTCTCTTCTGCAAAAGGAGTTCAACACCCTCCAGAAGCTGCCGTGCTATATCAGACTCCTCATATTCATCTGCATTTATCTGCCCGGCATTTTTGTTGATCTCATGGTCACCACGTATTCTCGCCACCCATACGTGAGATGTACGGTGTCTGATCCCATCACGATGTGCCGTATCCCGATCGACCGTCTTCCCTGTAGGAACTCCGTTTTCATCAACAATATCCAGTATTTCCATCATTTTCTCCCATTTCAGTTTTTATTTTCTATATCAGATTATAAGATTATGTCAGAATTTATCAAGATATTATTATAAATACCAGTTATAATTTGACACAATTAACTCTATCGTTTAAATCGTATATATTCTTACTAAGGAGATATCTCCTGCTGAATATTATACAAGGCAAAAAAACAAGGCTGTCATATCATCATTTGATATGACGGCCTTGTTTTTTATGCTCTACACATTGCTAAAAACATTTCATGGCAACGGGTATCGTCTGTCAGTTCCGGATGGAAAGCAACTCCGATCTGATTCCGGTATCTGACTCCTACTATGTTATCTCCTGTTCTGTCTCCCGGCTGTCTGTCTATCTGCACCAGCACATGAACATCATCCTCACCATTGGAATACGCACCTGCAACGGATGGCTGTACTGTCATTGTGTATCCTTCAGACACCCCTTCGATGTATGGCGCACGGATGAATTCCAGCGGGAACATCTTCTCTGTCTCTCCAGCCCCATTAAGCTTTCCCTGATAGGAGAAGCTTCCAAGCTGTCTGCCGTATGCATTCCTTCGAACCGAGACCGGCAACGTCGCAAAATATGTTCTCGGATCATTTTCCAAGTGCTTTGCAAGCAGGATCAAACCTGCGCAAGTCCCCATAACCGGCATATCATGATCCAGATGATCCTTAAGTGTGTCAAACATATCCAGTTCTCTCAGCAGTTTTCCCTGCACAGTACTTTCACCACCAGGCAGAATAATTCCCTGAAAATCACGATTCAGATCACTCTTCTGTCTCAACTCTATGCATTCCACACCAAGGCGTTCCAGCATATGCTCGTGCTCGATAAAAGCCCCCTGCACTGCAAGTACAGCAACTCTCATCCTACTTGCCCCTTTCAGCCATCAGGAGTTCTATCTCCTGCTCATTAATTCCGACCATTGCCTCTCCGAGATCCTCAGACAGCTCAGCAATCAATTTTGCATCCGTATAATTCGTAACTGCCTTAACGATAGCATTTGCTCTCTTCTTCGGATTACCTGACTTGAATATACCTGAACCTACAAACACACCCTCTGCACCAAGCTGCATCATAAGTGCTGCATCGGCAGGAGTTGCAACACCACCGGCTGCAAAATTAACGACAGGAAGCTTACCATTTTCATGTACATACTGTACAAGGTCATATGGTACACGAAGCTCCTTGGCAGCATCGAAGAGCTCATCCTCGCGCATGGAAGTCAGTCTTGCAATCTCACTGTTCATCATTCTCATATGGCGTACTGCCTGAACAACATCACCTGTACCAGGCTCACCCTTTGTTCTGATCATAGATGCACCCTCGTTGATTCTTCTGAGTGCCTCTCCCAGATCCTTGGCTCCGCATACAAAAGGAACCTTGAACTTGGTCTTATCTATATGATATACATCATCAGCCGGTGAAAGTACTTCACTCTCATCGATATAATCGATCTCGATCGCTTCAAGCAGCTGTGCCTCCACGAAATGTCCGATACGGCATTTTGCCATAACAGGTATGGAAACAGCTTCCTGAATACCTTTAATCATCTTAGGATCGCTCATTCTGGATACACCACCTGCTGCTCTGATATCAGCAGGGATTCTCTCAAGTGCCATGACAGCACATGCACCTGCCTCCTCAGCGATCTTGGCCTGCTCCGGTGTCGTTACATCCATAATGACGCCACCCTTGAGCATCTGTGCCAGCTCTTTATTAAGACCCCATCTGTTTTCTGAACTCATATCAATATCCTCCAATCAAATAAATTGAGGACAGTTTAAGCCCATGTGGCATTATTATAAATCCCCATTAGAATCTTTTTTCATATGGTCAGTATTATATTTCGATATGGTCAGTTACAATCTGGACATATTCAATTTTTATATACTTATTATGGTCAATCAAAAAAAGACAGATAACATTCTGCCACAAAGCAGTATATTATCTGTCTTTTTTCATATACTCTTTTATATGTTTACTTTCATTATCTTGATCTCTTTTTAGCAAGATCTTATTTTTAATCATAATTTGATTCGGACAGGAGGAACTTATGTCACGAAAAGCCTATATTATTCGTTTTATTGTTATATCCATCCTAGGCGTTCTACTGCATTTTACCTATGATTGGTCAGGCAACGATCCTGTAGTCGGTCTATTTTCAGCAGTAAACGAGTCCACCTGGGAGCACTTGAAGCTCCTGTTTTTCCCTATGCTCTTCCTGGCACTGATTGAACTGCTATTTCTGCGCCGCAGACTCCCTGATAATTACCTTCAGGCCCGAACACTCGGTATTCTGTCCGGAATGGCATTTATCATCATCACGTTCTATACTGTCTGGGGCATACTGGGCAAGCTGGTCGATTCTATTAATATCGCTATCTACTTTCTGGGCGTGCTCGTTGCACTCCTGTGCGAAAATAAATTATATAAACATACTAAAATCAGCGCATTTGCATCCGCATGTATCCTTGCAATACTGACCGTTGCATTCTTTGCCTTTACACGCATGGCACCGGATATCGGTCTGTTTTTTGATCTTGCAAAGCATCCTGTGTTATAACATAAAAAGAGGGTATCAAAAGCCAACGTATGACTTGACAATACCCTCACATATCAATTTTGAATTGATTCTCTGCAAACTATTTTAATAATTCTCTGCCTTAACCTGGAAGTAGCTCTGCGGATGGTTACATACCGGGCAAACCTCCGGTGCTTTCTTGCCTATACAGATATGTCCACAGTTTGCGCACTGCCATATAACATCGCCATCCTTGGAAAATACAAGGTCGCCCTCTATATTGGCAAGAAGCTTTCTGTAGCGTTCCTCATGTTCTTTTTCAATGGCAGCAACACCTTCAAACAATCTTGCAATCTCGTCAAAGCCTTCCTCCTTTGCTTCCTTTGCAAATGTTGCGTACATATCTGTCCACTCGTAGTTCTCACCTTCTGCTGCTTCCTTGAGGTTATCGATCGTTGAACCGATGCTGCCTCCGTTTAAAAGCTTGTACCACATCTTGGCATGCTCTTTTTCATTATTTGCGGTCTCCTCGAATATATTTGCAATCTGAACATAGCCATCCTTCTTCGCTTTTGATGCAAAATAAGTATATTTGTTTCTTGCCTGTGACTCACCTGCAAATGCAGTCATAAGATTCGCTTCTGTCTTTGATCCCTTTAATTCCATGATAATTCCGTCCTTTCATACATAAATATATTCTATCACAAAATACTCTCTATCTGACTGGTCATTTTGTATTTACTATTCTATTTCTATACAAAAATGACATCAAGAGTTATTTTGCAACACAAATTATTATACAAAATTTTGTAAAAATTTTCTATACACAAATTTTCCTACCGGAGATATTTTTACAGGAAAATATTTCTAAAAAATAAAGCTTTAAATAGATTATCTATAAGAGATTCATTTTTCCAAAAACTTCTGCGGTTTTATCCCGCAGATTCCGTATAGCATTCTCTTTCTGCATGGAAACTGCCAGTCTTTCCTTCATTTCCTGCTCACTTTCACCATCATGATCCGGTTCTGTGATAGCATAGTAATCATCCATCAAACCACCTGTAATACACCGCTCCGCACCCTCACCAATACATCCGGCAAAAGCAATCACTTTCTTTCCATAATGCTTCGCAAGTGCAGCCACTCCCGCAGGTGCTTTACCCATAACAGTCTGTTCATCCAGCATGCCTTCTCCTGTTATCACATAATCCGAATCAATAATATCTTGTTCTATTCCCAGCTCATCCAGTATTATGTCAACTCCACGTTCAAGTTTTGCATCAAGAAACATCAGAAATGCATAGCCAAGTCCCCCTGCTGCGCCAGCTCCCTGACAACTGTGATTATGCCCGAAATGGATTGGACCTTCATCACAGACCGCAATATGCTCCACGAGATTGGCATAGTGTTTCATGCTCTGCTCCATTCTGACTACCATCATCTCATCCGCACCCTTTTGCGGTGCAAAGACTGCACTGCAGCCCAGCTCTCCAAGCAGTGGATTCTTCACATCGCATACAACACGGAAGGTGCAGCTTCGAAGCTCCGGCATCACTTCCTCGAAATAAATATCAGACAACATTTCAAGTCCAATGGCTCCAAATGGTACATCCTCTCCATGTTTATCGACAAAGCGATATCCCAATGCCTGCAGCATGCCAATACCGCCATCATTGGTTGCACTCCCACCGATTCCAACGATAAACTGCCTGCATCCCTGTCTGATGGCATCCTGAATCATCTCCCCGACACCATAAGTCGTCGTATGCATGGGATTGCGTTTTTCCACCGGGACAAGCGTAAGCCCGGCTGCAGATGCCACCTCGATGATCGCCGTCCTGCCATCCTCACTGTCATATGTAATATAAGATGCATCAATCGGTTTCCCCAAAGGACCTGTTACACAAATTTTCCTTGTTTGCGGATTGTTTTTTCCGTATGCAAGAGCCTCCACAGTTCCCTCTCCGCCGTCCGCAACCGGAAAAACCTTCACCTCTGCGTCCGGTCTTACTCTTAATATACCATCCCGCACCGCATTTCCGGCTTCTATGGAACGCATACTTCCTTTAAATGAATCTACCGCAATTGTTACCTTCATGTGTTATGTGCACTATCCTTTCTTGCGCAAGTTAAGTCTTATCAGCAATTTTTCATGTGTTTATGGTTTTATCTATAGCTGCTTTAACAGTTGCTGCATAAGTCCCTCACAACCCATCACTATATCTTCATATGTCTTGCCAAACTGTCCTGTATACCACGGATCCGCAATATCGCGATCCAAACCGGCATATTCCAATAACAGATGCAGCTTTCCATCCCGGTCACCGCCGAACAGCCTGTACATATTTCTCATGTTGGCATGATCCATCCCAATCAGATAATCATATCTGTCATAATCTTCCTTTTTGAGCTGCACTGCCCGCTTCCCATCACAGGAGATTCCGTGTCTGGCAAGTTCCTCCCTCGCAGGCGGATATACGGGATTACCAATACCATTCCATATCTCCTCAGTGCTGGTCGCCGCTGAGGCGACGTAGAACCTGTCTTGTATGTGCTGCTGTTGCAGCATGTCTTTTAGTATAAACTCTGCCATGGGAGAACGGCAGATGTTGCCGTGGCAGATGAATA
>JBJEJF010000032.1:0-12518 GCA_051877775.1 Wujia sp.
CATTCCAGAATTTCTTTAACAAATATAAAAAGAAAGCCGGTATGACAGGTACCGCACTTACTGAGGAAAACGAGTTCAGGGAGATATATGGAATGGATGTTGTGGAGGTTCCTACCAATCTTCCTGTACAGAGAATAGATCATCAGGATTCTGTATTTAAAACCAAACAGGAAAAGCTTCATGCAATCGTTGATGCCGTATCGGAGGCACATGCAAAGGGACAGCCGGTGCTGGTAGGTACGATTACGATCGATGCATCAGAGGAGCTCTCACGCCTGTTGTCGAAGAGAGGCATACCGCATAAGGTATTGAATGCAAAGTTCCATGAGCTCGAGGCAGAGATCGTTGCCGATGCAGGACAGAAGGGTGCTGTTACCATTGCTACCAACATGGCAGGACGTGGTACAGATATTAAGCTTGGTGAAGGTGTAGCAGAACTGGGTGGACTTAAGATCATTGGTACAGAGAGGCATGAATCCCGAAGAATTGATAATCAGCTTCGTGGACGTGCCGGCCGTCAGGGAGATCCGGGTGAATCCAAGTTCTATCTTTCGTTGGACGATGATCTCATGAGATTGTTTGGATCCGAGAAGGTGAAGGCAGTATATGATACGCTGAAGATACCGGAAGGTGAAGAGATTCAGCATAAGACGATAACCAAATTCATAGAAAAAGCACAGAAGAAGATTGAGGCCAACAACTTCGCAATCAGACGAAGCCTTTTGGAGTATGATCAGGTAAATAATGATCAGAGAGAGGTTATCTATGCGGAGAGAAGGCGAGTTCTGGACGGGGAGAACATGAGAGATGTAATCTTCAAGTTTATCCAGGATACGGTTGAAAGCTATATTGATAAGACATGTTCTGCCGATCTGTCACCAAATGAGTGGGAGATCGAGGAACTGAACAGACTTCTTATCCCGATCGTTCCTCTTGAGCCTATAGTTCTTACCGAAAAAGAGAAAAAATCCGGCAATCTGAAGGAATTCAAACAGCGCCTTAAAGAGGAAGCTGCTAAAGTATATGAAGCAAAGGAAGCGGAATTCCCTGAGCCGGAGCACATAAGAGAGATCGAGCGGGTTATCCTTCTCAAGGTCATAGATAAGAAATGGATGGCTCATATCGATGATATGACACAGTTGAGACAGGGTATCAGTCTGCAGGCATACGGAAGCAAGGATCCGGTCGTAGAGTACAAGTTTGCGGGCTTTGATATGTTTAATGAGATGACAGAAGCTATCAGGGAGGAGACTGTCCGGATGATTCTGCATGTCAGGATAGAACAGAAGGTAGAGCGTGAGGAGGTTGCCAAGGTAACGGGAACCAACCGTGATGATTCTGCCAAGAAGGGACCGGTCAGAAGACAGAGCGCTAAGATTGGAAGAAATGATCCTTGCCCTTGCGGCAGCGGCAAGAAGTATAAGATGTGCTGCGGCAGAAATCTTTAATATCCCGTCTATGTCGTTTGATTGTATAATGGCAGTCGGAGAAAATAAAAAAGCAGGTGAGATAAGTGATTGAACTGGATCAGTACAGATTCATGTTAAATGAATACAGAACACCACTTAATGAAGTGAGGGATTCACTTTGACATAGCTGGCAAAAAAATCCGTATTCAGGAACTGGAGGCAAAAATGGAGTCTCCTGGTTTCTGGGATGATGTGACAGCGAGCCAGAGTGTAACCAAAGAATTAAAGAATCTGAAGGATACGATGACACAGTTTGAAGAACTGGAGTCTCAATATGATGATATTGGTACTCTGATTGAGATGGCAGAGGAAGAGAATGATGAGGACCTTGTGGAGGAGATTGGAGCGGAGCTGTCGGATTTTAAAGAAAAATTCGAGGGACTTCGTATAGAAACACTTCTGTCTGGAGAATTTGATTCTAATAATGCTGTTCTCAACATACATGCAGGTGCCGGAGGTACGGAGTCCTGTGACTGGGTACAGATGTTGTACAGAATGTACACAAGATGGGCTGAGCATAAAGGATTTCAGATTGAAGTACTTGATTATCTGGATGGGGATGAGGCAGGGATCAAATCGGTAACCTTTCAGGTGAATGGGCTCCATGCATATGGATACCTGAAATCTGAACGGGGCGTGCATCGTCTTGTACGTATTTCGCCATTTAATGCGGCGGGAAAGCGTCAGACATCCTTTGCTGCGGTAGATGTGATGCCGGAATTAGATGACACCATTGGGGTGGATATCAACGAGGATGATCTGCGGATCGATACATATCGTTCCAGTGGCGCCGGCGGACAGCATATCAATAAGACTTCATCAGCGGTCAGAATTACACATATCCCGACAGGGGTCGTTGTACAGTGCCAGAATGAGAGATCGCAGCACAGCAACAAGGACAAAGCGATGAAAATGCTTATGTCCAAGCTATATCTGATCAAACAGCAGGAGCATTTGGACCGTATATCGGACATCCGTGGTGAGGTAACAGATAACGGATGGGGAAGCCAGATACGCTCGTATGTCCTGCAGCCGTATACTATGGTCAAGGATAATCGTTCAGGGCATGAGTGTGGAAATGCACAGGCAGTTCTGGATGGAGATCTGGATCCGTTTATCAATGCGTATCTGAAATGGCTTAATACCAGCCATGAAAAAACAGAACAGTAGTTCAATGTACAAATAGAAGATTGGGGAGACTGCTGGGAGGCGACAGCCGACAGCATCGGATAGGAGAGGGTATCATGGCAGAGAGAAAGTATATTGTATTTGCGTTGGGAAAGCAGAGATATTGTATGATGCTGTCTGGCATCAATGGCCTTGAACAGACATATAATATAGTTCCTGTGCCGATGGGGGCAGAGTATATCAAGGGGATAATTCATCTTAGAAATATAGTAATACCTGTCTATGACATAAAAAGACGGTTTGGGATAGATGATGAGCCGGAGGTATGTAACAGACAGATGATGATTGCGGAGACCCACGGTATCCGGATGGGGATTGAGGTGGATGATGTGCTTGGAATCGTAGCTGTTCCGGAAGAGGACATCAAGGAGATTCCCGCCGTGGTTCGAAATGAAGACACAGACTGCATGGAAAATGTAGTCAGGATAAAACTGCCGGAGGATGATAATTTGGATATTATGCTCAGTATATCCATAGATCATATAATGTCCGACAATGATTTTGATAATGTATCAAATGCGCTCTCCGATGTGACAGAAGAATCGGAGTAAGTGAGACAAAAGTAAATGAGGCATAAATAAGAAAAATCTGTATGGTTATCTATATAAAATCTGCAGGCAAAAATATAGAGGAGATGACGAGAATGACGAATATAGCAGTTCTGGGTTATGGTACCGTAGGCTCGGGTGTAGTTGAGGTAATCACCAAAAATCATGATATTGTTAATAAGAGGGCAGGAAAGGAGATTAATATCAAATACGTGCTTGACTTGCGCGACTTTCCTGGGGATCCGGTAGAGAAGATACTGGTTCATGATTATAATGTGATTTTGAATGACCCGGAGGTTTCTATTATTGTTGAGGTTATGGGAGGAATCAATCCTGCGTATGGATTTGTAAAGAGTGCTCTTGAAGCGGGAAAAAGTGTTGCTACCTCTAATAAGGAACTCGTTGCTGCTCATGGTGCAGAGCTTCTGGATATTGCAAAACAGAATAAAGTTAATTTCCTGTTTGAGGCGAGTGTCGGAGGCGGTATTCCGATCATCAGGCCGATTAATCAGTCTCTGACGGCTGATCATATCAGTGAGATAACCGGTATCCTGAATGGAACGACCAATTATATATTGACTAAGATGACAGATGAAGGGTCGGATTTTGATTCTGTGCTGAAGATCGCACAGGAGAAAGGCTATGCAGAGCGCAATCCTGAGGCTGATGTAGAAGGTTATGACGCATGCCGTAAGATAGCGATCCTGACATCACTGGTGTGTGGAAAACAGGTGAATTATGAAGACATATATACAGAGGGTATAACCAGGATCACGGAGACGGATATCCGTTATGCCAAGGCAATGGGCGGTTCTGTTAAGCTTCTGGGAACAAGCAGATGGATGGATGGTCAGATCTATTCGATGGTTGCACCTTTTATTATCGGTAAGGACCATCCGCTGGGCAATGTAAACGGTGTATTTAATGGTATATTTATCAACGGAAATATGCTTGGAGATACGATGTTTTACGGTAAGGGAGCAGGTAAGCTTCCGACAGCCAGTGCGGTAGTGGCAGATGTGGTTGATGCAGTGAAGCATGAAGGAACCAATATTATGACTATATGGGACAAAGAATCAGTCAAACTCGGTGATCGTAAGAATTTCTCCTGCAGATTTTTTGTGAGAACACATAATACTGAGGCGGAGATACAGGCTGCATTCGGTGCAGTTGAATATATCAAGGTTGATGGTGTGACAGATGAGCTTGCATTTTTGACAGACAGGATGACAGAGGGAGAATTTGAAACAGATTCAAAAGATCTGGATATGATATACAGAATAAGAACCACATTGTAAATATAAAATATTGCCAATACAGTGTGTGCGTGATATACTTGTAAATCGTTCAGAGATAGAATAAATGCGTTTTATACGTGTTGTGTAGGAGGAAGACATGCTGATAGTTAAGAAGTTTGGCGGTACTTCGGTAGCCAACAAGGAGAGAATTTTCAATGTTGCCAGAAGATGTATTGAGGATTATCAGAAGGGCAATGACGTAGTAGTTGTTCTGTCTGCCATGGGAAAGTACACGGATGAGTTGATAGATATGGCTAAGGATATCAACGAGATTCCGCCGAAGAGAGAGATGGATATGCTCTTTACGATAGGTGAGCAGATGTCGGTTGCACTTATGGCAATGGCAATGAATAAGCTGGGTGTTCCGGCTATTTCGCTGAACGCGTTTCAGGTTGCCATGCATTCCACTTCAGTATATGGTAATGCAAGAATCAAGAGAATAGACAGCGAGAGAATCAGACATGAACTTGAACAGAGGAAGATCGTTGTTATAACCGGTTTTCAGGGAATCAATAAATATGACGATTATACAACTCTCGGCAGAGGCGGATCAGATACGACAGCAGTTGCGCTGGCAGCAGCACTGAATGCAGATGCCTGTGAGATATATACGGATGTGGATGGTGTTTATACAGCAGATCCACGTAAAGTCAAGAATGCACGTAAGCTGGATGTTGTCACATATGATGAGATGCTGGAGCTTGCTACATTGGGAGCAGGTGTACTTCATAATCGTTCAGTGGAACTTGCAAAAAAATTTGGCGTACAGCTGGTTGTACGTTCAAGCCTGAATAATTCAGAAGGAACAGTCGTTAAGGAGGGTGCTAAGATGGAAAAAATGCTTGTAAGTGGTGTGGCCGGAGATTCTGACACAGCCAGAATAGCAGTAGTAGGGTTAAAGGATGAGCCGGGTGTTGCATTTAAGTTATTCAACAGCCTTGCAAAACATAATATAAATGTAGATATGATCCTGCAGTCAGTCGGACGTAAGGGAACAAAGGATATCAGCTTTACCACCAGTGAAGAAAATGCAGATGAAGCTGCCAAGGTTATTAATGAGAATTTCAGCAATTTTGAGAGCATCGATGTAGACAAAAAAGTTGCAAAGGTATCTATCGTAGGTGCCGGCATGCAGACAAATGCGGGTGTTGCAGCTAAGATGTTTGAAGCATTGTATGATGAAAATATCAATATCAGAATGATTTCCACATCTGAGATCAGAGTAACCGTTCTGATAGATGAGGTTAATACAGAGAGAGCAATGTCGGCAGTACATGACAAGTTTGCACTTGGAGATCGCTAATAAAACAGGTCCGGACAGGATACACATGCTGCGGACAAAAAATGGAAGCCGTTGCGCACAGTGATGGCTTCCGTTTTCGCTTATGAAGAGGTAAATATTGGTCGGTTGATTTGTTTGAAAGGAAGATGTGCGATGAAAAGAACAGATTATATTACATGGGATCAGTATTTTATGGGCATTGCAATCATGTCATCCCTGCGGAGCAAAGATCCTGGGACTCAGGTGGGGGCATGTATTGTAGATGAGGACAACAGGATTCTGTCGGTGGGTTACAATGGTATGCCGACAGGCTGTGATGATGATCAGATGCCGTGGAACCGCGAAGGAAAAGGTCTTGAAAGCAAGTATTTTTTTGTATGTCATGCAGAGCTGAATGCAATCCTGAACTATAGAGGCGGTGGAACCTTAAAAGGTGCCAGATGCTATGCAACTTTATTTCCGTGCAATGAATGTGCCAAAGCAATTATCCAGAGTGGAATCAAAGAAGTGATCTATATGTCGGACAAGTATGCCGATACTGAGGGCACGATCGCATCCAAAAAAATGTTTGATATGGCTGGCGTTAAGTACACGGAATATAAGAACAACCACAAACAGATTGCATTTGATTTATAAGATATAAGGAGCATAAGACAATGAAAGAGGCGAAGACAAAATCCGTGAATATGACATTCCCGGCATTATACAGTTATGTCATTAATACGAACTACAGAAGCTTGGGCGGAGTAATGGGTGTTTTGATCAGTCTGGTGGCAATCGTACTCCTTATAATAAACTGGAGTAAATTTACACCAACATACAGAGTTTTGCTTCTTTTAGTAGGGCTCCTTTTCACCGTTATCAATCCACTGATGCTTGCATTTAAGTCATTTCGTCAGCTGAAGCTCAGCCCATCCTATAAGAAACCGTTGGAATATGTATTTGCCGATGATGGGATTCATATATCTCAGGGTGAATTGCATGAGACCCTTAAGTGGGATATGATATGCAGAATTATGATGACGAACCAGATGCTTGCCATCTACACGAGCAGGCTGCATGCTTTTGTGATCCCGCTCTCGGAGCTGGGGGAGGACAAGGGGAAAATCCTGGCGTCGGTCGTACAGTTTACCGCAGCATATAAGCCGCGTGTCAGTAAGAATTTGAAGAGGTTTCAGAGTGGAAAAGGAATATAGAGAAAGTTATAGTGCAGAGGATACATTTCAGATAGGGAGAAATCTGGCGCAGCATGCTAAGCCGGGGGACGTATTTTGCCTGTATGGAGATCTGGGAACGGGGAAAACAGTATTTTCCCAGGGCTTTGCAGATGGTCTGGGTGTACAGGGACCTGTCAGCAGTCCGACATTTACTATACTGAAGGAATATGATGATGGAAGGATACCATTTTATCATTTCGATGTATATCGGATAGGCAGTGTCGATGAGATGGATGAGATAGGATACTATGAGTTCGTTGATGGCGACGGAGTATGCCTTATCGAATGGGCAGAATTGATAGAGGATATATTGCCGTCCGGATATTATCGTGTGACGATTGAAAAAGATTTGGAACAGGGCTTTGATTTCAGAAGGATTCTGGTAGAAACCGTGGAATGAAAAAGCTATGGGAGGAAAGAATGAAGATATTAGGTGTAGATAGTTCGGGTATGGTAGCCAGTGTTGCGCTGGTTCAGGATGATATAACAGTTGCGGAATATTCCGTAAATTATAAAAAAACACATTCTCAGACTCTGCTCCCTATGTTGGATGAGATCATAAAAATGACAGAACAGGATCTGGCGGAGATCGATGCAATCGCAGTAGCAGCAGGACCGGGATCTTTTACGGGGCTCAGGATCGGGGCTGCAACCGTAAAGGGGCTGGGAATGGCATTGGAGAAACCGGTAGTTGCAGTTCCTACATGCCATGCACTTGCATATAATCTGTGGGGAACCGATAAGCTGGTCTGCCCGATCATGGATGCAAGACGCAGTCAGGTATATACCGGTATCTATGAGTATGTGGATGGCGAGCAGAAAGTGCTGCGCGATCAGGATGCGATGGATATCGCGGAGCTGACAGAGATATTAATGTCCATGAACCGCAATGTGATCTTTCTGGGAGACGGGGTTCCTGTATATAGACAGGTGATTGAGGATTCGATGCCGGAACGTTATACATTTGCACCTGCTCATATGAACAGACAGCGTGCTGCGGCAGTTGCTGCACTTGGCGGCAGATATTATGCTGCCGGAATATTTGAGAATGCAGATGAACACAAACCTGTTTATCTGAGAAAATCGCAGGCGGAGCGGGAACGTGAGGAAGGCCGGAACGCAGATGCAGGAAAATAGGAATCATGATATATTAGAATGGATCGCTGATATCGAGAAGGAATGTTTTACAGATCCGTGGTCACTGAAAAGTCTGGAAGATACAGTACGGCAGACCTGCAACGTGATCTATGTGGCGTATCGTGAAAAAATAGAGACCGGAAGTCGGGAACATGACCGGAATGACAGCGGTATATCATGCTGTGTCTGGAGTGATTATCAGGGGAGTATAGAGGCACTTGCCGGTTATCTGATTGCTGACCGTATCGCGGACGAATCAGAGTTGCTTCGGATCGCAGTGCCTATAGACAGACGGGAACTTGGATGTGGAGAGACATTGATCCGATATTACCATGCTGAAAATAATCAGATGTGTATACGATATCTTCTGGAGGTTCGTGAAAGTAATATGCCGGCCAGAAGATTATATGAAAAATGCGGATACAGCTCTATGGGAGTCCGCAAAAATTATTATGATGCCCCTGTTGAAAATGCTTTGTTATATGAATATATTCCAGAGTAAAATGCATAAAAATGGCTTTGGGATATGACAAAATATGACAGAGATGGCATTTATATTACATTTATAATTGATATGCTCTTTATTATAATATTCACTGGAGAGAAACTGTATTGCTGGCGCATGCTGCTGTTTGGAGCAGCATGCATGATGTTTAGGAGGAATATTATGGAGAACCAGAAGAGTCGGGTATGTAACATGTGTGGCAGAACAATCCTTCAGGAAAACGGGATCTTTCGGGAGGATTATATTGCAGTGAAAAAATCATGGGGATATTTCTCTAAGAAGGATGGAATCACCAGCAGCTTTGTTTTAT
Organism: Wujia sp.; assembly: GCA_051877775.1. Classification (GTDB taxonomy): domain Bacteria; phylum Bacillota; class Clostridia; order Lachnospirales; family Lachnospiraceae; genus Coprococcus_C. Next base: position 8,955 of record JBJEJF010000032.1, read on the forward strand.
GCGAAACATGTTGCGATGCACTGACAAGGCGTTTTAAGGTGCCTGTATCAGTGACAGAAACAACGGAGCTTGTTTAGTATATGGAGGAAATCTATGATAGATATATGTCTGCTTGGAACAGGAGGAATGCTTCCTCTTCCGTACAGAGCGTTGACGTCTTTGATGCTTAGATATAATGGAAGTAATATTCTGGTTGATTGTGGAGAGGGTACACAGAACCAGATCAGGCTGCTTGGCTGGAGCTTCAAGCCGATTGACGTGATATGTATTACGCATTTTCATGCAGATCATATCAGCGGACTACCGGGACTGCTCCTCACCATGGGGAATGCTGAACGAACGGAACCGCTTACGATGATTGGTCCCAAAGGGTTAGAACGTGTTGTGAATTCGTTGCGTATCATTGCGCCGGAACTGCCGTTTGATATAAAGTTTATCGAGCTCTCACAGGACAGGGAAGAATTGGATATGTGTGGCTTGAAGATACAGGCATTTAAGGTTAACCACAAAGTGACATGTTATGGGTATAATTTTGTATTGGAGCGTGCGGGTAAATTCGATGCTGACCGGGCAAAGCAGTTGGGACTGCCGGTGCAGTACTGGAGTCATCTCCAGAAAGGGGAGACCATATGTTATGATGGCAGGGAATATACAGGAGATATGGTGATGGGAGAAGCCAGAAAAGGCTTGAAACTCACGTACTGTACGGATACCAGACCTGTGCCCGTGATCGCAGAGTATGCACAGGAAGCGGACCTGTTTATCTGTGAAGGAATGTATGGAGAAGATGACAAGATTGATAAAGCCAGGGAGAATCGGCATATGACGATGCGTGAGGCCGCTGAGCTTGCTCAAAAAGCAAATGTCCGGGAACTGTGGCTCACACATTACAGCCCTGCTACTGCGCGGCCATATGAATTTGAGGACATGGTAAAGAGTATATTTTCGAGAACAGTGATTGCAAAAGACCGCATGGAAATGACTTTGAATTTCAGGGATTAAAAGGGGTGATGCCGATGAAAAGAAAAGGTTTTAGCATAAAAGGAATTATAATTGCCATAGCTCTGGTTGGACTTGTTCTGTTTTATTTTAATTATCTCAGCAACCGGTCGTCCGAACAGCGGACAGAACGTGCGAAGACTGAATTAGAACAACTGGAAGGGTATAACATGACAGATGAATATCCTAAGACACCGAGGGATGTTGTAAAGCTTCATAACAGATATATGAAGGTGTTTTACGGGCAGTCTCTGAGTGATGATGAACTCCTTGCGTTGAATGAAAAAGCCTGCAAACTCTATTGTTCGGAACTGATGGCTGCTAATACGGAGACTACGATTTTAAATAACCTGAAAAAAAATATTGAAGATGTTAAGGCCGAAGGATATACATATAAAAGCTATGCATTGCCGGAAGCAAGTCAGGTTCAGAAATTTACACGTGACGGAAAAGAGATGGCAACACTTGAAGTGACTGTGACCATAGAGACGAACGACGGAATGGCTTACAGATATGTACAATACATATTGATCATGGAAGATGATCAGTGGAAGATATATGGATGGGGCGATGCCCAAAATGAAACAGACCAGCAGTCGGGATATGAAAACTGATACTTTCCGTGGTATATGGGTAGAGAGGACAAAGAAATGAGCACAACAATATTGGCAATAGAATCTTCCTGTGACGAGACTGCAGCCGCAGTCGTGGTGGATGGAAGACAGGTAAAATCAAATATAATCTATTCGCAGATCGAACTGCACACCCTGTATGGCGGTGTTGTTCCTGAGATCGCATCCCGCAAACATGTCGAGAAGATCAATCAGGTGATAAGGGGAGCTATAGATGAGGCAGGTATAACGTGGGACGACATTGATGCGATCGCTGTCACTTATGGTCCGGGTCTGGTAGGTGCACTGCTGGTAGGCGTGAGTGCGGCAAAGGCGATTGCCTATGCAAAACATAAACCGCTGGTGGGCGTGCATCATATAGAAGGACATATTGCCGCCAATTACATCGAACATCCGGATCTGAAACCTCCTTTTATGTGTATGGTTGCTTCAGGCGGACATTCACACCTGGTATATGTCAGGGATTACAATGTATTTGAGATAGTGGGCAGAACGAGAGATGATGCTGCGGGGGAGGCTTTTGATAAAGTTGCACGTGCAATCGGACTCGGCTATCCGGGCGGACCAAAGATTGATAAGCTTGCACGGGAAGGCAACCCAGGAGCGATAGATTTTCCAAGAGCATATATGGAAGATGCACCATATGATTTTTCGTTTAGCGGCTTGAAATCAGCAGTGCTTAATTATCTGAACAGCTACGAGATGAAGAAAAAGCCGGGTATGCCCGATATAAACAGAGCGGATGTAGCGGCATCATTCCAGCAGGCTGTTGTGGATGTGTTGACGGATAATTCTATCAGAGCGGCAAAGGCTTATCATTGTTCTACACTGGCTCTTGCAGGAGGGGTGGCATCTAATTCGGCTCTGAGGGAGAGCTTTGTGCAGGCATGCGAGAGAGAAAACATCAATTTCTGTCATCCGTCATCTATATTTTGTACCGACAATGCCGCGATGATAGGTGTAGCGGGATATTATGAGTATATCAATGGAACAAGGCATGGGTGGGATCTGAATGCCGTGCCGAATCTGAAGATAGGAGAGAGGGTATAACAGGAATATGGCAGTAGCAATAGTTCTGGCTGCGGGAAGCGGAAGCAGAATGCATTCTGAAGTTGCAAAACAATATCTGGAGCTGAATGGTAAAGCTGTTCTGGCCTATTCGCTGCAGACATTTCAGAATCATCGGGATATCAGTGAGATAGTTCTTGTTACCCGTGCGGATGAGATAAAATACTGTAAAAAGGAAATTGTTGACAGATACGATCTGGATAAAGTGACGCATATCTGTGCAGGTGGGGCAGAACGGTATCACTCGGTCTATAATGGGTTGTCGGTAATATGTGGAGAACTTACGGAGCGGGGAGGATGTATATCTGAGGAGATCGTTATGATTCATGACGGAGCGAGACCATTTGTGTCCTCAGAGATGATAGACCATTCTATCGAAGCAGCAGAAGCGTATGGAGCCTGTACGGTGGCGGTTCCGGTAAAGGACACGATTAAGATTGTGGATGAAAATAATTTTGGTAAAGAGACACCGGACAGAAGATTTTTATATCAGATCCAGACCCCTCAGACATTCAGATATAGCCTCCTGATGGAATCCTACAGGAGGATGATGCCAGAAGAAAACCACAAAATAACGGATGACACTATGGTGGTTGAACAATATGGAGGGGTGCCCGTAAAAATTGTTCCGGGAGCCTACGAAAACATTAAAATTACAACCCCGGAAGATATGGAAATAGCCAGTAAATTTGCGGAAAAATTCTTCTGAAAATTTTAAAAAATCTGTTGACAATGTATCTATATTTTGATAAGATAACAAAGTCGCTGACAGAACAGCGATTTTTAAATGTAAAAAAATAAATTCATATCTGGAGAGGTATCGAAGTGGTCATAACGAGGCGGTCTTGAAAACCGTTTGTCCGAA
>JBJEJF010000033.1:0-12415 GCA_051877775.1 Wujia sp.
ATATCTGGTAATATGTCTTGACAATAATAATCTGAAGAACCGATTAAATCAAAATAATTATATTGTAACAGCTTCATTGGAAAGCAAAAACATTTTTTACTCCAATGAATCGGAAAATATAAATACACAGCTGATCTTTCCGGATGATTTTAATGGCGGTTACTATCACTACACCGGTCCTATGATGATTGACGGTGAAAAACAGCTTACAGATTATCTCACATATGCATCTTACAAAACAAATGATAAATTTTATATTCGTATAAGTGATAAATCAGCATACAAAAGTGTAAACAGGATCATCAAACTATACATTATAATATTACTTATTGTAACCATTGTTCCCGCTTTGTTGATCATGATTTTTACCTCTCTCTTCAGCAAAAGGATCACTATCCTCAAATCAGCAATGCACCAGGCAAGTATGGGGGACTATAATATTATTGATACCTTTGAAGGCAGTGATGACGAACTGGCAGAAACCTTTCATGATCTGAAGGTAACCGTTGACATGATCCATGAGAAAGAATCCATGTATTATTTATCTCAGATCAATGAGCAGCGTCTGATCAACAAACAGCAACAAATGGAGTACAATATGCTTGCAAGCCAGATTAATCCACATTTTCTGTATAATACACTTGAAACGATCAGAATGCAGGCTCTGACTGGTAATACTGCCGATGTTATTACATCAATAAAACTGCTTGGTAAATCCATGCGCTATGTACTTGATAATACCGGAAATAACAGTACAACGCTTGATAAAGAGCTCGAACATGTTCAAACTTACCTTACGATCCAACACATCAGATTCGGAGAACGTGTTAATTGGGATATTATCGTCTCTGATGCATGTAATACGGAGAATATACGTATTTTACCGCTACTGCTTCAGCCAATCGTAGAGAATTCTATTGTTCATGGTTTGGAGGAAGCAGATGGTCGGGGTATGATTACAATAAATATTGATCTAAAAGATGACCTGCTGAATATAACCATCAAAGATAACGGAATCGGTATGGATTCCGTTACATTAGAGAGATTACGAACAAATATGGAACATCATGCATCCAATGCACAGAGCATAGGATTATACAACATAAACCAGCGAATCAAATTATTTTATGGGGAGCAATACATGCTGGCAATCGACAGTATACAAAATGTCGGAACTGTTGTTACACTTAAAATACCATCTCACCTGTAAACTATACAGGAAAGGCTGATCTAAAGATCAATAAAAGGGAGGATTCAATATGGATAATAATATCATTCGCGTACTTATTGCAGACGACGAGCAGATCATACGGCAGGGTTTACGCAATTCAATTGATTGGAATGCACTTGGATTTTGTATATGTGATGAAGCATGTAATGGTATTGATACCCTCGAAAAAATCAGGATATATAAACCGGATCTTGTTCTCCTGGATATAAGGATGCCAAAAATGTATGGAACTGAATTGATCCAAATGGTGCGTAATGAAGGCTTTGAAGGTGATTTTATTATTTTGTCCGGGTATTCCGATTTTGAATATGCCCAGACTGCCCTGCACTACGGTGCATCTTATTATCTTACAAAACCTATTGATGAAGAAAAGCTTACATCTGCGATTCTTGCTGTGAAAGAAAAAATAAACAAGAATCATGAAGTAAAAAGTTCGATGGAACAGTATGTTACAAAAGCAAAAGAATCCATATTGCAGGAGCTTCTGTTATATAACAAAACAGATCCCAACATACAGTATTCCAAGCTTGGACTGAGTTCATATATCTATCAGCTCATCATATATGAAAGTTTCACACCTTACTATACCGGATTTTCATATAGTTTTGCTGATCTTTTACGTACTGCCAATCAGGGAAATGAGACATTTGAACATATCAGAATCAATAATCGCGATATAATTATTCTGAAAGGTCATAATGCCATTGAAAAGTTCAACAGTTGTCTGAGCCATTATGCAAACGGAACGCAAAAAGGTTCACCACTTGATTTTATTTTTCTTACATATGGGCCTGCAATAAATAGTCTCGATCAGTTACACGATTCATATAATATATGTATCAAACTGATCAATCGTCGCTTTTTCTGCTCCGAAAACCAGCATGTTCTCTCTTTTGAAGCATTGCCGGATATACAGGATATCAGTACAAATTATATTGACTTTGATATATCATCTTCTGCTTCGAGCGATTACAGCAGACGTTTTGTTGCTTATCTGCAATCCTTTAACAGACGATGTATCGATGAGCTCCTTACGGAGATATCCTATAAGCTTTATATATGTAGACATACTATAACACAGATCAAATATTTTTTAATTGATATTTTCCTGCAGGTAAAGCAGAGAATATCAGAGAATTTCAGCACACTTGAGATTCCTTTTGCTAACAATGCTGCAATCATTGAAACATTGACAAATAAATTTTATCTGTATGAAATTATTTCATACTTTAAAGAGCAGTTTGAGATGATTATGAATGCCATCGGCAATAGTTCAAGTGAAAGTGTTCTGGATGATATTATATACTATATCAAACATAATTATCAGAACAGTCTCAAGCTTGAAACAATCGCTTCATTGTTCGGTTACAACAGTTCATATCTCGGCAAACTGTTCAAAGAAAAAATTGGACAGAATTTCAATTCATATCTTGACCATATACGGATCCAAAATGCAACAACTCTACTGGAATCAACTACATTGAAAATATATGAGATATCTTCTAAAGTCGGATATAAGAATGTTGATTATTTCCAACAAAAATTCAAAAAGATCGTCGGCATGACGCCTACCGATTATAGGCAGCAACCCAAAAGAACCTGATTCCGGAAAATCAGGTTCTTTCTTTACACACATTTATTTTAGAGGGTTTAAAATATTATTTTGAATTACTTTGAAACAGCCTTTGCATCTTCAAATGCTTTGTACTGATCTTCACAATTCTGCTTGTCAACTGCAAGTACATCATTGAATCCAAGTCCTTCTGCTGTCTCTTTCATCTCCTGGAACAGGGCATTGAATTCATCTTCATTCTCTGCAAATACCATCTTCCATGAATACTCAACAATAATCTGTTTGCACTGTCCCTTAATTGTATTAATATCTGTTGAATACTCCGGTGTTGCATAATTGGTACCTGGTAATACGAGGAGTTTATTTTTCTCCTTAAGTAAATCAATTGTATTTGTTGCGCCGTCATTGTGTTCAGACCAATCATTTGAAAGCGTGGTAGCTGTCTTTGCCTGATAATCATCCCACTTGAGATAATTGTAGCACATGCTGTCATCAGGTGTTCTGTCAACAAGACCTACAGCCTTATAATTGAGCTTGCAAGCTCCATCAGAATAGCTTCCACCGCCCCACTCATCAGGTACCTGAAGATCTGCATTCTTATTTACAAATGCATCGATACCAAAATCAGTAAGTACAGGCTGGCCATCTTTCATCTCCCATGTAAGTCCTTCCGGACCACATGTATTTGCATCAATTGTAAGTGCAATCTCAATACCTTCAGGTGAATACAGCCAGTCAATAAACTCTGCTACTCTCTCAGGCTGCTCTGCCTTGCTTCCTATCATGATACCGGTTGCCAGTTTACCATAAGGCATACAACCATATTCCAGACACTGCATATCATCTATAATTGCAGTTGCAAAGCCCTTACCTTCTGATGTATGCTCAGCAGTATTGTACTGACTTGCTCCAAGCCATGGCCAGAGTGAATATAATACGGCACCATCTTTGTACTTATTCTGTAATGTACTGAAATCCTGTGTTGTTGATTCAGGGTCAAGAATACCAAGCTGATTTGCGTCAAAGAGGAACTTCAGGCTCTTATAATAAATTCCATCTTCATCAAGAACACTCTGAATATCAGTTCCGTCTACCTTTGCCATACAGAATCCAACCTGCTGATAGCCATAAAGACCCTTTATGCCATCTGCATTCTGCATTGCATCTCCATCCCAGTCTTTGAAAAGTGATAATGCATATACCTGCTTACCAGAATCGCTTGTTCCTGCAGCATCCTGCATATCCTTTAATACATTAAGCAGATCATCTGTATTTTTCATCTCAGGATATCCGATCTGTCCATATATATCCCATCTTAATGATGGAGCAACTGTCGGCTCTGTTGCATCACAAGGCTCTGTCGCTGACATTGTGGATACCTCGGAAGGAATTGCCCAGATACCATCTTTCTCTGCCAATGCACTTGCACCCTCAATTGCTGTCATATATCTCTGTAAATTCGGACAATCATCTATATAATCTGACATATCAAGGACAAGACCGGCTTCTACCATATCCTTCAGACGACTCTGATCAAGATTGGTGATAATAATATCGCCCAGGTCACCATTTGCTGAACGTGTCTGGAACAATGTATCCCCACCACCGGCAACGTTTGGTGCAATAATATTAAGTTCAATATTGAACTTTTTCTTGATATAATCACCAAACCAGCCTGATTGTGTTCCCTGATAATTTGCCTGACTATCAAACACATCAATTACCAGTGTGTCCTCATATTTGCTCTCATTTGTTGTTGCATCACTGCCTGTTGAACCAGCTGTCGATGTGGTTGCATCTGGTTTCTTACCTCCACATCCAGTCATTGTTGTCAAGAGTAATGATATCCCAAGTACGGAAGACACAACTCTTTTCAATGTCTTTTTTCTCATAATTATACCTCCCTTATAATTATAATTGATTTTATGTTTAAGAAGCAAGACTTCTTCTTAACCTTTTACTGCACCTATCATAATTCCTTTTACAAAATGTTTCTGGAACAATGGATATATAAACATAATCGGCAATACAACGATAACGGAAATCGTCATTCTGATAGATGTCGGTGTCTGCTGTGTTGCAAGGTTTGCGACAGCTGCAGCACCACCATTGTTTTTAACCAGTGTTGCCAGTGAATTGGCCTGATTGATATATGTATAGAGCAGATACTGTAATGAATAAAGCTTCTGGTCTGTAATATATATCAGCGTATCCTGATAGGAATTCCATTGTCCTACAGCAGCCCATATTGCTGTTGTTGCAAGGATTGGTGTACTGGTTGGCAGAATAATCTTAAAAAATCTGGTAAGAATACCTGCTCCATCAATCTCTGCCGCCTCAAGCAGTGATGCCGGAAGTGATTCAATATAAGTTTTAACTATGATAATATTGAATGGTTGTACAATAGCCGGTATAACATATACCCAAAATGAATTTGTCAAATGCAGATTTTTCATTGTCATGAACATTGGAATCAGTCCGGCATTAAAATACATTGTGATAACAATGAATCTGTACCATAATTTTCTGTGCCACATCTTCTCCTGTGTAAACATAAAACCAAGGAATGCTGAGGCCATTACTGTACATACTGTTCCGATCACTGTCCTGCATATTGAGACATTTACCGCAGACAGAAGTCCGTCAAGCTGAAATACATCTATGTAATTCTGAAAGTGTATCTTTTTCGGTAAAAAATTGACAACACCATTTGCACTTAAATCATTCGCACTGATCGAGTTAATAATCAGATAATAAAACGGGTAAGCGCATATGATGGTAAATAATCCGAAGAATAAATAATTAATTATATTAAATGCGACATTTTTACCGGTTAACTTCGTTTTTCGCGCTCTATGTGTCATTACCTGCATGTTCCGTACCTCCTTCCTCTATAATATACTTTCGCCTCTCGTCTTCTTGGAAACGAAGTTAACAATCATAAGCAAAGTTACACTTACAAAAGTTTTAAGAATACCAATTGCAGTTGCCAGCGACAGGCTTCCTCCTGTAAGTCCGATATTATAAACATACAGATCAAGTACCTGAATACTCTGCTTATTAAATGAGTTCTGGAACACAAAGTACTGATCCAGTCCGTTATTGAGGAAATTGGCAATGTTCATCATCAACATTACAAAATAGGTTGGCATGATAAGAGGAATGGTAATACTCTTAATCTGTTGCCATCTTCCTGCACCATCGATACTCGCCGCCTCATAGAGTTCCTGATCTATACCGGCGATACCAGCCAGATACATGATTGCTCCCCAACCAAGTCCTTTCCATGTACTCCACAGAATCATTTGAAGCCATACATGTTCACCGCTGTCAAGGATTTTAAGCGGCTCAGAGATGATACCGATATTCTGGAGTACCGAATTCAGCATTCCTGTTGTTGAGAAAAGGCTGAATGCAACAGCATATACAAGTGTCCAGCTTATGAAGTTCGGCAATGTTGTCAAAGTCTGGACCAGGTTTTTGAACCATTTGCATTTTATCTCGTTTAAAAATACTGCAAACAGTACCGGCAGGAATGATGTAAGAATCCCCAACAGGCTCATCGCAAAAGTGTTCTTCAATACAACAATTAACTGTTTTACCTGTGTAGGATTTGAAAAAAGCGTTTTAAACCACTTCAAACCTACAAAATCGCACTGAGATAACTTAAGCGGTGCTTTGTAGTCATACAAGGCATATACCCATCCGTACAGAGGAAAATATGAAAACAAAAAACTTAATATCAGGAATGGTATTATAAGAAGAAATAACTTATATTTTTCTTTGATCTTAATGGATCGCGGCCTGAAATCATATTTTTTATTTTCTTTAATTCTCTTAATTTTCTCCGCCATACTCTCTCTCTCCTTTCTTAGATTGTCTTAATTTTAGCATTAACACACTGTACATAACTACCCATCTATTTCGAGATACAATCACCAAAAGTATCTATTTTTTTCTATATAAATAGAATTTTTAATGCATCAGAAATAGAATTGTTCATGTACTTTTTTGTGATAAGAAATGGCATAATAGACATATGGCATATTGAAAACTTTATATTTAACACAAGGGGGTATTATATGAAAATACAGCATGACAGCCCTTTTATGGAATTCATGAATACAACAGCCAATTTTATAGCACTGAATGTTGTATTTCTGTTGACCTGCATCCCGGTGATTACAGTTGGACCGGCTATTGCAGCGCTCTATCAGGTGCTTATGCGTGAAGCAAGAGGTGAACATGGATATCTGATCAGACCATACTTCCGTTTTTTTAAAGAAATGTTTATACAGGGCATCCTGACATTCCTTCTATATATGGGAATCGGACTTGTTATGATCTACTCATTTTTCTTTTGGAGAAGTATTGATGGTTATACATCAATTGTAATCTGCGTCCTGCTTGCTCTGGCTTTCATTTTTTTGATATGTAGTATGATCTATGTCTTTCCGCTGATGGCAAGATTTAAGAACTCATTCGGGCAAACCATAAAAAATGCCAATATTCTGACACTGGCAAGTGGAAAATACACTGCTATCCTGCTGATATCGGTATTATTTATCGGTGGAATCATATATCTGTTTTCTGCCGTGAGAATTTTTATGCTAGTGATTGGTTTTGCATTTTGTACATATTGCTTAGCATTTTTGTTTGTAAAAATATTCAAGAAATATGAACCGAAGGATGAGAATTGTGTAGAGGGTACAGAAGAAAATGAAATAAACGATAATCTGAAATATCATATTTCATCCGTTTAATGATGTTATCACTTTCCCAATTCATAATACACCTAGAGGCCTGCTCATTTATAAATGACAGGCCTCAAATTCTTTTATCTAATAATCACATATCGACATTATGCATTATATCTTTCAGTGCAGGATAAATCTTATGATATATCTCATATTTTCTATTATATCTCTCAACGAGATACGGATCTGGTTCAATACAGTCTTCATATTTTACAATATGTTGTACAGCTTCATCCAGAGAAGCATACTCTCCGCAGGCAGCAGCTGCCAGTATGGCTCCTCCATAGGATGGGCCTTCCTCCACCTTAACGGTTCGCAGTCTTATGTTCAGCACATTTGCAATAATATTTTTCCACAATACACTTCGTGATCCACCACCACAGATCGTAGACTCGACCGGTCTGACGCCAAGTTCTTTCATGATTTCCAGAGAATCGCGCAACGCAAAAGCGACACCTTCAAGAACGGCCTGCATCATTTCGGCTCTGCTGCTGTTCAGCGACATTCCAACAAAAGCGCCTTTGGCATGCGGATCATTAATCGGTGAACGTTCTCCCATCAGATAAGGTAAAAAGAATATCTGATTTTTACCAAGCTTTTTTATATCGGTCTGCTCAGCAGCTATATCCTTGGAACCCAGAATATCTTCAACCCACCATTTAACACAGGATGCCGCCGTGAGCATGCATGCCATGTAATGATATCTGCCGTCTGCATGAGCAAATGCATGAATTGCATGATTCACTCCGCTTCTGAATCTGTTGTCCGATACAAAGATTGTACCACTTGTTCCAAGGGAGATATTACATTTTCCCTCTCCGGTCGTACCTGTACCGATTGCTGCTGCAGCATTGTCACCTGCCCCACCGGCAACACAGCAATCCACTGGAATACCAAGCAGGTGTGCAACCTCTGATTTCAATATACCTGCCGTGTCATAGCTTTCTACGAGTTCAGGAAGATCAATATCATCTATATCACATATCTCCTGCATCTCCTTTGACCAGCACTTATGTTCTACATCAAGGAGTAAGGTTCCGGATGCATCTGAATAATCGGAGCAGTAAACACCTGTCAGCCTGTATATAATGTAATCTTTTGGAAGCATTATTCTTTTTATCTTTTTAAAATGCTCCGGTTCATTTTTCTTCAACCACAAAAGCTTCGGTGCAGTAAATCCTGCGAATGCAATATTACCTGTATATCTTGCAATCTTATCGCTTCCAATTATATCGTTAAGATACAAAGCTTCTTCCGCTGCGCGTCCGTCATTCCAGAGTATTGCCGGACGGATAACATTGTCATTCTCATCCAGGATAACTAAACCATGCATCTGTCCACCAACACCGATGCCTCTTATCCGGTCTCTGTCATACCCTCTGGTCAATTCCACTAAGCCAGCTATCGTCTGATTCCACCAATCTTCCGGATCCTGTTCAGCCCATCCGGTATATGGAAAACATATTCCATATTCTTTTGTTACAATATGTAACACATTCCCCTGATTATCCATCAATAACAATTTTACTGCGGATGTTCCCAAATCTATACCAATATACAGCATATCTTTTCTCCTGTTCATCTAGAATTTAAACGGATTTTCGGTCGGATATCTGACACTGACCGGCTGATTATAATTAATCTCATCTGCCGGCACACCAATATATTTAAAGACCTCATATATCTGTCTTCCATAATGTCCGAAAGCGACCGCCCCATGATGCGGATAATTTTTTTCAATCAGTACATGTCTGTAAAATCTTTCCATTTCCGGTATTGCAAATACACCAATCGCCCCAAAAGACTTGGTTGCCACAGGAAGTACCTCTCCTTCTGCAATATATGCACGCAATTTACAATCAGATGTACTCTGCAATCGGTAAAATGTAATTTTACCGGGCGCAATGTCTCCCTCCAAAGTTCCGTTTGTAACCTCCTCAGGCAGACTCCTTGCCATAATCATCTGATTGCGCATTTCACAAAAACTAAGTTTTTTTGAAGTTGTATTCCCACAGTGGAATCCCATAAAAGTATCGTTATGTCTATATGGAAATTTACCATTAATAGCATCCATATACATATCTGAAGGTACCGTGTTATTAATGTCCAAAAGGGTAACTGCATCTTCACTGACACATGCACCTATAAATTCACTTAATGCGCCATATATATCAACTTCACAGGATACAGGTATTCCATTGCCTGTAAGACGGCTATTCACATAACATGGTACAAAACCGAATTGTGTCTGAAATGCCGGCCAGCATTTTCCTGCAAGCGCTACATATTTGCGATATCCTTTATGCTCATTGATCCAGTCAAGTAACGTAAGCTCATATTGTGCAAGCTTATTCAATATCTCCGGCTTTTTATTTCCAGAGCCGAGCTCAGCTGCCATATCTTCTGCAACTGCAGGGATCCTTAAATCATTTTCATGTTTATTATAACTTTCAAACAAATCAAGCTCGGAATTCTCTTCAATCTCCACCCCCAGATTGAGCAGTTGGGCAATCGGTGCATTACAGGCCATAAAATTCTGAGGTCGAGGGCCGAAACTGATGATTTTAAGTTCAGACAGGCCAATAATTGCACGTGCAATAGGAACAAAATCATGTATCATCCTGGCGCATTCTTCGGCTGTCCCTACAGGATATTCAGGGATATAAGCCTTTGTATTTCGAAGCTTAAGATTATAGCTTGCATTGAGCATTCCACAGAATGCATCACCTCTGCATCCAACCAGATTACTCTGAGTCTCCTCTGCGGCCGCAATAAACATTTTAGGTCCTTCAAAATGCTTTGCAAGAAGTGTCTCAGCTATCTCAGGTCCAAAATTACCCAGATATACACAGAGTGCATTACACCCCTCACGTCGAATATCCTCCAGAGCTTGCATCATATGGATTTCACTTTCAACAATACAAATCGGGCATTCGTAGATATCCTTAATATTATATTTTTTCCCATATGCCTGTACAAGAGCACGTCTCCTGTTCACAGACAGTTCTTCAGGAAAGCAGTCTCTGCTGACAGCCACAATTCCTATCTTGACATTCGGTAAATTATTCATAACAAATCAATCCTTTCTTTGAAATTCAGTCTGTTTATGATACAAGATTCATTAGCCATTTATTTTTTGCTGCCAGATTTTTATCTTGCTGTACGCTCTTATCTATATTCCCCAATGGAAGATTTGTCCCCTTTGGCAGGATAATTCCGACCATAAATCCCTTATCATCGACCTGGCATGGTGCATAATGCAGCGTTGTTGAAAATAATTCGACTGCTATACCGGCAGGGACACGAAATGCTTCCAGTGAATCCTCACAGACGGTTCCATCTGCTTTTATATCCTGTATGTTCCCAAGATATAAAATAGCATCTGTTGCTGCAACATTGATCTCTGAGGTCTTATGGTATTCAATAAATGTATTTTTGACATTATGTCCTCCACAATATCCGATCTGCAAATCCATACCTCCCATAAGAGCTTCTTTTTCGCGAATAGTAAGTGTATCTTCAAGTTCTGAAACAGAAGGCACATATGTAACATTCTCAGCAATCTTAACTTTGTTCAATTCTTTAACGACTTTGGAGAAATCTACAGTATCAATGATACAGCCGTATTTTTGAAAACGGGCATCTGATAATTCATAAACATTGGTACCTTTCTTTAATACACTTGAATAATCTGCTTTAAATTTATCAATCCCCTTTGTTGTAAGCGGATGTGACACCATCTGCATAAGTACGGAATATGGTATCGTTGCTATATCTGCCCCAGCTATGGCACACTGTTTCACATGAACCGGTCCCCGGATGCTTGCAGCTATGATCTCGGTATTAATTGCATAATTGTCAAATATTTTCACAATTTCCTTGATCAGATGAATCCCTTCATCCGCCAGATCATCCAATCTTCCGAGAAACGGTGATACATAGGTTGCTCCTGCATGTGCTGCCATCAGAGCCTGATTCGCAGAAAATACCAATGTTACATTTGTTTTTATTTTTTCATCTGACAGGATTTTGACAGCCTTAAGACCCTCCGCTGTCATCGGGATCTTAACGACCATGTTGGGATGAATAGCAGCAATCTGACGACCCTCACGCACCATATCATTGGCAGTTTCGCTAAAAGGACTTACTTCACCACTGATCGGTCCATCCACAATTTCTGCAATTTCTTTTATTACGTCATGAAAATATAATCCTTCTTTTGCTATGAGTGATGGATTCGTAGTGACCCCGCTGATTATCCCCATTTCGTTTGCTTTTTTTATCTCATCAACATTTGCCGTATCAATAAAAAATCTCATTAAATCTCCTCCTAATACTCTATTTCCAGTGTTGCCCTAACATCCTGTGCAGAAGAAGCAATATAAACATTGTATCTTCCATGCACCGGTTGCCAGCACATATCCACAGAATCATAATGATAAAAGGCTTTTTCAGCTACAGAAATCTCTATACGCTTTGCCTCACCTGCATTAAGTGATACTTTATCAAAACCTTTCAATTCTTTTACTGTATTTTCCTCACTTACATGTGTTTCTCCAAGATAAATCTGAACGGTTTCTTTTCCGTCATAATTTCCTGCATTAATAATATCAACACTGACAACAAGACAACGTTCACTACAATCATTCGTACTCCATACAGCCTTTGCATTTTTATAAATGAAATCTGTATATGAGAGTCCATGACCAAAACAAAATTGGACAGGAACATTATATTTTTCATAATATCTGTATCCTACAAATATTCCATCGTTGTAATCTTCTGTCAGATGTGCATTCATCCGTTTATTTTCTTCATCCGTAAGTTTATGTCCCGGACATTCCCCCAGAATAT
>JBJEJF010000034.1:0-12221 GCA_051877775.1 Wujia sp.
CCTCGGTTGTCTTGTCCTCCGTGGTCGTCTTATCTTCCTCGGTTGTCTTGTCCTCCGTGGTCGTCTTATCTTCTTCTGTTGTGGATCCTCCGGATTCACCGGTTCCACCATAATACTCCGGATCAATATACTGTGTTTCAGTGTCACTGCTGTTAAGATTATATAACGCTGCCGCTGCTGCTACCAGAGTCGCATTATAGTCGATTGCCACCTCATTACATATATAATCATCAGCAGAATCCGTATAGGAACCGTCCAGTTTCTGACCACCTACCAATGCACCAAGCAGTACATGCGCCTGTGTCGTTGTTCCCTTCGAACCTCCCGTATAACCGGATGCCGCACGATGATGCGGATATTTGGAACTAAACGAATTATAACCTACGATAAAACATTGTTTTCCGGAATTATTACCAAGCAGGAAATTCATCTGTCCCTCTGCCCAGGTCTTATATATGCTTGAATTGGTCATCTTATCATACAGGAGACCTGTATATTGCATAGATGTATTATAACGGGCAGAACCCCAGTCACTCAGACAACGATATCCGTCATGTGCACTGTTTCCGTCTGACAGATTCATGACATTAGCCAGTGTCGTCTTATTTCCGTTATAATATGCCACTGCAGGTCCTACATTGTCCCAGCCGAGAGGCCAATAGCCCTTCTGTGCTTCGGAATCTGATGCATATTTATTAAACTCTGTCTGATAGATATCTTTTCCTGTGATCTTGTACAGCAACAAAGCAACAAGACAGTAATCATCCTGCCATGCAGTTGATTTATAGAAGTCTGCACCATATGTTCCTGTCATTTTATCATTTGTTCTCGCATACTCAAAAAGCTTTTCTGCTGTAGCGAGATATTCATCACCGCCAAAATTCCTGTATTGCATTGCAAGCGCTGCCGCACTGAGGCTTACGATATCTGTTGCGTAGTCCCCCGAACCCGTAAAATGAATCGGTCTGTTGGAATTGGTCTGCGCCTCAGGAGCGCCCCAGTATCCATGATCATAGCCGCCGCCTCCCTGGCCTACCTGATAACAAAATGCCTCAACAGCAGTTCCGTCTGCATTTAATACAGTACAGTTCACAAAATAATCTGCAAAATGAGTTGTCAATGTCTTAAGATGTCCGGTCTGCTTTGCAGCCTCATAGGCTGATTGATCGGTATCATAGCTCATGCCGAGCACAAATGCTGCATATGCCTCAGGCAGACCAAACTTGACATGATCCCCGGCATCATGGAAACCTCCGGTCAGATCTACATTCACTATACTTCCGTCACTTCTTGTATAGGTCGTCCTGTCAAATGTATGGCAGTCATCTCTCCATGAAAGCAGGCTCTTTTCACCCACTTCGGAACCGCACATATTGGCATCATAGAAATATAATGAATATTGCAGAAGTCTTGCATAATTATAATCAATATCCGGATAGTTATAATCCGTCGTAGGGTCTGACCCTCCGCCGCCGGATGTTCCGCCTCCGGATGTCGTAAAGGCGATAGAAGTAATCTGGTAATCCACCGTTGACCCCTCTGCCAGGTTCGTAAACTGGATACCTATCTTACCCACGCTGCTTCCGCTTCCCCAGTCTGCACTTGACATATCCATAGTCAATGATACAGAGCCATTGTTCAATGCTGTCCAGCTTCCTCCGTCATACCATGCATAATCCGTGCTGTTCTGCAAAAATGCCAGAACACCTGCCGTCTCACCAGAGTAAGCACTGTAATTGACAGCTGTCAATGTCACTGTCAGACCGGTCACCCCAAGTGCATCCAGCTCAGATCTGTCATTCATGTTATCTGGCAGATTCAATAAAACAGATGCTGACGGTTTATTCTCACCCTCCGCTGTTGCAGCATCTGTCGTACCGTCTGTGACAATATAAGACGACAGATCTATACTGTCACTTGCAAGCGCAACGATCTGCGGCATTGTTATCCCACTCAGTATCATTGCACAGACCATAAGTACCACGACAAACTGTCTTGCCGTTTTTTTCGGAAAATTCATTCCAACCCCTCCATTTTCTCATTTAATTGACCATAATTTAACGCACAAAAATCTACTTTAATTTTAACTTTGATACCAGAATTTGTCAATGAATCTAAATCGATTGATTACATATTCACAACAGAAAAAATTAATGCTATAATCAGATACTGTTTATATATATATTGTGTTTGTGGTCTGGTTTGGAGATCAATAAAATAAAAGAAAACCGCATTGGAAGATTATTATGAAATCATTTGGAAAGCAAAAAAAATTATTATATTTCTTAATCATATTGACATCCGCAGCAGGCATATATCTCATCTTTCACCTGAAGTCCAGCAGCCAAACCGCACCCGAAAGCGGCTGTACCATAACGCAATATAGCGATGCCAGCGGTGCCCAAGCTAATTTTTATACGATAACACACGGTCAAAAACTGATCATAATAGACGGCGGCTGGACTGATAATGCAGACAATGTCCGGCAGATCATAGCAGAGCACAACAACCATGTAGATGCCTGGATCATAACGCACCCTCATCAGGATCATGCAGGCGCTTTTAATACGATCTATGCCGATATGCGTGGCATAACAATAGATACCATCTACGATAACAGCTACGATTATGAATTTATCGAAAAGGCAGGCGAACCCTTTGATGACATTACAGTCATGGAGACGTTTCACACTCTGACTAAGGATGCACCGAACCTGATTCACCTGAAACGCGGTGACAAACTGGATATCTGCGGACTTACTGTAGAAGTTTTCAATGCCTTTGATGACATTGTGATAGATAACATAGGGAAACGGCATGATTACCAGAACGGAGCCTCTCTGTGTCTCAAGGTGACCCACGAAACAGAGAGTTTTCTGTTTACCTCTGACATAAAAAAAGATATAGGCCGTTATCTGGAAGACACTTATGGTTCCTCACTCTCCTCGACCTATATCCAGCTCAGCCATCACGGCAATCACAGTCTTTCACAGGATTATTATGACGCACTGGATGCAAGGGCTTATTTTCTGGATGCTCCTTCCTCCATATCTGACAATCCTGATTATGACGCCTGTTCACTCAAAAAACATCTGTCAGAGCAGGGAAAGACCGTTTACGATCTCTCGACTGCTCCTAACAGTATTAAACTATATTAAATGAAATACTCCAGATCTTATGCTTTCTTTCCGCCTTTTTTTCTCAAAGCGTTATATACCTTATTCAGCATATTTTTGAGATCATCTCTGTAGAATATGAACTCTACCGCAACAGTTACGACACCGGCTATCAGACATACGATCAACAGTTCCCCGATCCATGCTCCATATCCGGTTGGCGTACGCATATTCAGCAATTCCGAAATGCCTATGATCACGCAGAATTGAACTGCCGATAGTATAAGTCGCTTGATAAGCGGCCACAGACTCCGTTTGATCAAATGCTTCGACATATAGATCGCATACTGGAAAGTTCTGAAGACAGTCGCACATAATGTTCCGATCGCTACACCGGTCAGGCCAAATATTTTTACCATAACGATAGAAACCACGATATTCATGGCAGCCTCAAAAAATGCGCCATTCCGCGTCTCCCTAAAATGGCCTACAGCCTCCACGATAGACTGATATGGGATCCTGTATGCACTAAACATCGTAGCTATGATCAGCACATATGCAAAAACAGGGCGGATATAATCAACATCCGTAACCTTCTTTGTATATATATTCACAAACGACAGTATCATAACAGCCGTGACCGGAAACAGAAAATTAGTTATGGCAAAGGTAAGCTGTTCATACAGACGAAGATTTTTACGAAGAAGCTCGTCCTCTTTCTTGGCAAACATATTGCCAAACGCCGCACCAAGGCTGTTTACAAAGGTCAGCAGTATCTTTCTTATACCATTTGTCACCATATAATATACGGTATAGACCGATACTTCATATACATTGGTAAATACCGTCAAGATAAACATATCCGTATTGGTATTGACAAAATTGGCAACCTGAAGTCCAAAGCAGTCCCACCGCTGCGCAAGCGCCTCATTATTAGGTGCCACACTTTTATCAATCTTATATTTTTTCCTTGCGTAAAGATTGATAATGAGCGGGTTTAACGAGAACACGACCGCACTTCCAAGCTTTACCATATGTATGGATGCGCCCATCCATATCATGATTGCTGCCACGATCGTATTCAGTATCGTAGTTCCTATCTGCACAAAGGATGTAACGCACTGTCTCTGGTCAGCATTGAGAAGGAACTGAAATGTGAGTCCAAAAAAGTACTGGGCAAAGGTACTGATTCCCAGAATGAGCACCAGTGTAAATGAAAAGAGCCAGTCAAAATCTTCTTTGACAAATATCGGATATACAGCTGCAAACACAAACAGACTCGCCGCAAATATCAACGAAACCTTTTTTAAAAACCGGTCCGTCGCATTTACTACAGCACTGATCGCTTTCGTATCTCCGTCAGCCAGCGGTTTATATAATGCAGCTCTCGTAACGCCGCCTATACCGGCACGCATCAGGGAAATATATCCCAGGAACTGGGTTATGGAAGATGTTATTCCATTATAATCCGAGCCAAACCGCGAGAGTATCAGATATGGCAGAATAAAACCGCATACCGCTGCCACCAGCTCATACATCAACCCTGCAAATGTATTAATTAATGCCTTTTTACTTCTCATCTTATCTGTTTACTCCCATATTCTTACTTCAACCACACATTCCCTTCTAAAGGTCCTGTGTATTTTTTTCACACGTTCGATCAGGGACACAGCCTGTCTGAATGTACCATTTTCTCTGTGCAACAGCCAGTTACCGGTCTTTCCCGAAAATGTTATTCCATCCTTGTATCCGACATGGAACAACTTCACAAGATTAATAATAATCTTGTCCCATTTTGAAAATACGGTGCCAAAATTAGGTGAAGACATATCCTGCGTTCTCTTACACAGATCGATCCTCTCCTGTATACGTCTCTCCGACTCAGCTTTTTCCATCTTTTCAAACTGAAAGACTGCACCGACGATAATTGCATTTTTCTTTTCCTGAAAAACAGAAGAGCGGTATCCAAACCGGCAGGCTTCCTTCTCCAATGTCTTTATCTCACCATCTTCCAGACAATCAACACTTATGATATAGTCGCTGATATTTTTGTTGAACTTGATTCCCCGTCCGGCATTCATATAAACTGCTCCACCCACCAGACCAGGTACAGAGTAAAGATATTCTATCCCTCCATATCCATTTTCATTGGCCAGCCTGATCAGCCTTTGAAGGCGTACCGAAGCTCCGATATAGAATCTTCCATCCCCCATATCTTCCACGCGGTCATTAAATTGACGCAGACACAGAACCTCTTCAAATGTCTTCTCATCATTGATCAGAAGATTAGAGCCTCCGCCCAGAACATGATCCATTATTCCCTCATGTGACCGGCACAGCTCTGTAAGCTCCTCCACACTCTCCGGAATATATAATTTTTGCGCTGTACCTCCCATACGAAAGGTCGTAAAATCAGCCAACGATTTGTGTTCCTCTATCTTCATGTTTGTTTATCCCTTCTTTTTCGACTATACGATCATCCAAAGCACTCTTTTTCTCTTCTATTATCTCCAGCTTACGCATTTTGATCATGCGCATACATGCAAATCCCCAACCGATCCAGGCAAAGAATATCTCACTCTGGAGATAACTGCTGGACATCAAAAGCTCAATATTGGCCGCAAGCAACGCAACCGATATCAGGATTGCCTCCTTGGATAAATATCTGGAAAAACATTTGGTTATCAGATAAATAATCCCCATGCAGATCAATATGCCTCCGAGCAATCCATATTGCAAAAGCAGCTCCAGAACAATATTATGCGGGTAGCCGCTGTCCTCCATATAATACAGATCTCTGAGGAAATAATACCTTTCACCGCCCACTCCATATCCAAACAGAGCGCGCATCGGTGATCTGGTAAGCATACTGATACTGTACTCAATATTTTCCAGTCTGTGTGAATTGGAACTGAATGTACCCGCAACCAGTTTATTGATAGAACGGGAGTAGATTCCCAGACTCTCCGTCACAGATACCATCAGCTGAATCAGTATATCCTTAAACAAAAATGCGAGAGCAGCCAGTGTAATGACCACAAGCACAATAATACACTTTTTCCTGTGATCCTCATATACGATAAAATAATAGATTACAAAGGACAACAACGCAATCGCAGCCGCCCACCTTGATCCGCCTATTCCGATTGCAAGGACTCCCATAAGTCCGATCAGAAGCTCCAGCCAGTTGCGTTTATACATGCCTGCATACAGCAGGATAATCGTTGACATCAGCATCTTATATCCATAAGCCATATACAGTGACGATATGTTGGATACTACCAGCAAAAAGAATCCCAACAATACAACGACCTTTGCATAAAACTCCAGATAGCGCATCAGTCTGGCTGCATCATCCACCTGAGATACAAGACAAAACATCAATCCGCCCTGTATGACCGTCTCAAAAAAGATGCCATTGGATAAGATCGTTTCCGTATTGTTAAAGTTAAACATGCTGACCAAAAACAACAAAAGCATAAACGTAACCATACATGCTGTATATCGGATATTACGGAAAAGATATTTTATGCAGTAGGCACAGTTGAAGACTATAATCGCAAGCATCAGCAGCTTGATATAAGTATCTATGCTTGCAGGCATGGACAGCAGCTGCTGCGCAAAAATAGACAGCATAAACGTGATCGACGTCAATACCATAAACAACGCCGTCGTATTTGCCATTAATTCTTTTTGATCCTTATATATTTCTCTCAGTTTCAAAACAATAACCTCACTCCGCACATTTTACGGTGTTTTTCATTTATTTTATATCAAGTGCATCCTTAAGATATTGCTCTGATGCACGCCTCTTCCGGTCTAACAATTTATTCACGCCTTCACAGTCCCATGATTCCAGCAGAACATCCTCCCCATCTCTGTAAAAACGGTTTTCGAGTTCCAGGCCCTCCAGCAGATCACGCATTCTGCTGTTGGTATTGTGGGATTTTCTTGTATCCGAAAATACCACGAACTTCTTTCCGTATAAGATAGAGAAAACTGTCCCATGAAAGGAGTTAGTGATCACGTATTCCGCACGTTTTATCGTCCCAATAAACTGCGGCACATCTATATTGATATTTTTAAACCCATCCTTGTAATCCCTGATGGTTCTGGCAGAAAAGACTACCTTATAGCCTGTCTGTTTTGATATTTTTTTTGCATATTCTATCAGTTTCCTGGAATACTTGATGTAATACACGAAGATATATGGTTCCTTTATGTCAGGCTCCTTTTCTATGGTATTCCAGTCCTTAGCCTCCAACAACATGCACGGGTCCAACACGACCGGCACATCACGGCCCGTCAGATCCCTGACGATCTCTGCTCCCGCTTTTTCGCGGACTGAAAGCTTTTCAAAGCCCTGTAAATTCTTCTGATAGAAGTCTCTATCCCCGGATATATCCGAGATTCCAAAGCTCGGTGCATATGCCACTTTTTTGGCCGGATCCTCAACAAAATCCAGAAAATAAGCCGTGTCATAGTTTATATTGTTGACATTCCATATCTGGTCACTTCCACAGACAATGTAATCCCGCCCTTCCGCATAGGACTTCAGGTCAGACTGCTCCACATAAACCCTGTCAGTCAGCTTCAGATAATCTCTCCGAAACGCATCCATCACCTTTTTACGCCGTTTTCTCAACGCAAAAGACAGCTTCTGATTCAAATTTACGGCCAGAGAGTTCTTTTTGTTATATCCTCCCCCGTAAAACGCTTCTTTGGCACGGCTGTGGTAATTAATGATCTCTGCCTGACAGCCAAGCATCTCCAGTTTTTTTGCCAGCGCATAAGTCTGAAGCAAAGCTCCAAAATTGTGTGACTCCTGAAATGTCAGAGTCGAAACCTTTTTATCCATCTGTTCTCTCCTGTGTCTCACTGTAGAGTGCATCTCTTAGAAAATCCAGAGAAAATCTCTTATATTCCGCCAGTCTCCGGTCAACCTTCTCATAGTCTATCTCCCTGCGGATATCTTTGACTGTCATTTTGTCCGAAAAGATACGATCCTGCAGTCCTGTTATCTCAAGCAGATTCAACAACCGCTCATCTCTTCCCTGATCTCCCGATAAGATAGCAACAAATTTCTTATGAAATATGATAGAAAATGCCAGACAATGGAAGGATGTAGTCACAACCAGCTCGGCATCATTGATCTCCTGTAAAAAGCCCTGCGGTGACATTGCAAAAGTAACCTTCTGATGCCGCTGCACAAAGTCCTTAGGCTTCACCGATGCGGACAGAATATGTCTTTTTTTATCCTTCCACTCTGTCACTGTACGAAAGCGTTCAGGATTAAACTTTGTATTGATGTAGTAAAATG
This sequence comes from Wujia sp., assembly GCA_051877775.1. Lineage (GTDB taxonomy): Bacteria > Bacillota > Clostridia > Lachnospirales > Lachnospiraceae > Coprococcus_C. The sequence goes on from JBJEJF010000034.1 coordinate 8,437, forward strand.
TATACTGTGACGGACTTTTCTGTGTATCGATCAGACGCTTCCAGTCCGATGTATCCGGCAGGAAAACGGGATCAAGCACCAGCTTTGCTTCCCTGCCCGTCAGATCATGTATAATGTCAACACCCTTCTGTTCCCTGGTGGAAAGATGCTCTATATTGTTAAGGAGCCTTGCATAGCGTTCCCTTGCTTCCTGCGGTATATCAGCCATCCCAAAGCTTGATGCATAGGATATCTTCTTTTTGTTATCTTTAACAAAATCCAGGAAAAATGCCGGATCAGCTCCATTATGCGCATCATTCCATACCTGGTCACTGCCGACAACATATCTGTCATATAGACCGTCAAGCTGTTCTGCCTCCTGGCAGCTATGATAGGTCTGTGCTGTTTTCTTCAGATATTCCGCATAGAATTTATTGAATTTACGTCCTCTTGACCACACAAAAGGTGCCCCGCATATATTTTTCAGCAGGCCCTTGACATCCTTTTTCTTCAGGGAATTGCGAATACGGACCGACATTTTATATCCGCCTGCTCTACGCTCATTCAGATAATCAATATATTCACATTCGATTCCCATCTTTGTGACAGCCTCCTGCAGTGCATACGCCTGCAGACATGCGCCATAATTATATGCATTGTGAAATGAAATAAGTGCAGCTTTCATTTTATTCTCCTAATCAATCTTTTTGCTGTGACTGAGATAGAACTGTTCAAGCTGTCCCATGATGTGATCCTCATAATACAGACTGGAATTCTTTATGCAGTTCTCAGATATTTTTTTGTAATCCTTTATGATCATCTCAATCCGGTCTGCAATGATATCCGGCGAGTCTGATGGTACCGAATATCCTACTGTTCCCTCCGGAAATGCCTGATCAAATCCCTGACCGCTGGTGTATAAGACCGGAAGTCCCTGTGTCATGGCCTCCACGTAAACACGTCCAAACGTCTCATTTTTGGATGGCAGCAAAAATATATCATGTGTTCCATATACATCGATCAGTTCCTCTTTTTTCATAAAAGGAAGTACCTCTACACAGGAAAACTGTCTGATCTTCTCGAGTTCTTCCTCATCCTGGACCTCACCTACAACTGTCAGCGTGGCATTGTATCCGCGCCTGCCTAATATCTCAACAGCCTGTGCAGCCACAGGGATGTTCTTGACAGGACGGATCTTGGCAACCAGGAGGATCCTGAGTGCATTCTCATCACGAAGACCACGCCTTGGTCCGGCTGTATGTTCTTCCCAGAACCGCTCCAGACAGTTTCCGATCACTGTACATTTTCTTTCAACTGTGTCCCTGTCCTGTGCCGGTATAAATCTATTCAGAAATTCAGCTTTGTGTGCATTGGACAGGAACAGCACACCATTTGCCTCCTTCACTATATTGCGCGCCATCCGTCTGAAATACGGAAGTCTGATAAATCCGTTCAGATCCGTACTGCGCACTGAAACTACATACGGAAGGTTATATTTCTTTTTCATTCTGAGTGCAGAATACCCGCTGCTCAGCAGCAGCTGTGCATGAAGCATATCAAATTCCCGCAGATCATATGCCTTCTGGAGCTGCTTCTCTATCTTCCACTGTCTGGGAAAAAACAATATACGGTCGAGCTTGTTCCAGCACTCCCGGTGAACGACCATATCATCCATGATCGGCTTAAATTTATCGGCAATACCCTCTCCGTACTTTGCGGAGCTGAACGCACGGACATAATGCCCACGTTCTGTAAGGGCATCCATCTGCTGTCTGAACAGCAATGCACGATGATAGAATGTACACAGGTATAATATACGCATACCTTCGATTCCTCCCAGCAATTAACGATGTCTGTATATCCTCTTCCATACAGCCAGAAATGCGTAACGCACAAAACAGTAACAGCTAAACGGAAGAGACAGATGTTCGACCTTTCTATACAGATACCATACTCCCTTTACGGCTTTCAGCTTGTTGCTCGAAAGAGAACTTTCCGTTCTCCTGTAGCATGCCAGTATCTCATCCAACCCATAGCAGTCATGTCCCGCTTTAAGCACCTGCAGCCATGTAGCCGCGTCCTGCCGCCTCCGCATATCCGGCATGACCAGACATTTCCGGTCGACGATAGATGTATCGACCATAATGCCTACAGTCTGCAGGAGATTATTGGTCAGAAATCCTTTATAATCGACCCTCGGAAGCATATGGACCTGCTTATCAAGTGACTCTCCCGCGTCATTGAGCACCTCATAGGATGTGCAGCAAAAACCATATCCATGTGCAAGCATATAGCTTACCTGATGTTCCAGTTTCTCCGGTTTCCAGAGATCATCCGCATCGAGGTATGCTATAAATCTTCCTGTACAGTGCTCCAATGCAAGATTGCGGCTTGCAGCAGCTCCGCTGTTTTTCTCCTGACAATAGAGATGAACACGTGGGTCCTCCTTCATGATCTCTTCTATAATCTCCCTCGTATGATCTGAAGAACAGTCATCTGCAAGTACCATCTCCCAGTCAGTATAGGTCTGCGCCTGCACGGAAGCGATCGTCGCTCTGATATATTTCTCACAATTGTATGTCGGTGTAATGATCGACACCTTGTTTTGATTATTGTTCCCACTCATAATTTATCTGATCTTTTCCTCATCCAATATATATCCAAATATCTTTCCATCTATCAGATCGAGCTTTCTCTTAAGCTCATTGAACTCCTTTATGCTGTCTTTACCGCATACAAGATATAATACAATACCATCACAGGCCTCAATATCCTTCAGAACGATCTCATTCAGCTTTCTGCCCGCATGAACAGAGAATTCAGCATCCGCAAATGCATCTGCCAGATGTTCCTTTACAGAATCCGGATCCGCCGCCAGCGTTACAACAGCCATCTTCTTAGCATCGAGCAGTTCACATCTGCGTGCCACCGTCATCGCCATCTCGGCATTGGATTCCTTGTCCGAATCATAGCTTCCGAGATACATCATATCGACATTCTGGGCCAGATCTTCTCTCTTATATATTTTGTTATCAAATACAATGATCATAAATATTATTCCGCAACCAAGCAGGATTCCGAAGCATATCAAAAGCAGACTCTTCTTGGATAAACTGAATCCCGCCTCTGCCTCCTCCGGCTGGCTGTAGGTCTTCATATAAGAACCTGTCTTCCATTCTGTAACTGCATATACACCCGCTTTATCCAGAATATAGCTATCCTTGACCGCGAACTTCTCATCACCCAGTTCCAGAATCAGCTCCGCCAGCTGATCTGCTATGAACTTGGTACGTTCCGGTACATCCGGGCTGATAACAGAGATAATAACGATATTGCTGGTGTCTGCCTCCGCATCCAGGATATCTCCCTCATGTAGCTTCAGGTATCCGTTTTTCACCAGTCTCTTGTTCAATTCATCCAGAACACTGGAAGAATTAATCAGACTTGCATAGTTGGATGCAACCAGTGTATAAGCCGAATACATAAGCATGGTATCATCGACTTCCTGTTCAATATAGATCATGGAGTCTGACTGATACAACTGCCCTCCTCCGTATATCTGCTGTTCCTTCTCTGCCTCTGTTCCGCTTTTGTTGGTCAGTAGCACAACAACGGCAACTACCGCACAGATTGCCACAATAATCCAACCATATTTTTTCAGGTTGAATGAGATTTTTTGTTTGCTTAATATAGTATCTTCTTTCATTTTATTCTCCTTACCGCGTATTCATTTCCATTTTAGCTAATGTAAAAAATGCCGTTTTAACGGCAACAACGTATAAGTATACTATACATTGCTGTTTTTT
>JBJEJF010000035.1:0-111032 GCA_051877775.1 Wujia sp.
TGTTACCTCTTCCACAGAACGTTTCCAGTTCTCCGTAGAAAATGCATACACGGTAAGATACCGTATACCAAGATTGTAGGCATCCTCACAGATCTGCTCCACGACCTTCGCTCCGGCTTTATGCCCAAAGTTACGCGGCATGAGCCGTTTCTTGGCCCATCTTCCGTTTCCGTCCATGATGATTGCAACATGTTCCGGTATATTCAGTTCTTCACCATCTATATTCTTCTTCAAAATACAGAACTCCTATACTGTCATTATTTCCTTGGACTTGTCCTCGATTGCCTTTTCAATATTGGCAACATATTTATCTGTCATTTTCTGAACTTTATCTTCGTTTGTCTTCAGCTCATCTTCTGAGATCTCATTTGCCTTATTCATCTTCTTCAGCGCATCATTGGCATCTCTTCGGATATTTCTGACTGCAACCTTGGCAGCCTCACCCTTTTTCTTAATATCCTTGACGAGTTCCTTTCTTCTATCCTCTGTAAGCTCAGGGAAATTGATGATAACGCTCTTACCGTCATTATTAGGATTAACACCAAGATCTGAGTTGATAATCGCCTTTTCGATCTCCTTGATCAGACTCGGCTCCCAAGGCTGGATCATAAGTGTTCTCGCCTCCGGAACGGTGACATTTGCAACCTGCTGAATTGGTGTCGGTGCACCGTAATAATCTACTCTGAGTTTATCTAAAATGTGTGGATTTGCTCTGCCTGCTCTGATTCCCGCATATTCAGCAGCCAGATTGTCGACTGCTTTTTCCATCTTGCTTTCATACTGTGATAACATTATTTTTCCTCCTACCAATCGTATGTCTGTATTCTGTATAAAACCGGCATGTCCTAATCACATGTTATCAGGGTACCGGAAAAACCACCTGTGACTGCCTTGACAATGCTGTCTTCTCCACCTAAACCAAACAGCATCATAGGCATTTTATTCTCCATGGCAAGCACTGCCGATGCAAGATCGATGACACCAAGCTTCTTGTCCACGATCTCACTGATATTCATCTTATCGTACTTTTTGGCATCAGGATTGATCTTTGGATCACTGTCATATACACCATCGATCGCTTTGGCTGACAGGATTACATCAGCACAGATCTCTATAGCCATAAGAACCGTTGCCGTATCCGTAGAAAAATAAGGATGTCCGGTACCGCCTGCAAAAAAGACGACCTCTCCCTTTTCCAGATACTCAACCGCCTTGTCTTTGGAAAAAAGCTCTGTCATACTGCCGCATGCAAACGGCGTCATAATATGTGTCCTGATTCCAACTGTCCTGAACATATCTGCAGCATAGATACAGTTCATAACTGTGGCAAGCATACCGATCTGATCTGCCTTAACACGATCCATATTCTCAGAAGTTCTTCCTCTCCAGAAATTACCGCCGCCAATGACGATACTTACCTGGATACCTCTGTCAAGCACCTCTTTTACCTGCTTTGCAACTCCCACGACCGTCTTCTCGTCAAATCCGGTCTTTTTGTCTCCTGCCAATGCCTCACCGGACAATTTTAGCAGTACTCTCTTCATCTCCATATCTGCTGTCTCCTACTCAAAAAAACTTTTTACATCTATCTCTGAATAACACTGGGAACAGAATCCTTCGATCACAGCTCCGTTGTTGATCTGAACCGAACGGGACTTGATGTTGCCCATAATGACTGCTGTGGAATCCACGATCACCGGTCCCTTGACATCAATATCTCCATTTACAGCACCTGCGACAACAGCAGATGTGGCTGAGACATTGCCCACGACCACTGATCCGACACCGATCTTAACGCTGCCCTCAGTCACTACATCGCCCTCTATCTTCGCAGCATTTGCATAGATCTCGCCTGCGATCACGCTGCCCTTGATAGTTCCTCCAACGATCAGCTTGCCACCACAGTTGACATCTCCCTCCACGGTTCCGATGATATCGATACAACCGTCAGTCTCAACATTGCCTTTTATTACAGTTCCCTTCGTGATATAGGTCGTATCATCATTTAAAATGCTGTTAATATCCTGCTCCTGATTTTCTATCTTAGCTTCTACTTCCGCCATACTGCTGTCCTCCATGTCGTCCGAACTATCATCATCCTGACTGTCCGATGATGTCTCTCTCATCATCAATGCATCCCGAACATCCTGGTTCAGGTCAACATTTTTCAGTTCATCCTCAAGGACGTTCTCCGTATATGGGGTATCAGATTCAACCGCTACCGCATCCTCCATACCCTCAAGCATATTGTCCTCATCCAGTGCATCCAGAGCCGAAAGCTCATCAGCTTTTCCTGCAGGGTCCGGTTCTGTTACCGGTTCTGATTCCGGTTCCATCTCTGACTCAGCATCTGGAACCGTTTTCCCATTTTCATCTGTTCTGATCACATGCTCGGCTACCAGTTCAGTGATAAGCTCTGTCTCCGGAACTTCTTTTTCCATGTCCTGCAGTGAGTCTGCCGGTTCAGCGTCACCAATGATCTCCGCCTGTGGGATATCAGCCAGAGCATCTTTTTTCTCAGTCTCTTCCTCATTATCATACTCTGAATCAGGTGTCTCCTGCTGGTTGATACCGGTCTCATACTCTCCTGTATCCTGCATGTTCTCTATACTAAAATCATCCAGATTTTCAAGCATATCCTCGGGGGCTACATCCATATTATCATTTTCATCAAATGTATTGACCATGTCTTCATCATCGTACTCATCCGCCAGCTCATCCTTATCCGGCATCAGTTCATTCACGGCCTGGGCAAAATCTCTCTTGAAATCCTTAAAAAAACCCATCATGTTCCTCCTTATCTCATATTTTTCAAAACAATATCTGCCAGATATTATACACCATGGCAGATATTAAATCAATTAAAACTCCTTATACAGCCGGATCATAACCATCAGAATCGCAAAGGTTTTATTCATATCATCCGGATGTTCCAGAGAATGTCCCACTTCCTCAAACTGCTTCAATGGAACATCCTGCTCCACACAGTATATCTTAAGCTTACGGCTGTCCAGTATCCTGTCATCTTTTCCTGCCACCACTATACATTTTCCACGCTTCATGTATGGCATGGACTCCTGGACAGGTGTCAGGAAAATGTGTCTTGCCCTTATTCCATGTTTTGCCTCATAAGCGCCTGCCAGAGCCGTTCCCATGCTCTTGGATAAGAATACCACATCTTCATATTCTTCAAAATGGATATGTGCTAATTCCTGCTCTACATAGGCTCCCGCCTCTTCTATCAGTCCCGGAATATTATCCTTATCCCCTTTCAGAAGATAATTGTAATGAAGTCCTATTACTTCATAACCTCTCTTCCGAAATACCTTACCAGCATAATACAGCAGGGGCTTATCACAGCTATAATTGCGGCCCGGCCACATTACGATCAGTTTCTTTGCTGACATCTATACATCATTCCTTTTTTGTTTTTCTGTAATCCTGCCCTCCGCACAATCAAGCTCCATGCGTTTCATCATACAAACGTTATTATATATCTTTTCTCCACATCCGATCGCCGCAGGTATACCGAATTCTGCACACCGTATCGCCATATGCGAAGCAGCTCCGCCATATTTTGTCACAAATCCCGCTATGTTCTTGGTAAATATCCAGTCATATCCCGGATCTGCCTTTGTAACCAGAACGATCCTGCCTGTTATATCATCATTATCATACTCATCCAGATTGACGATGTCCGCTTCAACTTTTTTGTTGGTGATAAAATTCGGTCTCGCCTCATCTATGTCGATCACATCAATATCACCCACACCGAAAATAACCTCCGGAAGCACCAGAAACGTATTGGCATGATACATGCTTCTTCTCTGTTCGATCATCTGTATATAAGAATCCCTGCTGTGATAGCTGAGAAGATCCTGTATCTCAAGATAAGACATATCTTCTCTCGCGATACCCAGTGAATCTCCAAGACGAATAACGATCTCCAGTATAAGACTCAGAGACTTGGTGAATTCAAACTTGAAATATTCTCTGTTCTGCGTTGCCTTCACGAGGAAATCCGTGAATTTTTCAGGAGTGATATGAATCCCAGCATCCATAAGTGCAAGCTCAAGCCTGTCATAATCGAGCAGTTTTGCCGCTCTTCTCTCCTTCTTTTTGCTGCTCAGCCGCTCCGTATCCACGTCAAAAAACATATCCCTGTAGCAGTCTGTCCTGATATCATAAGTTCCCAGACGGAGATGTCCATACAGTTTATTAAACTCATCCCTGCCCATCTCTCCATGGCTGTATTTATCAAAATCGCGCTCAAATTCTGACGCAACTGTAGAGATAGATAACATGAATGCATCCATCTCCTCCTGCGTAAAGTAATCTCTCTCAACAAGTGTTCTGCAGAAGCTGCGTGCCATAAAAGCACATCTCGCCTGCCTCGTAAACTGCGGCGTACCATATTTTTTGATGGAGTTAAGCAATTCTTCAATGTATTTATATAGCTTCATCACATTGGTCTCCGCAAGCGGTGAACATGCTCTTATCTCATGTCTGAGATTCCTCATGAGCTCCAGACTATTGAGATCCTCCTCGCATATAGCATCATAATTGACCACTGCCCGCTTCGTCAGATCAAACAGAGCATTTCTTATCTCCCATATCTCAGTATCTGTAAATCCATGTGATGACAATTCCTTGAGACGTATATCCGTCATAAAGTCATACACATTAAAAACGATCTCAAATTCAATCTTATCATGTGCTGTCTTGTCTGCCTTAAGCTGCTCATCATAATAATCAAATAATTTGTACTTAAGCTGCTCATCAAGTCCCTTCGGGGTAAGTCCCAGAAATGTATCATTAACTGAAATATATGGTTTATTACCTATCTTCTGCATCAGCTCATCTTCAACATGCTCATAGCCCAGCGCTTCCAGACCCTGATTCCATATTCTCTCCGTGATCAGCTCTCTGTACAGAGAATAATCCAATGGTCTCGGATTCGTACCGATTATCTCAGCAGGATTCCAATATGCCATATCGGATACAATATGGTTTTTATCCAGATAACTACACTTGGCATAAGCTTTTGTATCTATAAAGTCCCTGTCCGACATAACCCTCGGTCGTCCAATAACCGCTGCCAGCGGCCGAACCTGAAACAGTATTATCCTGTCTTCTTTGTCTATGGCAAATTCTATATCCAGTGCTTCCACCATGAAAAAGATTCTTTCGACTTCCTGCACAGCCTGGATCAATTTCAGGAATCTCTCATCCAGGAATTCTCTTGAAACATTTCTGGCTATCCATCTGGTTTTACCACCCTGCCCGCTGGTAACGGAATCCGTGCTGCCGTTATCATCATAAGTCACCATATAATACGGACGATTGTATAAGATATCTCTGGTAAACACCACACCCGAGAGCACAATATCCTCTGCCTGACGCTGCACGAGGATCTCCTCGTCCATGATAGAAGCCAGTGCCTCATCATTGCATTCTCCCTCGATATAAGAATTCATAACCGTCGTCAGTGCATCAAACACAGCATCCTGATTCCGGGAATCCACATGCAGCACACTCTCAAAATGGCCCGCATTAGAACTCGCCATACTGTCCTCATTTTTGGACGAACTTCTCACAACGATCTCCGAACCCTTGAAACCTTCGGCGATCTTATGATATACCATCATTTTATTGTTCAGAAAATCTTTGACGTATACCACAATAATATCCTCGATATACGACTTTTTGACTATATCCTTCAATGTGAGCAGCGTATCTGCTTTTGTAGATATAACGTGATTTTTCATGCCCATCCCTCTGTCTTTGCAGCTCATTTTTAACCATCTGACGTAGCAGATGGGGAGCTGTCGGATTTTAATTAATAAAGTATTTTTTAATTTTCTTTATTTTTATAAAGAACATTTTTATTTTACTTAATTTTTATAACCATGTCAATGATATACCATACAATATCTTCTACAGAATAAACTTTTTGATAACCTCAACGATTCCGTCATCATCGCAGGAAGCTGTTATATAATCTGCATTGTCCTTAACGATCTGCTGTGCATTGCCCATGGCCACACCGATACCGCCATATTGCACCATAGTAAGATCATTAAATCCGTCTCCACAGCATATGGAATTCTCTCTCGGTATGCCAAGGATTTCGAGCAGACCCGAGATGGATTCAGCCTTATCAACCCCCTGCATTGTGATCTCTATAAAATACGGTTCCGACCGGAACACGTTAAGTTCAGGGGCAAACATATCATACAGTTCATGTTCATACTGCTCTGCCAGCTCCGGTTCTGCCGTCAGCAGGCATTTGATCATATCAAAATCCACATACTCTGTAAAGTTCTTAACCTTCTTCAGAACCATGTGATTCAGACGTGCTTCATACTGCATGTAGTTATCTATCTCCGTGCCTGTTATAACTGTATCATCCTGATATGTCACCAGACCGATATGATGTTCCATCGCATAATCGTATATCTGTGAAGCATACCGGTTGGGTATCGTCTTCTCAAAGACAGATTTGCCGGTTGTACAATCTATGATCATTCCTCCGTTAAATGATATGGCATATCCTCCCATTTTATCGAGTCCGAGCTGCTCTGCATAAGATTTCATCCCCGGATATGGTCTTCCTGAGGCAAGTGCAACGATATGCCCCTGCTCCTGTATCATCTTAAGGTACTTTAATGTCTGCGGTGTGATCTCCTTCTTAGAGTTCACCAGTGTTCCGTCAATGTCCAGTATCAATATTTTTTTATCGCCAGTCATCAGTATAACCTCACTATCTCTATTCATTTGCATACGGATTCATCATAACACTATTTTTACTATTTTAAAAGACGCTAAATCATGTTATAAATAAAAGATGCGACATACTGTTATGACTTTACTTTCTTTATCCCTTTTTTTGAATGACTTTTGCAGTTTTGGGAAGTTTAATTACTTTTATCCTTCCACCAGTTCATGTGCACGCTACAGCGAACTCGCGTCATCCGGGTATGGCAGGGAGGATGTAAGGACTTTTGGAAACGCGGGTCCTTAGTGCGAGCCGTAAGGCTCACACTTAGTACCCCTGCGTTTCCAACGGAGCGCGAGCGTTCCTGAAATCCCCCTGCCATACCTGGATGACACTCAGACACACTTGCGCGTGCACATTGGCGGCAAGATAAAAGTAATAAACTTCTGACAAAACTGCGTCTCTTCAAAAAAGGGATAAAGAAAGTAAATGCTCATAACAGTATGGATCATCTACTAACTATCAGAGGGAAAATACTATGAAAATCTTGATAAGCTTATGCAGAAAAAAATTAGATCCAGACTACAAAAAGGCGATGGAAGAATATATAAAAAGAGTGTCTCCGTTCTGCAATGTGCAGCTTAGACTCTGCCGCTATGCATCTGAACTTATCTGTAATGATACGAAAGGAATAACCTATATTGTTGCTCCCGGTGAAGACTCCATGACTTCCACAGATCTTGCCCGTCACATCAATGAACTGAATGTAAACGGCTGTTCCCTGATCCATTTTATCATCCCGGATGATCCGGATCCTGTTCCGGCAGAAGTGACGCGTTTTTTCCTGTCATCATTTACTATGGACACCGAACTTACTGCCGTAGTCCTCACCGAACAGATCTACCGCGCTTACACGATCCTGAACCATATCACTTATCACAAATAACCTGCATCAGTTGTTCCAACAGCATCACACGCATCAACTGATGCGGAAATGTCATCTGAGAAAAACTGAGCCTGTAATCCGCTCTTTTTATGACAGCTTCACTGAGTCCCAATGAGCCCCCAATCACCAATGTAACACTGCGTGCCCCCCGCTCCCTGGCCTTTACCATATTTTTACGCAGCGTATCTCCGGTGGCAGCTCTGCCGTCGATACATAGTGCAATCACATAATCCTGTGGCGTAATATGTTCCATGATCCGCATTCCCTCCCGTTCCTTTATACTGTCAAGTATGGAATCGCCCGCCTTTTGCGGGATACTCTCGTCCCTGAGTTCAATGAGATCTATCTCCTGTCTCTTTCTTATACTTTGAACATATTCCTTTATCTTATTTCTGTAATATTCTTCTTTCACTGCGCCTATAACGATCAGCCTTAAGCTGCAATTTCTTCCATATCTGGCATCTGTCATCCCTTATTACCCCTAAAATTCAGTTTAAAGTCTTAATCTTTACACAAAGTTGTTATTCTTGTCATATTTTGTTCATAATTTCGGTTTATATTAATAATATAGTTTTTTTCATAAATCCTCTCTTTAAAGTTATACACAGACAACAAATGCCGGTTTTATTGTTTTCCGGCATTTTTGTTTTTCTTTTTTTCAGTTTTATTGCTTTACGATCCAGTTGCTTCGTACTGCAAATGTTTTGTAATTCTAATCAATTATACGTTTCCGTTTTTTACATCATTAAACTCCTGAATCATTTCATCCGTTGCTCTCGGTGTTATCAGAGAGAAAATAACGATAAACAAAAGGCTCACAAAGAATCCTATCAACAGGGAATATACCCCTGTATATGTTCCGAGCGTTACCATCTCGCCACCCATATTGATGAACTTGATATAATCCCAGATAATAACAGTGAGACCTCCGCTGATCATACCAGCAGCCGCCCCCGCCAGATTGGTTCGTTTCCAATATAGCGACATGAGAATCGTTGGTCCGAACGCACTTCCGAGTCCTGCCCACGCATCTGATACAAGAAGCATAATACTTGAATTCGGATTCCATGCGATGATATATGCAAGTACCGCTATGACAAGCACGGTTATTCTGCTCACTGCAAAAATCTGTTTCTCAGTCATTTTCTTAAAGAATACTCCGCCACACAGATCCTTTGCAACTGCAGAGGATGCAACAAGAAGCTGTGAATCGGCAGTCGACATGATGGCAGCCAATACACCACACAAAAGAATACCTCCGATAAACGGCAGATTCATATCTGACAGAAATACCTTTTTGATCATCTCAATATAAACATTCTCGTATTCCGCATTCTCAATGCCAAGCACCGTCGGATACAGATATGCCCTGCCAATGACACCGATGATACAAGCTACTGCAAGTGAAAGTAATACCCATACAATCGCAATCTTTCTGGATTTTGCTAATTCTTTTTCATCTCTTACAGCCATAAAACGGACAAGAATATGTGGCATACCGCAGTATCCAAGTCCCCATGCAAGCTGGGACGCAACACTGACCGCAGAGATCGGCTTGCCATTCTCATAGAAAATATTTAAAAAATCCTTGGCATCTACCTCTAATCCGCTATCGATCAGATTAGGTATGATATGTCCTGTTCCCATCAACATTACGGCAACGATCGGAACTGTCAGGATACCGATAAGCATCAACATACCCTGAATAAAGTCTGTGTTACATACGGCAATGAATCCACCGATGAATGTATATATAAGGATCACGACAACACCGAGTGTAAGTGCCTTGTGATAATCTAACTTCATGACAGATGCAAAGAGCTTACCGCCTGCTGAAAATGCTGATGCAGCATAAACCAGGAAGAAAACAACGATAACGATTGCAGAGATCGTCATCAATATGTTTTTCTTATCCCTGAAACGATTGCTTAAATATTCCGGAATCGTCATTGCGTTTCCTGCCTTGATCGTATATCTGCGCAATCTGCCCGATACAAAAATCCAGTTTAATACTGTACCGATAAAGAGACCGATCGCTATCCATGCCTGATTTGCACCAAATGCATAGATACAGCCCGGCAATCCCATCAACAGCCATCCGCTCATATCAGAAGCCTGTGCCGATAGGGCTGCAACCCATCCGCCCAGATTTCTTCCTCCAAGGAAATACTGATCTGCATTTTTATTCTTTCTGGCGCTGCTCACCCCTATGATGAGCATACCTGCCATATAACACACAAATGCAATTACCACCCAAATGTTCATATAACTAATCTTTGGTCTCCATCACAAGAAGATAACCTTCTCCCACTGTAATGAGACCTTCCTCCTCTCTCAGTTCGTTGCTTATACCTATAGTTTCTTCTTTTATCATAGTGGCATCCTGAAGATCATATTTGAAACCTTCTATGGTGATTCCTGTTACCTGATCTGAAAATGGTATGCAGGAAATATATCTCCCATATTGCCGGTCTTTTTTTATCTTAAGCTGCCTGTCTATCATCCTTATCCGGTTATTGTCATCCACAATAACCGCATCTATACCATGCATAAGACATATTTTCAACAGACCCAGATTACCCATCATATGATCGATGCGGGTTCCTGTCGCGCCTGCTATAATAATATGTTTCGGTAAACGTTTTATCGCCTCAAGCACGGCGACATGTGTATCCGTCAGATCCTTTTCCGTATTCAAAAGAATAGCACCAGGGCTATTAGCATATATAGCTCTGATGCCGTCATCTGCGGAATCAAAATCTCCTACTACTAAATCCGGTTCTACTGCCAATCCGTGCAAAGCTTCCAGTCCTTTGTCAACACCCACGATATATGCATCCCTGTGCGATGCCAGAAGCTTTTTCAGAAGTTCCGGATTCACCGTACCTCCGGTCACGATTATAATATTATCATGTTCTGTCGGTTCATTTTGCATCATGAATTGCCCAAAGCCTCCTGAAAAGCTCTGACATTTTCTGCCTTGTCTCCACGGAATATCGCAGAGCCTGCAACAACGACATTGGCCCCTGCATCCAGGACAGATTGTACATTATCGAGCGTAATGCCTCCATCGACCTGTATCTTCAGCTCAGGATTTACCTTATCAGCCCACTCCCTGATGACTTTTAGCTTATCAAGAGCAATCGGCATGAATTTCTGCCCGCCAAATCCCGGCTTCACACTCATTATCAAAATCATATCTACCTTGTCAATATATTCCTCAAGGACCGAGACCGGTGTCTCAGGGTTGATTGCAACACCAACCTTCATCTCCGCATCCTTTATATAATCTATCGTCTCCTGAAGATTCTGACACGCTTCATAATGTACAGTAAGCATGTCCGCTCCTGCATCCTTAAATGCATCCACATAGCGGATCGGATCAACGATCATCAGGTGGACATCAAAGAAGCTGTCGGTTATCTTACGGATACATTTTATCACAGGTGGTCCGAATGAAATGTTTTTTACAAAAATACCATCCATAACATCCAGATGAAACCATTTTACCCCTGCTGCATCCAACACCTTTGCATTTCTCTCCACATGATTAAAATCTATGGATAGCAATGATGGCGAAAGAATATTCATGTTACCATCTCCTTTTATCTTTTAACTCACCATAGAGCTGCCTGTAATTGTTATACCGCAACAGACTGATCTCCCCACGTTCCAATGCCTGCTTGACGCCGCAATCCGGCTCATTGATATGCAGACATCCGTTAAATCTACAGAAATAACTGTATCTCTCAAACTCATTATAATATAACTTCAGATCCTCCGGTTCTACCTCATCTACATAAAGAGAACTGAATCCGGGAGTATCCATAATAAAGGTATCCTCACATACACAGATCAGTTCAGAGTGTCTGGTCGTGTGTTTTCCCCTCTTTATCTTATCACTGACTGCACCGGTCTTGGCATGTGCCTCCGGCTGCAGAAGATTGAGCAAAGACGACTTTCCCACTCCGGATGGCCCTGCAAATACTGTGGTCTTACCCAGAATCATATCACGAAGTCGTCTGGTGTCATCCCCGCCTGTTTTATACTGTCCACAAACACCCTGCTCTAAGCCTCCGAGTGTCGATGTCACATATACCTGATATCCGCAATCCTCGTAGGTCTGCTTTATCTGTTCTACCGCCATCGGATCCACAAGATCCGACTTATTCAGACATATCATTGTGGTGACATCCTGTCTGTCCATCATAATCAGGAAACGATCCAACAGATTATAATTCGGCTCTGGCTGTGCCAGTGCAAAAATAATAACTGCCTGGTCAACATTTGCAACAGCCGGACGGATCAGAATATTGTCACGTGGCAATATTCTGATTATATTGCCCTTCAATGCATCCTCATCTATCAGCTCTATCTCTACATTATCTCCGACCGTGGGTTTGATCCCCTGATTACGGAAAGCCCCCTTGGCCTTACACTCAAACACCCTGTTATCATGCAGGTGGATATAATAAAATCCACCCACACCCTTTATTATCTTACCATTCATGTGCTATTCTACTCCGCAGCGTAACTGGTGCTTATGCTTGGAGAGAATGAACCCGTAATATTATTGTTGGAAGCATCCAGAATAACTACACTGGTCGAACCACTCTGCTCCGTAAGTCCCTGCTTGGAAGCTGATATATTGATAGGCTCACCCACAATAACTGTCGCTGTCATCTCTGATATGGTCTCACCATTGAATAATATCTGTATCGTAACAGCCTGACCCTCCAGATTGGCATCATTACAGGTCACGCTTCCCGAGATGCTGGCTGTATATGTCGTTGCCTTCGGCTCCGGTCCATCACTGATCACATAATCGATCTTGGTTCCCTCATCGACCTCTGTACCGGCCACCGGATTCTGACTGATAATACTTCCGGCAGGTACCGTCTCATCATATGCATGTGTAACATTACCTACACCCAGCTTTGCATTATTCAGATTGTTGATTCCCTGTGCTTCCGTAAGGCCTGTGATACCCGGAACGGCGGTTTTCTTAACTTCTGCACCATTGCTGACAGTGATGACTACGTCAGATCCCTTTGCGGCCTGCGTTCCTGCTGCCGGCTCCTGTTTTATAACCTTATCTTTCTCGACCTGATCATCGAAATCATACGCATGTACCGCATGGAATCCGGCATCCTCAAGTGTCTTGACTGCCTGATCGTCCGTGTAACCGGTAACATTAGGCACTTCCTTGGTCTCTGCCCCCGCACTTACCTTCAGTATGATCTCCTCATTGATGTCGACCATCTCATCTTTCTTGAAGTTCTGATCAAATACATATCCCTGCTGCACTTCTTCATTGGCTTCCGGTGTAACAGTGATATTGACAAATCCAAGATTCTTTAACATTTTTACAGCGGCATCCTCTGAGTATCCTGTAACCTCGATCATCGCAACCTTGTTAGCATTTTCCTCTGTCGTTGTAGTCGCTTTATCCTTCTTATCACCAAACTTGAACCATCCGGCTATATTACCGATCACCACGATAACGATGACCGCAATAATAACCGCTGTGGCGATGCCCGCAATCGTAACTGCCTTCTTCAGGCTCGGATCTATATCACTGTCATCTTCCTCATCATATTCCTCGTCATCATCATAATCCTGCACCTTTTTAAGATTGCCCTTATGCTGTGGTTCTTCAGGTACATCTTCTTCAAGCTCATCTTCCCATGGATCCTCATTCAGGAGCTGGTTGATCTTCTGATTGTTGACAGGTATCATAGATATGCTGTCCGTCGCACGCAGTTCACCCATCTCATTCTGGACAGGCGGGTTATTGAATGCATTTAACTGGCTGTTATCATATGGATCTTTATATGCACTGCCGTCACGGATCGCTTTTACATCTTCTTTTGTCCATTCCTGTGTAGGACTGTTGGTGATCGCTGTCGGTGCGACCACAATATCAATATTCGGATTATTCTGCACTCTCTTCAGATCTGCAATAAGTGCACTTGCAGTGAGATATCTGCGCTCCGGTTTCTTCTGTGTCGCCTTGAGAATAATCTTCTCGAAGCTTGAATATATATCAGGATAATACTGTCTCGGTGGAATCATTTCACTCTGAATATGCATCAGGGCAACAGATACATTATTATCACCTTCAAACGGCACTCTTCCCGTCACCATCTCATACATTGTGATACCAAGGGAATAAATATCACTTCTCTCATCGCTGTATCCGCCTCTTGCCTGTTCAGGAGAGATGTAATGTACACTTCCCATAGCGCCTGAAGTCAGTGTATTGGAAGATGCAGCCTTGGCGATACCAAAATCTGTAACCTTAATATTACCATTCTTGGATACGATAATATTCTGTGGTTTTATATCTCTGTGAATAATATGATGCTCGTGTGCAGCCTCCAGTCCTGAAGCGATCTGAATAGAAAAGTCCAGTGCTTTATCCATACTGAGACGTCCATTCTGCTCTATATACTCCTTCAGTGTAATACCATCGACCAGCTCCATGACAATAAAATAGATTCCATCATCATCATATACATCATATACATTTACAATATTAGGATGGGTAAGCCCTGCCGATGCCTGTGCCTCAATCTTAAATTTAGTTACAAAATTCTTATCATTGCTGAACTCCGGTTTCAGAACCTTGATTGCAACATTTCTGTTTAATCTGTGGCATCTAGCCTTGTACACGATAGACATTCCACCAGCGCCAACCACTTCAAGAATCTCATATCTATCACACAACATCATTCCTGGTTTTAACATAACTTCTATCCTTTCTGTTATATTCCTCTAACTGTTTTATTCTGATATGACAACAACGGATATATTATCTGAACCACCGTAGTAGTTGGCCCTGTCAACCAATGCCTGCACAATCTCATCCAAGTCATAGTGATCAACTACAATGTCCCTTATCTCGTCATCTTCAACCATATTGGATAATCCATCTGAACATAACAAATATTTATCTTCAGAATTAATATCTATCTCAAAAAAATCCGGTATAACCTCTTCCTTAGATCCCATCGCCTTGGTTATAATATTCTTCTCCGGATGATTTCTTCCTCTCTTTCTCTCCAACTCTCCGTTACGAATCAATTCTTCAACCAGAGAATGATCCATCGTAACCTGTTTGATGTCAGAATTAATCACATACAATCTGCTGTCACCTACATTGGCTATATACAATTGACCTTCATGGGCAACCGCTGCAACCATCGTCGTTCCCATACCCGATAAATCGGGATCCTGATTGGCTGCCTTGTATATCTCATTATTCGCATATATCATCGCCCGTTTCAAGACTGCAATCGGATTCTCCAGTGTTGACTTCTTTACGAAATCAACCGTGATATCGATCGCCATCCGTGAGGCGTGATCTCCGGCTCTGTGTCCTCCCATTCCGTCTGCCACTATGTATAGATTCGGCAACGGTCCGACAGGCATATCACTGAAAAAAATGCTGTCCTGATTGCTGTTGCGCTTATTCCCCTTATCAGTTTTTCCACTCGATCTCATCGGAAGCCTCCCGCATATTTCCGCCGTAACTGACCACAGGCAGCATCTATATCGCTACCCATACTCTTTCTTATAGTACCATTTATTGATTTTTTTTCAAGTGCTATTTTGAATTTTTGGACAGAATCCATGTCGCTTTGTTCATAATCTCTCTCATTAATAGGGTTAACCGGGATCAAATTGACATGACAATTCATTCCCCGAAGGAGCTTTGCAAGCTTATCTGCCTGCTCCTCTGTATCATTTTTTCCCTTGACCAGACTGTACTCAAAAGTAATTCTACGCCCTGTTTTTTCAAAATATGCCTTGCACGCGTCAATCGTCTCCTTTAATGTATACTGATACGCGATCGGCATCAATTCCTTTCGCTCCTCATCTGTCGGCGCATGCAGTGACAGTGCAAACGTGATTGCCAGATTCTCCTCTGCCAGCGCATATATCTTAGGCACGATTCCACAGCTCGACACAGTAATATTTCTCTGGCTGATATTGTATCCCTGCTCATCAGATATAATCCTGATAAAACGAATCAGATTGTCATAGTTATCAAGAGGCTCTCCCGTCCCCATCACTACAATATTGGAGATTCTTTCCCCGGTGATGCGCATTGCTGCATAAACCTGCTCCAACATCTCCGAGGCCGTAAGATTCCTGACCAGTCCTCCTATCGTTGACGCACAGAATCTGCATCCCATACGGCATCCTGCCTGAGATGACACACATATGGAATTACCATAACTGTAGCGCATGAAAACACTCTCTATCATCTGTCCATCCTGCAGTCTGAAGAGGAATTTGATCGTTCCGTCTTTTTTCGATTCCTGTCTGGTCTCCTCCGTAATCGACACAAACCCCGTCTCCGATATTTTTTCACGCAATTGCTTCGGCAGATTGGTCATCTCATCCACCGACGCTACATACTTTTGATGCATCCACTGATACAGTTGTTTTGCACGAAATGCCGGCTGTCCATTTTCTGTGACCCAGTCCTGCAGTTCGCTGAAATACATTGATTTTATATCCATCTTACTATTATCCGCCTGATTTATATCTTCTATTTCCGTCTCAAAACCGCATAATAAAATCCGTCGCACTGGTCGATTCCCTGAACAAACAGTTTTTCTTCTGCCAGAACATAATCACGGTAAGTCTTCAAGAACCATTCTGTATTGTACTGGTTTTCGTCAGGATTAATCGTACATGTACTATACAGCAATGTTCCACCGCTGCGTACATATCCCTGTGCAACACCGAGTATATTTCTCTGAAGCTCAGATAACTGCCTGAGCTGTTCCTCATCCAGCCTGTATTTAATGTCATTTTTCCGTCCCATGATACCAAGCCCCGAACACGGAAGGTCAGCTATGACCACATCCGCAGCTGCATCTTTCTCTCCTGTAAGGCTGTCCAGATCAAGCGGTTCAGTCGCATCATGTTCACAGATCTTTACATTATCAAATCCCAGTCTCGAGACATTTTCTTCTATCAGATCAAGTTTATCCGAAGATATATCCATGGCGTATATCACGCCCTGATTGCCCAGATATTCTGCAGCTGCTGTCGTCTTTCCACCCGGAGCTGCGCATACATCGATTACCATATCTCCCGGCTTTATCCCGGCTGCTCTCACCGCACACATGGAACTCTCATCCTGCACTGTGAAAAAGCCCTCTCTGTATCCGGGTATTCTCCGGATAAAATCGTAACCATGGATCCGCAATGCATTCTCATCATATACTCCGTCCTGCACATGGATTCCGGCATCGATGAGCATTTTCTTAAGCTCTGCCTTTGTTGTCCTGCACAGATTGACTCTGATCGTCGTATCCCTCTCCGCAAATGTTCCTCTCAGAATATCCTCTGCCTGCCCCTGATAATCTTTCATCATCTTTTTAACCAGCCATACGGGAGTGGAATATCTGACAGAGAGATACGCTTCCATATCCTCTGTCTCAGACGGATATTCTATATTGTCCTTATTTCTTGCTATGTTGCGCAAAACACCATTTACGAAACCTGACAGAGATGCAAATCCATGTCTTTTTGCCAATTTGACAGCTTCATTACACGCCGCGCTGTCAGGCACACTGTCCATGTACAGGATCTGATAGGTGCTCATCCTCAGAATACATCTTATTAATGGTTTGCACTTCCTGATAGCAGTCTTGGAGAACCTGTCTACCACATAATCGATCGTGATCCGGTATTCTGTGGTTCCCTCTGCCAGACGCGTGACAAATGCACGTTCTGCCTTGTCACTGAACTGATTCTGACGAAGTGCCTTGGCGATGGCCATACTCGAAAAAGTACCTCCCGTCTCCATATCCATCAATATTGAAAGTGTTACATCCCTTGCATCCATATCCTACTCCTGAACTGCCTGTCCGCATATCATTCCTGGCGCAAGCTTATTGCCGT
This sequence comes from Wujia sp., assembly GCA_051877775.1. GTDB lineage: Bacteria > Bacillota > Clostridia > Lachnospirales > Lachnospiraceae > Coprococcus_C. Next base: position 17,589 of record JBJEJF010000035.1, read on the forward strand.
TCAGATATGCAGCTGTATCCATCATTTTCTTGCCCTCCGGCTGAAGTGCAAGTATTACCAGGGCATCCTTCCCGCATGCCACGGTAAATGTTTTTCTTGTTATCTCTATGATCTCACCATGGCTGTACATGGATGTATCCATTTCTTTTACCTCTGCCCTGTACAGCTTGACATTTTTTCCATCTATTACTGTATACGCACACGGCCATGGTATGAGACCCCTGATCAGACGTTCCAGTTCGGAAGCAGGTCTGGAGAAATCCACCTTCCCCATCTCTTTTTTCAACATTACCGCATAACAGCTCTCTGCGTCATCCTGTCTGACTCTTGACGCAGTGCCTGCTTCCACTGCCTTTAACGTTGACAATATAAGCTTAGCACCTGCAACAGCCAGCTTATCATGCAGTGTCTGACCGGTATCATCCCTCTCTATGACGACCTCTGTCTTCTCGATCATATCTCCCGTATCAAGTCCTTTTGCCATATACATGGTCGTTACACCGGTCTTTTCCTCTCCGTCTATGATTGCCCATTCGATCGGAGCAGCCCCCCTGTATCTTGGAAGAAGTGAAGCATGAATGTTGATACAGCCATATTGGGGTATATTTAATATGCTCTCCGGCAATATCTGTCCGTAAGCGGCAACCACGATACAATCCGGCATTATCTTTTTTATAAGCTCCACATTTTCTTCATTTCGTATTTTTTCCGGCTGATAGACCGGGATATCATGCTTTTGTGCCTCCGCCTTGACCGGTGTTGCCACCGGAGTTTTACTTCTTCCCTTTGCCTTATCCGGCTGTGTAAATACTGCTGCCACCTCATGTCCTGCTTCTATGATCGAGCGCAGAGCATATACCGCGAATTCCGGGGTTCCCATATATATAATCTTCATAGTCTCTGTTCCTCCATCTCACACATGCTTCACACCATATCGTTCACAGACATGTCTCTTACTTTCTCTCATCCTCAGGTGTATCTACAGAATACAGACCATCCTCCGTCTTATCTTTGTACAAAATACCATCCAAATGATCCAGTTCATGGCATATTGCCCTTGCAAGAAGTCCTTCTCCCTCTATGGTGATCGGCATCATATTCTCATCAAGGGCTTTACATATTACGTGATTTGGTCGTTTTACTGTTCCCACAAGTCCAGGCAGACTAAGACATCCCTCATCACCCTCCTGCTCTCCGTCAGCCTCTACGATCTCAGGATTGATCAGTGCATATGCCTCTCCCTCACCGACATCTATGACCACGATCCTCCTTAAGATACCTACCTGTGGAGCAGCAAGTCCGACACCATTTGCCTCATACATGGTATCAAACATATCATCCACCAGAGTCTGAAGCCTTGCGGTCATCTTCTCGACAGGTTTACACACCTTTCTAAGTACATCATCGCCATCCACTCTGATATTTCTTATTGCCATTTTCCATTCCTCCTGTTTTTCTTCTATCAGTAACCTATATCACAACTTACATCAAAATCTATACCAACATCATCTATGCAATATTGCAGGCAAATAACACCCATCAATATGCCATCATCGGATTTACATCCACTGCTACACTGACATTTTCCCTGCTGTACGCGTCTGCGATATCTCTCATGTCTGCCAGTGCCGGCATTCCCATCGCCTTTATATATATGACCCGCCTGTATACCTCGTTTATCTTCCCGATCGAAGCCTCTCCCGGTCCTATAACTCTGACATGCTCACAGGATGCAGCCTTTTTCTTCAGCTGTCCGGCAAGCTCTTCTGAAGCAGCGACTGCATCCTCACTGACAGGTGATGTGACAAGCAACACCATCATATTGTAGACCGGAGGATAACGCAGCAGTCTACGATACGACATCTCCGTCTCAAAAAAACCCTCATAATCCTGTTTTGCAGCAGCTACGATCGCATAATGCTCCGGCTGGTATGTCTGGATCAGCACATGACCGGGTCTGTCCCCTCTGCCCGCACGGCCGGCTGCCTGCGTCAACAGATCAAAAGTCCTCTCCCCTGCCCGGAAATCATTGGCAAACAATGACATATCTGCCAGCATGATCCCAACCAGTGTAACATTAGCAAAATCATGCCCCTTTACGATCATCTGTGTCCCGATCAGTATATCCGCCTCATGCTTAAGGAACCTGTTAAGTATGTCGCCATGGGCACCTTTTTTGGTTGTAGTATCCCGATCCATTCTAAGCGTCCTTGCATCAGGAAAAAGTCTGTGTATCTCAGCCTCCACTTTCTCTGTACCGGTTCCAAACCCCCCTATCATTCGGGAAGAACATTTTGGACACTGTTTCGACTCTCTCTCAATATAACCGCAATAATGGCACATCATAAATCCGTTGTTGTGCAGTGATAATGCCACATCACACTTCGGACACTTGATTACCTCGCCGCAGTCACGGCATGACACAAAACTATTATAGCCCCGACGGTTGATAAATAACATGATCTGCTCTTTTTTCTGCAGTCTGTCCTCTATCATATCATACAGTGCCTTGCTGACGATGCTCCGGTTTCCCATATGGAATTCTTCCCTGAGATCTACAACTGATACCTCCGACAATTCCATTCCATCCGGTCTGTCCGGCAATTCCCACAATCTATATTCTCCCAGCTTCGCGCGGGCATAACTCTCCACAGTCGGTGTTGCCGACCCCAGTATGACCGAAGCATTCTCCAGCCGGGCTCTCTCTATCGCAGTCTCCCTCGCATGGTATCTGGGAGTCTGATCACTCTTATAAGCAGGATCATGCTCCTCATCTATCACAATAAGACCCAGATCTGCACAGGGTGTAAATAATGCTGAACGGGGACCGACAATAACATCCACTTCCCGGTTCTTGGCCCGCATGAATTCTCTATATTTTTCACCCTTGCTCTGTCTGGAATTGATGATGGCGACCCTCTCTCCGAAATGCTGTCTGAATCTGGCAACATTCTGATAAGTGAGACCGATCTCCGGTATCAGTACAATTGCCTGTCTCCCCCGGCTTATAACTTCCCTGATGCATCCGATATATACTTCCGTCTTACCGCTGCCGGTCACACCCCGCAGCAGATACACAGGTCTCTCACCTGCATTATAGTCAGCACAAAATGCAGTCACCAGCTCCTGCTGTCTGGCACTCAGATGCTGTACCGGAGGTTTATCCAGTGAATATACCGGTTCCTGTACCTTCTGGACTGTCGCTCTTATCTTTTCCCGGACCGGCATCACAGTCTTAAGTGCATGTATCATCGTTGAACCGTAGGTCTCCCGCATCCATGCCGCAAGCCGTATCAGCTTACCCTCAAGCTGCAGGCTCTTATCCGGTATGCTTGAGATACATTTCATTTTTGAAACGTCAAATGATGGTTTTTCCGTTATACCGATAACATATCCGGTTCTGATCCGGTTGGCCTGTCCAAATGGTACTGCAACCTGCATGCCAACCTCGATCACGTCAATCATATCGTCCGGAATCATATACTGAAAGGTTCTGTCTATGGCCTCATGCGAAATATCGATTATTATATCCGCATATTTTTGTGACATCTTCTTCCTCCAAAATCTCTCTGATCAATTCTCTCTCATCCATATGGTATTTTACACCACATATTTCCTGATAATCCTCGTGTCCCTTACCCGCAAACACGATAACATCTCCAGGCTGCGCATGCATGATCGCATAACGCATTGCCTCTTTTCTGTCAGCGATCTCCACATAAGCTCCATCTGTTTTTGCCATACCGGTTTTAATATCATCAATGATCGCCTGCGGCTCCTCATTTCTGGGATTATCACTGGTTATAATGGTAAGGTCGGACAGCCTGCCTGACACCTCTCCCATCTCATATCTTCTGTCCTTAGAACGATTGCCACCGCATCCAAAGAGTGTAACCAGTCTTGCCGGTTTGTATGCTTTTATGGCAGTGATCAGACTCTCTAACGCCATAGCATTGTGCGCATAATCGATCATGATCGTAAACGCATCAGATATCGGTATCATTTCCACACGGCCTCTGACTTTGATTCTTTTTAAAATACGCTGTATATCCTCAAACGGTACCCCCATCTGATCAGCTACTGCAATCGCGGCAAGAGAATTGTGCACAGAGAATTCTCCCGGGAGATCAACGATGATATCCCCGCTGATCTTACCATTCAGCGCATACTCTATACCGAGAACGCCATCCCTTGAATACAGATTGTACGCATCAGTTCTATAATCAGCATCCCTGTTCATTCCGTACTTAATGATCTTGCAGGATGCATTTTTCATCATATCATCAGCATGTGCATCATCAGTATTGATAATTCCTGTCCTGCACAGTGTAAATAACTTTGCCTTCCAGTTCATATATTCCTCAAAGCTTGCATGTTCATTAGGACCTATATGATCCTTGGACAGATTCGTGAAGATACCGTAATCAAAATCAACACCTGCAACACGGTCAAGCATCAATCCCTGAGAAGATACCTCCATCACAACAGAATCCAGTCCGTTGTCCACCATATCCTTCAGATAGCGGTGTAGCACTATAGATTCCGGTGTTGTATTCTGCGCATGAATATGCTGTTTTCCGTCAATGATCTCTATCGTTCCGATCAGACCTGTTTTATGTCCCGCCGCAAGCAGCATTTCCTGAATCATATATGTTGTCGTGGTTTTTCCTTTGGTTCCTGTAATGCCGATGACAGTCAGCTTCTTAGACGGTTCACCATAATATCTGGAGCTTACGACGCCCATCGCATATCTGGTACTCGGAAGCTTGACCACCGTAACATCAACCGGCACACTGACAGCTTTCTCTACCAGTATTGCAGCCACCTTTTTTCCTGCCACATCATTTGCATAATCATGTCCATCTGTGACTGCTCCCGATATACAGAAAAACAGATCGCCCTCAGAAACCTTACGGGAATCATTATGTATATCCTGAATCTCTACATCAATATCACCCTGAAGAACCTCATATGAGAGTCCCTCCAGCAAATCTCGCAATTTCATATCAGTGACCTCCTGACAAGAATATAATCTCAAATAACATTTTCTGAAAAATAAATTGGGCTGTCGCAGATATTATGATTCATCCCTCACCGGGTAAACATAATTGCTGTGGCAGCCCACTTCCTTTTACTCGTCGTCCCCGACAATTTTAACAACACCGCTATACAGCTCATCAATAGCGATCGACAGTGGTTTTGCTCCCTTAGCCGGAACAAGAGGTTCCGCACCGGCTATGATCTGTCTGGCTCTCTTTGAGGTAGCCATTACAATAGAATATCTGCTCTGAACAACCGGCTGTTCTCCCGGTTCGACCTCACTGTTTACTACTGCCATTAAGTCTGTGTATGATGGATGTAACATAAGATAAATCTCCCTTCTACTGCGCCTGCAGCTCGTGTTTTATTTCTTCTATAAAGCCCATATTGTACTCTTTAAGGCATTTCTTACCAACTATAATAGAATGAACTCTCTGAACACATTCCTCCAGATCATCATTGACAACAATATAGTCATACTCTTTGATGTCTTCCGACTCCTCTGCTGCCCGTTTCATTCTCTTATCGATCACCTCGGCACTCTCTGTTCCTCTGCCGGTCAAACGCTCTCTCAGGCTCTTCGCATCCGGTGCAGTCACGAAAATGAGCACGGCATCCGGATACTGCTCCTTTACATTCAGAGCACCCTGTACCTCGATCTCCAGGATGACATCATGTCCCTGCTCCATTTCCTGTTCTACAAACTTTCTCGGTGTTCCATAATAATTGTCTACATACTGAGCCCATTCAATAAATCCATTGTAATCAATCAGATTGCGGAATTCTGCAACCGATTTGAAATAGTATTCTCTGCCATCGACCTCACCCTCTCTGGGTGCTCTGGTCGTTGCAGATACAGAGAGACTATAGCCGTATTCCTCCACAAGGCGTTTTACCACAGTTCCCTTGCCTACACCCGAGAATCCGGAGATAACAATCAAAAAACCTTTTTTACTCATATCGGAATCGCCTCCATCCCTATTCTATATTCTGTATCTGTTCCCTTACCTTCTCTATCTCTGTCTTAAGATCGATACCGACATCCGATATCTGGAGGGAATTTGATTTGCTTAAAATTGTATTTGCTTCACGATTCATTTCCTGTGCAATAAAGTCCAGCTTGCGTCCAACCGAGCCGCCTTCGACCAGAATCTTCCGCATGCTGTCTATGTGACTCTTCAATCTGACGATCTCCTCATCCACACAGATCTTATCTGCAAACAGTGTCACCTCAGTGGCAATCCTCTGATCATCTATCTGTGTGTTGGCAGATAATTCCGAGACACGTTCGATCAGTTTATCTTTGTACAGAGCAATGATCTCCGGAGACTTTTCCTCGATAAATCCAACCATCTTATCCATAGAATCCAGTTTTACAAGAAGATCCTGTCTCAGGTGTTCTCCCTCAGTGATCCTGGACTGTACAAACTTCTCTGCAGCCTCACCAATTGCCTCCTGCAGATGCTCCCAGATGACTTCTTCGTCCTCATTTTTTTCCTCAAGCGTGAAGACCTCCGGAAAACGACCTATAACGGATGCTTTGAGATCCGATACCAGACCAAATTCCTCGACCATGCTGTTCAAATAGGAGATATACTCCGCAGCAATCTCTTTGTTATATTTTACACATACGTTAGATTCAGAATAATCCTCATATGTAATATATACGTCAACCTTTCCTCTCTGTATATAATCCTTCAGATAGTTTCTAATTGCTGACTCAAAATAATTTAATTTTTTGGGAAGCTTGACAGTCATATCGCAATATCTGTGATTGACTGCCTTTATCTCCACAACAATTTTTCTATACTCATTTACGATCTCGCTTCTTCCGAAGCCGGTCATACTCTTAATCATTTTGTGCTCCTTAAAACCATGACTCTATTTTGCGTCACTTATCGTTCATTATAGTATATGGTCTCTCAAAAATCAATCGCAAATGCTATTTTATTTCCCTGATTCCATGGATATCCGGTTCGATCGTCATCGAATAATTGGTATGATAGATCACAAAACCGGGTTTGGATCTCGGGGGTTTTTTCAGGTTCTTTCTGGCCGTATAATCGATATCCACCTTCGGAGCCTGACCGCCCGAAGAATAGTGGGCAGCCAGTCTTGCAGCCTCCTCATATGTTCTGTCCGGCAATTCTTTTGCCCCATCTGTCTTCACAATGACATGGGAACCCGGCATCTGTTTTGCATGAAACCACATATCATTTCCGTCTGCCACGCGAAAAGTCAGTTCATCATTCTGATAGTTATTTTTTCCAACATACATATGAAATCCATCGGAAGAAATGTAATGCAACGGCTTACTTTTTTCTTCTTTTTTTACTTTACCGGACTGAACTTTTCCACGTATATATCCACTTTCCGTAAGTTCCGCTTTGATCTGAATAAGGTCATTCAGCGAGGCGGCAAAAGAAAGTGATGTCTGCACTGACAGCAGATAGTCAAGTTCTTCCCTGGAAGACTCCGCCTGCTCGGTCAATGCCTCATATGTCCTCTTTAATTTGTTGTATCTGGCGAAATACCGTTTGCCGTTATCCATGGCAGATATCTCCGGATCAAGCGGTATCGATATCTCTTCCCCTGTATAATAATTATCACAGACCAGTTCCTTTGCACCCGGCTGCACCTGATATCCATATGCGGTTATCAGCTCTCCATATACCTTATATTGATCTCTTTTTTCAGTATCTTTCAGCTGTGCAAGCTGCAGATCGTATTTTTTTGATGTACGTTCGATCGCATTGGATACGATCTTTCTGAGATCAGCGGAGCGCTGCTTCATTCTTGTCACAACACTCTTGCTGCTGTAATATTCTTCGATCACTTCCGATACGGAGGAAAAGACTTTTAATCCCCTTGTTTTCCCATCCGGCATATTCCCGCTGTCTCCGGGCATTCCATACATCGTCAGCATAAGGGATGAGAATTCCACCGGCTCATACCCGTCGTATGCAATACATGGAGTAAATCTTTCTGCAATTATATCCTGTCTGATCTTATCAAACTCCGTAAACAACTGCTCACGTTCCGTCATTGTAAGTGCTGATGCACTCATACCTCCGTCCAGTCCTGCCCGATATGCCATCTCATTAGCCATAACGGGAGATATCCCCGTCAGAGAGGTATAGAGCGCTTTGGCAAGCGTCATAGGTTTCTGCAGCACATGATTCATAAAATAATTGACATCCGTCTCAAGAGGATTTGCTTTGTCCTGTGATGGTGGAAATACATAGACCCGCCCCGGAAGCACCTCACGCACGGAGCTGACCTGATGGGAAATGTGTTTTATACTGTCTATGATCACGCCTTCTGAATCAGTAAAAATAATATTGCTGTGCTTTCCCATGATCTCGATAATAAGCTTCTTGGTACAGAGATCTCCCATCTCATCCAGATGCTCTATCGTAAATGATGTGATCCGTTCAAATCCCGGTTGTTCTATCTCCGTGATCCTGCCATTTCCGATATGCTTTCTGAGGAGCATACAGAAATTCGGTGCAGATGCCGGATTTTCTTTGCTCCGGGCCGTAAGATACATAAGCGGCAGACTTGCATCAGCAGATAAGACCAGCTTCTCCGTTGTATTACCGGCTGCAGTCCTGTTTTTTATTACCAGACATATCTCATCCACCTCCGGCTGATATATCTTATATATCCTGCCTCCGACCAGTTTGTTTTTCAATTCACTGACGATACCCGCTATCGCAATTCCATCTAGTGCCATAATCTCCTCCAGCTTTTATTTGATTGGTATCAGTTTGCGTTCTTCCCGATCGACCGCTTTCTCAGGGTTAGCGATAAGAATGCTTAAGATCCCGTCTTTAAAGGCTGCTGTGATGTCCTCCTGTTTTACATAATTGCCCACATAAAAACTTCTCTTGCAGCCACCTACCAGACGCTCCCGTCTAATATAGTGTGTCTGCGTCTTCTCATTCTCGATACTGTCAGGTCTGCTGGCAATGATCGTCAGCTTGCCATCCACCAGCTCAGCCTGGACATCCTCATGAGAAAATCCCGGAAGCTCTATCTCCAGAAGATAATTACCGTCTTTCTCCTTGATATCGGTACGCATGATCTGTGGAATGCCCACCAGTGTGTCATCGTATATATTAATCGTCTGATCTTCAAATAGCATATATATTCCTCCTTTTTATCTACGCTGATCTGCTATTTGCGAAACGTATTTTATAATATTACATGCATTTGATTTCTATTATGTATAGCACATTGTATATGCTCTTGATTTCTTCAGACCATATTTTTGATGAGACGCAGTTTTGTTGGAAACTTATTCGTTTTATAATACGGCCAATGTGCACGCGCAAGTGTGTCTGAGTGTCATCTGCGTATTGCAGGGGGATTCAAGGAACGTTCGCACTCCATTGGAAACGCAAGGGTACTAAGGGTGGGCTTACAGCCCGCCCTAAGGACCCGCGTTTCCAAAAGTCCTTTCATCCCCCTGCAATACGCAGATGACGCGAGTTCGCTGTAGCGTGCACATGATATGGCTGTATTATAAAAGGAATAAAGTTTCCCAAAACTGCAAAAGTCCTTCAAAAATATGGTCTGAAGAAAGCTGGAGCCATAGCATTATTTCGATACACAGTAACATTACATGCATGTAATGTTATAAAAAAGTTTCGCAAATAACAAATAGAAACTAATATAAGTTTAACGCAATACTTCCCATATCACAAGATATTTTTAACATTATATCCCCCGGCAGGCTATAGCGGTCTCCTTCGTCTCTGCCATCAATCTCAATTGATCCCATATCAGTCTCCATATCAAAACCATACTGTAGTTTTCTATTCTTATCATCTTCCTGCCCCAGTTCAATATCTGCGCTGCCCATATCAAGCTCAGCATCCATTTCTTCCCTCACAAGAGCCTCCGTAATGTTGAGTTCTCCCATTGCCAGACTGGCTTTAAACATTCCAATATCAGCCCTCTCCATGTGGAGGCTTCCCATATCAAGCTCAGCATCAAAATGGTCAATGCTGCAATCCTTCACTTCAAGACTGCCCATGGACAGATCCACATCTGCACGTTCGGCACAAACACCTTCCATATTCATACTCCCCATATCAAGCTCAGCTTTGATATCACGCAATGTTTCTCCCTCTTTATAATAAACGATCAAATACTCATTTCTCTCTTTTTTTGCAAAGTTAAAATTCAATTCAAATAACCTTCTTGAGCTGTCACGAAAAGTCAGGGTTCCATCCTGAATGGTAAGCGGATTCCCATCATCCGACAATACTGAATACTCCACATAATAGTCATCTGAAGGAATCAGGCTTACCTTTGCTCCATTCACATCAATATTCAGATACTCAAACTGATCGACCTTCATCTTCTCCTGTGTGATATACATATCATCAATATCCTTACATTCAAGATGATGTTCCTTTGTATCCCAGTATAAGGTAGTTTTGGCTCCATTTAGCAAGCCAACCGCCACCATAATTCCGCCAATTACCATCAATACAGCTGCAGCTGCCAATATTTTTCCTGTCTTTTTTCTCATTTTACTGCACCTCCCTCTGTCTGTTCTTATTTCTGTAGAAAACAGCATGGAAGAATTGTCTAATAAGCCTAAACGACAAGCACCACAGTTTAAATACAAGCCATCCCCCTATCAGGCTGAATCCCACCATAAACATACCGACTCCAGTGAAAAACAAACCGGTAACCGGTGCTGTGATCCACAATACGACCGAAGCGATCACACTTACGATCCCCGTTGCAAGAATGGCTGCAACAGATGCAGCCAGTGCAAACACGACTGCAATCACGACGATCAAAATTGCCAGCGCAACCGCTGCTACAGCTATAGCCAGCGGCAAACCGATAGGCAGTGCAAAGATCACAAGCAGAGCAAGGCCGAAACCTCCTATTCTTCCCCTGGTCCCACCTTTTGGATCATCCAGATCCCTGAGTGCCTGTTCGCCCATGATACTGTTTGCCAACTCCTGTGGTGTCCCAAGTTTTACCAAAATATCCTCTCCGCTTTCCTCCAGTTCTGCAGTGTATTCTCTATAGTAATCCATAGCATTTTGTCTCTCTTCGGCAGATAATCTGGACAGGTATTTTTCCAGTTCATCGAGATACTTTTCTCTATTCATACGTTTCTCCTCCCAGTAAATTATCGATTCTATTTTTATATTCTATCCATTCCCGGCGATAATAGTCCAATCTCTCCCTGCCATGATCCGTCAGAGAATAATATCGCCTGTTTCTTCCCGCTTCCGGCCGGTCATAAGTTCGATGTATATGGGGCGGATAAGAGATCCTCATCCGCCCCATATAAAAGGTACCATCCAATACCAAAAATGTTTTACAATATGTCCTCCTCGATACTATCGAGAAAATCCTTTAGTTCTTTTCTTGCATGCTCTATCTCGTCTCTGTCCTGCTTATCCAGAACCCCTTCAAAGATCGTCATATTATGTTCTATCAGAGAACGCACATCTCCCGTCGCTTCCTCATACATCCTGTCACCACGAAGCAGAAGCAGCTTATTCTCCTCCTGTTCACGCGGATGAATCTTCAGACTTGCAAGGGATTCCAGCCTCTCATTGATCTCCTCATCCGTCATATCCGTCTCCTCATTTTTAATGACGATCCTTTTTTCCATCTTCGTGGATACAACCTTGACCATAACCTCCAGAATCGAATTGACATCATAAGTATAAGTGACGTCAACTGCCTCCTGTCCGGCAGGACCTATCGGTACCGGAACCTCTATATCTCCAAGATACACATTATTTCTGGCATAGCGACTCTCACCCTGCAGGATCTGAACTCTGATTACACTCTGATTGTCTCCTGCAGTATATAACCGTTCCGTCCTGCTCACAGGGATAACAGAATTTCTCTCTATGATAGGGAGATAATGTCCATTTTCCTTATATCCACCGTTTCTGCTCACAACGACTTCTGTTCCAAGCGTAAACGGGCAGACATCCGTCAGAATCATTTCCCTGACAGCTTCATTTCTCTCTTTCATGGCTGCCTGTGTCGCTGCTCCTACAGCCACCACCTCATCCGGGTTGATTCCGGTATTCGGCAGACGTCCAAACAGACGACTTACAAAACGTCTCACAATAGGGAGCTTTGTCGCTCCTCCCACGAGGATCACTTCTTCTATATCAGCCAGCCTGATATTGGCATCTTTCAGACTTCTCTCTATCGGTTTCTTTATCTTATTCAAAAGTATCTGGCAGGATTTCTCATAATCATCTATATTGATCTCATACTCATATACTGTCTCCCGGATCCTGCATTTCATCATTGATGTTTTACTGTCCGTAAATCCAAGCTTGCATATTTCTGCCTGTTTTCTTATATGCGCCCTCGTTTTTACATCCAATGTATCCTGATCGATCTCCTTTTCCCGGAAAAACATCTGCTCGATGACCTCGGTAAAATCTTCACCACCAAGAAAATTATCTCCTGCTACCGCACGAACCTCCATGATATTCTGATACAATTCCAATATGGATACATCGAAAGTTCCTCCACCCAGGTCAAATACAAGGAACTTGGTATCCGCATTTTTCTGGTTCAGACCATATGCGATAGCTGCTGCTGTCGGTTCACTGACAATACGCTCTACATTAAACCCTGCAAGCTCTCCTGCCTTCTTGGTTGCCTTTCTCTGCGCATCATTGAAATACGCCGGAACACTGATCACAGCTTCTGTAAGTGTTTCTCCCAGATAAGCCTCTGCGTCCTCCTTCAGTGATTTGAGTACCAGACTTGAAAGCTCTTCTGCCGTAAATGTTCTGTCACCCAGTGTAAACTTTCTCCCTGTTCCCATACTGCGCTTGAAGACCTCGGCTGTCTGATCAGGGTATAACATTTTTCTCTCCTGTGCAGTGCGTCCTACATACACAGTTCCATCATCATCCACGCTGACTACGGATGGTGTGAGATGCTCACCCAGTTTATTCGGAATCACGACAGCGCCCGTATCCGTCATATATGCAATTAAGCTGTTGGTTGTTCCTAAATCAATTCCTACTATCATTTATCTTCAATCCTTTTCAGACTTTCTTCGTACAGCGCATTGTGTCCGCATATCTTTAATGCTTCCCTGTAACACGCTCTCGCCATCTCGTACTTACGCATGCTCTCATATATCAGACCCCGCTCATATATCGCCTCATGACAGGCACTGTAAAAACAGCCGCTGCATCGTTTGATCTTCAGACATCTTTCAATGATCTTCATGGCTTCCTTAGGCTTCTTCATCAGCCGTCTTAGCCGCGCCATCTTGATATAATCAACAGGTGTTCGCATTTTTTCCGGCGGAATCTCTGCCCTTGCAGCATACTCCCTCACATCCGGCCTGAACAACCCTTTCTTACGCAAAAGTACCTCTATCAATTCACTATAATAATTTTCTTTGTTACTGCTGTCAAGCTGAACAGCTTTTTCATACATACGTCTGGCATCCTCGAGAAGTCCCTGATGGAAAAACACCTCACCCATGATCGCATATGCCCTGGCATCGGAAGCATCATGACCGACAGCAAGCATCATCGCTTCATTAGCACGATCCACATATCCCTCATCACCGTATATCGCACATAACTGCCGCATACATGCCTGTATGTCATCATCATACGGCAGCTCATCGATACACCGGCGAAGCAGTTCAGCTGCCTCATCAATACGGTTCATTCTCTGGAGCAGTTCTGAATAATCATATGCTACATCTGCGTTGAGCCCAAATTCCGCAAAATACTTCTCATACATCCCGCGGCTCTCCTCGAACCGGTTCATACACTGCAGGATCCTTGCTTTACAGGAATAGCAGGTTGAAAGTTCATCTCTGTCATTCTCTCTATATATTTCGATCGCCTTGTCAAAATATTGCAATGCACGCTCAAAATCTCTGTGTATCTCATAGATCATACCGATCCTGCTGTAACAAAATGCATTGTCCGGTTCCAGCTTAAGTGCTTCCTCAAAATCGTCCAGTGCACTCTTGTAATTAAGCAGAAAACGGTTGAGCAGTCCGCGGTGAATATAATAAAAAGCATGCGGTTTGATCTCAAGCTGCCTGGAATACATTTTTAATGCTTCATCATATTTGCCTTCATCTCTGTAGATAATACCTAACCTGCCATAGACAGCATCATGCTCCGGATCCAGCTCAATGACCTTCTCATAACACTGTTTCGCCTCCTGATTTCTGTCAAGCTTTTCCAGGTGGAATCCCAGCATCATACACAGCTCAGAGAAATCATCCAGGTCAGTCTCTTCCGGATTATAACGTTTTGCAACTGCAGACAACAGATCAACGATCTCCTGATGTTTATCCTCTTCCTCCATAACACATGCTTCACAGAAATCTATGTTGTCACTGTCTATGCCAAACTCACGATAACGGTCTATAATCCCCTGTGCTGCTTCCGGCTGTCGTACTTTCAGATAAATCTTAACCTCCAGTCCATAAGGATCTGACACATAAGGATACAGATTGATCGCATGTTCACAGGCGACCAGAGCCTCCTTAAGATAATCCAGCTTATAGCACGACTTCGACTGGTAATTATAGCCAATATAGCTTCTTTCATCTCTTTCAAGAAGCTCTTCACACGCCTGGATACATTTCTCATAGTTCTCCGTCTCATATTCGAGTTCACAACGTGCCTCATACGACAGAATGATCTCCTCGTGCTCCTTTGCCATAGCCACTTCAAGATACTGTCTTGCCTTATCATATTGCTTTTCCTTCAGATAACAGTCACCGATCAGAAAATTCACATACTCATATCTCTTTTTCTTGTCCATACTGTCCTTATCCAAAGCATCTTCCGGGATGGCCTCTATCGCTGCTTTCCAGCGTTCAAAGCACACCAGTGCCTTATCATAATCAGCCAGACACAGATATGTTCTGCCCTTTACGTTGTTATATTCACACAGCTTTTCCTCTGTCGGTTCAAACGTATCCAGAATATCGATCGCCTCAGGGAACTGATAGCTCTGATAATAGCTCCACGCCATCTCCAGTCTTGAAGCATCATCCTGAGGGTCTTCCTCCACCTTTTTCTTTAACTCACGTATCAGTTCCTGGTTTGCCCGGATCATTCCCGCTCTGACATTGTTATCAAAGTGGTTGATCTTCAACAGATCCATATACATATCTCTTGATTTTGCATAATCGCCAAGGCAAAACAGCAGCTCTGCCTGTTTTCCCTTTACCACATAATTATCCGGCGCAAGTTCATATGAACGGTCATAATATTTTTGGGCCTCATCAAACTTCTCCCGGATCATGGCTATATCCCCGCAGGTATTGATTGCAAAAATATCCTCCGGTATATCCTGCAGAACATCTTCTGCCTGCCTCTGGATCTCCTCCAGCCTGTCCCCAAACAACGATGCTGTCGTTATCTCTGTCTGCGGTTCGTCCGCACCTTCACCAGCCTGCTCCCGTCTCTTCTCTGCCTCGACATTCATACGCTGGACATCTCCTCTCATCTTACAGAGTTCAAGATACGGATGATAGACATCCAGCTCCTCCAACGCACTCAAATACCGGTCCTGCTCGTCAAATTCTCTTCTCCGGATAGCAGCATCCAGGTGATAATAATTCTCTATATATGTATCATATTCCTCCTGGTTTCCCTCAAACAGTTCATAATTAATCATATCCTCATACTCAGAATTATTCAGGATATATTCTATAAAATCGCCCGGAAATATCTCCGACAACTCTTTTTTGCGTGCTGCAATGTCAAAATAATCAACAATAAAACGCCATATCTTCTGCGGAAGATAGAAATTAGACATCAGAAAACGCAACAATGTATAGAAAGCTTCGCAAGAAGTATCCAGCGAGACAAATTCATCCCTGTTAAGAAGTTCCTCCCATGCTTCCTCACTGATCCTTTTATCAAAATCCCTGTAATGTTCCTCTATGATCCGCGTAAGCTGCCCCATGGCAGAATCATCCTGCGATTCTTCCTCCTCCGTATCAGCCAGTCTTACAGCCTCCTCATATGCCTGTCTCAATTCCATAAACCCATCTGGATCATCCTCCGGATTTGTCACTGATAATTTTGTTCTATATGCTTTTTTCAAGGCATCCTTATCCTTTGTAGCCTGAATTCCGAGAATCTTCCAGATATCCATCACTATATCCTCCTACCATTTAATGCAATATAATGCCCAATGCCCCACTTTATTCGGCGGCAAGTCGTCGGAATGCATCCTGCTTATTTACATATATTATCACATAATCGCCCTTCAATCCATCAAAAAAATCCTCCCTGTATGCTCTTCTATTCTCTAACATACAGGAAGGATCATTTTTATTTTATACAGGTCTACAGCATTTCCTCAAGCGTAGCTCTGATAGCCTTGATAAAGTTCTCACTATTTAATACTGTAACATTGTCAAGTGATGTGATAAGGGCAAGATCTTTGGTCATCTTTCCGTCTTCGATGGTCTTAATCGTGGCAGCCTCAAGCTTATCCGCAAATGCCATCAGCTCAGGAATATTATCCAATTCTCCACGTTTTCTCAGTGCTCCGGTCCATGCAAAGATCGTAGCCACAGAATTCGTCGAGGTTTCCTCCCCCTTCAAATGCTTATAATAATGTCTCTGAACTGTTCCGTGTGCAGCCTCATACTCATATTTTCCATCCGGTGATACAAGAACAGATGTCATCATAGCCAATGAACCGAATGCAGATGACAGCATATCACTCATAACGTCTCCGTCATAATTCTTGCAGGCCCAGATGAAACCACCCTCAGATTTCATAACTCTGGCTACCGCATCATCGATCAGCGTATAGAAGTACTCAATGCCTGCTGCCTCGAACTTCTCCTTGTATTCTGCATCGAAGATCTCCTGGAAGATATCTTTAAATGTATGATCATACTTCTTGGATATGGTATCCTTGGTTGCAAACCACAGTGACTGCTTGATGTCCAGTGCATAATTAAAGCAGCATCTTGCAAAGCTCTCGATAGAGCCTGTCAGGTTATGCATACCCTGTACGACACCAGGACCGTCAAATGTATGAATCAGCTCTCTGGTCTCCGTTCCGTCCTCGGCAGTATATACGATCTCTGCCTTTCCCGGACCCGGAATCTTCATCTCAGATGCCTTATATACGTCACCATATGCATGTCTTGCGATCGTAATCGGACTCTTCCAGTTCTTAACGCAAGGCTCGATACCCTTTACTACAATCGGAGCACGGAACACTGTTCCATCCAGGATCGCACGGATCGTTCCGTTCGGGCTCTTCCACATTTCCTTCAGGTTATACTCAGTCATACGCGCTGCATTTGGTGTAATGGTTGCACACTTTACAGCCACACCATACTTCTGCGTTGCATAAGCGGAGTCAAAAGTAACCTTATCATCTGTCTCATTTCTATACTCAAGCCCCAGATCATAATACTCAGATTTCAAATCAATGAATGGATAGATTAATTCATCCTTGATTATCTTCCACAGTATTCTTGTCATCTCATCCCCGTCCATCTCTACCAGAGGGGTCTTCATCTGAATTTTTTCCATATATATTCCTCCTTTTGCCTTATAATCCAAAACCAATAGTTATTGTAGCATATAAGGCTGTATTTGCAAACAACAGATTTAAAAAACTAATTTTACAAAGTATTTCTTGCGAAAAAACAGGCCACATTATATACTGAGTCATGTTAGAATATATAATTCAGGGGGATTTTTATGCGTTATACCTATACTGTTCCAAAAAGAAAAGCTAACCGGTTTGCTTACAGATTCCTCGGCGGTGTCTTTCTGGTCGTTGCCCTGCTCCAGTTTTTTGTACTATTGCGCGGGTTGTCCAACCACAGGATGCTGACGGCTATCTTCGCCATGCTGTTGTTTTTTTACGGCGGTTACCTGTTCATCATGTCATTTCGCAAGCAGGCCTATGACATCACATACTGTTTTGATGAAAATGGTATGCTTGTAACACATCATTATGGTCAAAAGCAGTACAGCTTTGATGATATAGAATTTATCACCATGGTAATAGCAGATGAAAATATGATATTTTACATGCTTAATATCAAGGCATTAAAGGATATTTATACGATTCCATTTACACTGAAAAAGGAGCTCTGCGAGACGATATATGAATTCGTTAACAGCAGGATAAAACACGATGAAGATTAAAAATACCATCTTTCAGATACCGGTCATAAACAACGTACTTTTATATGAGGAAACAGATTCCACCAATCTTCGCGCCAGACAGTATGCAGGTGCAGGATGTGTGGACGGAACCCTCATCATATCCGATATGCAGACCTCCGGCAAGGGGCGCATGGGAAGGAGTTTCTCATCTCCGGCGGAAACAGGTATCTATATGAGCCTGGTTCTAAGACCTGACACAGATCCGTCCAGAATACCGGGTATCACGCTCATTGCTGCCATGGCCGTATCCAAAGCCCTGTCACGTATCGAGAACATACAGCCACAGATAAAATGGCCGAATGATATCGTTGCCGCCGGTAAAAAAGTAGTCGGAATTCTGACAGAGAGCGGTGATAACGGCAGATATGTTATCTTAGGTATCGGAATCAATGTAAATAACGAATCCTTTCCGGAAGGGATATCGGACACTGCCGGTTCCCTGTACCAGATATGTGGAAAAAAACTCTGCCGTGAAGACATTATATTCCACGTCTGGGAACACTTCAGTACATATTATGCGCAGTTTTTAGATGCAGGAGACCTATCATTTATGATAAATGATTATAACAGCCTTCTTGCAAGCTATCAAAAAGAAATCTATATTATTCCACACGATAAGACGATACATCAAATCAATCCATACAAAATAGACACGGCCGATATCGAGCCGTGTCTATGTATGGGAATCGATCCACATGGTGCCCTGATCTGCCGTCATCATGACGGCAGACTGGAACTTGTCAATGCCGGTGAAGTATCAGTCCGGGGATTACAGGGATACTGCTGATTATATCAGCAGTCCCAGAATCTGATTACTTCTGGCTACAAATGCTGTCATCTCATCCGGTTCAAGTGGCTTATTGGCAAGTACAGCCAGATCATATAACTGACAACATATCATGTCTGTATTCTCGCCCTCCGGGTTATTCAACACATACTGAACCAGCTTATTTCCGGCATTCAGTATCAGTGTCTCTCCCTCGTCACCAAACATATTCGGATCCATACCACCCATGTTATATACTCTCATCATCTCAGCCATTCTTCTGGCATCCTCCGAGAGTGTGATCATGGAAGATACGTCTGCATTCTTCAGGTTCTGGACCTTAACATTTAATTTTTCCTTACCTGTTGCTTTCTTGAATGTCTCCGTCAGCTTATCCGTGTACTCCTTTTCCTGCTCCTCAGATAATTCCTCACCCTTGAAATTATCCGCAAGATCGGCATCGATACGCAGGAATTTCACTCCCTCATTCTTGCCCTCAAGATGTGTGATATACGGATTATCTATGTTATGTGTCAGGTATACGGCATTCATGCCCTCTTCCTTGAACATCTTGATATACTGGGACTGTGCCTGCTCATCAGATACATAAAATACCTTGTTCTCATACTTTTCTTTACCCTGCTCAAGATACTCAGGGAGTGTCAGGTATTTGCCGTCGAGATCTTTAAATAACATGTAATCTGTCATTCTCTCGCAGAATTTCTCATCCTTGATGCAGCCAAACTTGATAAATGGGCTTATATCGTCCCAATACTTCTCGTATTCTTCCTTGTTGTTCTTGCACATTCCACTCAGCTTGTCAGCGACTTTCTTCGTGATATAGTCTGATATCTTCTTGACGAAGCCATCATTCTGCAGTGCACTTCTCGACACATTAAGCGGAAGATCCGGACAATCGATAACACCCTTTAACAGCATAAGGAACTCCGGAATAACCTCTTTGATGTTATCCGCAATAAACACCTGGTTGTTATAGAGCTTAATCGTGCCTTCCAGCTGATCATACTGTGTATTGATCTTCGGGAAATATAATATACCCTTCAGGTTGAACGGATAGTCCATATTTAAGTGGATCCAGAACAGCGGTTTCTTAAAGTCGAGGAATACTTTCTGATAGAAATCAATATATTCTTCCTCTGTACAATCTTTTGGATTCTTCATCCAGAGCGGATTGGTATCATTCAACGGCTGTGGTTTTGCCTTTTTCTTTTCTTCATTCTCTTCTTTTTCTGCGTCCGCGTCCGCATTTTCCGTATCTTCTTTTTCCGTATCCTCTTTTTCTGTATCCTTCTCCGGTGCATCTCCGACCAGATCATCTTCCT
Source organism: Wujia sp. (assembly GCA_051877775.1). Lineage (GTDB taxonomy): Bacteria > Bacillota > Clostridia > Lachnospirales > Lachnospiraceae > Coprococcus_C. Next base: position 37,949 of record JBJEJF010000035.1, read on the forward strand.
CCGTCGTATCCACCTCGATTACCTTATCCTCTTTTTCGGCCTCGGCTTTTTCCTCCTCAAGCTTATCTTCGTTGATAAAATAAATGTTATATGGCATGAACGCACAATACTTCTGAATTACCTCTCTGACACGATATTCATTGGCAAATTCAAAGCTGTCCTCATTCAGATACAAAGTGATTGCAGTTCCTCTCGTATCATCATCGCTCTCACTCATGGAGAATTCCGTACCGCCGTCACACTCCCAGAATACCGGCTTGGCATCCTTCTTATAAGAGCAGGTCTCGATTGTAACCTTATCTGCAACCATAAATGCAGAATAAAATCCCAGTCCAAAATGTCCGATGATCTGATCATCATTTGTCTTATCTTTATAAGTATTTATAAAATCTGTCGCACCGGAAAAAGCAATCTGATTGATGTACTTGTCCACTTCCTCTGCGGTCATACCGATACCATTATCTACGAATGTAAGTGTCTTATCCTTGGCCGATGCATAGACCTCGATCTTATACTCTTCTCCCTCTGTCTCTGTAAAATCACCCATCAGAGCAAGCTTCTTCAGCTTGGTAATGGCGTCGCATCCGTTTGAGATCAGCTCTCTGATAAAGATATCATGATCAGAATACAGCCATTTCTTGATGATCGGAAATATGTTCTCACTGTTAATCGACAAACTACCCTGTTTTTCCATGTTTAATTACAACCTCCTATATAGCGCCGTTGATGGCATTTTTTCAACGTTTATTTGTTCTATATTGAGTATAATAATACGATTCCTATGCATTGTCAAGAAAAAATTAGCACTCATTTTAAGTGAGTGCTAACATTTTTTTATCAATGATTACAATTAATTTGTTATATATAATATTTTTCAACCGTTTCATCCCACAGATGTTCCAATGTTTTATCCAAAGAAAATATTTTGAGCGAGGTTCCTGTCGTAACTGTCAATTCCCCGTTTTCAAAATAAATATTCATAAATAATGCGCCGACATCCTCGGACCGGACCGGAAGATTATTCATCTCCACCAGTCTTGTAATATTTTCCCTGTTAAACATCAGGATGATCTTGAAACTGACAGGAAGACGTTTTCCTTTTATAAGATCATATATAGTGTGCTTGATCTGATGCCACGATATATATTCTGTCAGTTCTCCCGATGCTTCATATTCCTTTCTCTCCTCAGAGTCATAATAGTCAATATTTATTTTTCCATTTATATAATAATCCAGATTCGTCCTTATCCTGGCTTCAAACAGGTAAAAGCTGTCATATCTGCTCTGCACCAGCAGTGCATTCATAAAATCCCGAATCTCTTCTATCTGATAATTCTTCATAACTCAATCCTTCTGGTTCAGATATAATGTAATAAAATGATATGGGCCGTAGCTCTCAACATCCCGGCTCCGCTGGAAATATAACAGACCGGGTATCGTCTGCATAAAATCATAACTATAACCTGATTCTGTATAATCCTCGAGAACGACCTCTACAGTCGCTGTGATATCACGCGACGCAGCCTGTCTGACAACATCCTGGAATTCCTGATAATCACAGATCAGGTCATTGACCTGAAAATAATTATAATCCATGCTTTCACATGGCTCAAGGTCATCCGCGTTCCATTTGTGCGAATCATCCATAATATCATCTGTCACATTAAAATACATATGTCCTGCATAAGCTCCCCTGTCCGGAATCGGGTCATCCCAGGTTGCATCGACCTGATACCATTTTCCATCCAACCTGACACGATTCCATGCGTGAAGCTCTCCATCTGCCCATCCTGTCATGATTGCATTTTCCACACCTGTACAGCTGAGCAGCAATGCCATCGCTTCAGCATAACCGTTACACACCGCCTTCTTCTGCACCAGTGCACCATATGCCCGAAAAGCGTAATCCCTGGAATAATCTACATAACCATACTGACAGTTCGTCACGATGTAGTCATGTATTGCAAGTTCCTTCTCATAATCATTCATCCCCGGACGGATAATGTCATCCAGAATCTCTTCGACCTGCCGAAAGAGTTTGACCGCTTCGGGTCTGTCATCCGGAATCTCCTTTTGATTGGCATATTTTTCATACACATAATAATTGTCTGATATCTCGTATTTCAGGAGTATCCGCATACCTGACCTGCTTTTTTCCAGTATCGAATACTGATCCACCACACCATTCATACTACAGATATAATCATTAATATCGACCAGATCTTCCTCTGTGATGCCCTTTACATAAAATACACCGCTTTTCTTCCCTGAATTGATCTGTGCATCGACCATATCTGTCAGTTCAGCGATATCATATGCTGCCGAATCCCTGTGAAAATAAGCACCGATGTCCCAGCCATAGAGATAATATATCAGGATAACAGCCACTACAAGTATCGGAACAATCCACCGGATTCCTCTCTTCTTTTCACCCATATCCTATGCCTCCGGATCATCGTTGTCATCATCTTTATCATCATGCCCGCTGTTTTTTCCGGTTATAATTAAAACGACCATCAAAATAACCGACAGAATCAGGCATATTGCCACCAGCAGCGGCTTACTGCTGTCTCCCGTTGCGGCGGTCAGCAAGGTTTCATAATGTACCATGTATCTTTCCTCCATCATAAATCACTTTATATCTTTTATTATATATCCCGTATCTAATCTTGAATTCGGTTTTGTTTTCTGACAGATAATTATTCTGTTACAAATATAATATATAAAAATATTTCTTCATTGGCAATATATTTTATTTTTTTCACATTGTGCATCACACTATTTTCCTTGAAACATCATCATATATGTTGTAAAATTATCTTTTGTAACTCAACATAATATTAGCGGAACATATTTTTTGTACACTTTATTTCGTATAATTGTTATTATGCGATGGTTGATCCTGCATTCCCTGCTTTGTGTATACCTTATTTTTTTGAGACGCAGTTTTTTCGGAAGTTCATTGCTTTTTTAATTCCGCCAATGCACACGCGCAAGTGTGTCTGAGTACCATCTGCACATAGCATGGGGGATTTCAGGAACGCTTGCGCTCCGTTGGAAACGCAGGGGTACTAAGGGTGAGCCTTATGGCTCGCCCTAAGGACCCGCGTTTCCAAAAGTCCTTTCATCCCGCCATGCTATGTGCAGATGGTGCGAGTTCGCTGGAGCGTGTGCATGTTTTGGTGGAAGTAGAAAAGTAATAGAACTTCCCAAAACTGCAAAAGTCCTAAAAAATAAGGTATACACAAAGCAGGGGATACAGATTATCTGCTATATAATAACAATTATACGAAATACACATTACAAAAAATATATTCCACGCTTAGCTAATAAATATATAAGGAATAGGAGAGATACCACTATGGCACAGCTATGGGGTGGTCGTTTCACAAAAGAAACTGACCGGCTAGTATATAATTTTAATGCATCAATATCTTTTGATCAGAAATTCTTCAAGCAGGATATTCAAGGCAGCATTGCACACGTTACCATGCTTGCAGCATGCAGGATTCTGACAGATGCAGAGCGTGATCAGATCATAGAGGGGCTTCATGGAATCGAACGTGATGTGGAGAACGGTACTCTGAAGATCACCGAAGAATATGAAGACATCCACAGCTTTGTAGAGGCAAATCTGATCGACAGGATCGGAGATACAGGAAAGAAGCTGCATACCGGCCGTTCGAGAAATGATCAGGTTGCACTGGATATGAGACTCTATTCACGTGATGAAATCATAGAGGTCAAAAAGCTTGTTGCAGCCCTGATCAAGGAGCTTCACAAGCTGATGAAAGAAAACATTGATACATATATGCCTGGATTTACACACCTTCAAAAGGCGCAGCCTGTCACATTTGCACATCATATCGGCGCATATATGGAGATGTTTAAACGGGATTACAGCAGACTTAATGATATATATGACAGAATGAACTACTGTCCGCTCGGTGCAGGTGCGTTAGCCGGAACGACTTATCCGCTTGACAGAAAACTTACAGCAGATCTTCTTGGCTTTTATGGTCCTACACTGAACAGCATGGATTCTGTCTCAGACAGAGATTATGTAATTGAGATGCTCTCTGCTTTTGCAACGATCATGATGCACCTGTCCCGTTTTTCCGAGGAAATCATTATCTGGAATTCCAACGAATACCAATTTGTTGAACTCGATGATGCCTACAGCACCGGAAGCTCGATCATGCCACAGAAAAAGAATCCTGACATTGCAGAACTTGTGCGCGGCAAGACAGGTCGTGTCTATGGAGCTCTCACTTCTATCCTTACAACAATGAAAGGAATTCCTCTCGCATACAACAAGGATATGCAGGAGGATAAGGAGCTTACCTTTGATGCTATTGACACAGTAAAAGGATGTCTTGCACTGTTTACCGGAATGATCTCAACCATGAAGCTAAATAAACCGGTCATGAAAAAAAGTGCCATGAACGGATTTACCAATGCCACAGATGCCGCAGATTATCTGGTCAACCATGGTGTTCCTTTCCGTGATGCGCATGGTATCGTTGGGCAGCTTGTATTGTATTGTATCGACAAAAATATCTCACTGGAAGAAATGACGCTGGATGAGTACAAAAAAATCAGTCCTGTATTTGAACAGGATATCTATGATGCGATCAGCCTTGAGACATGTGTAAGCAAAAGGACAACGATCGGAGCGCCTGGCAAAGATGCCATTTTACGCGTAATTGATATCAATGAAAAGTTTATAAAAGAAATGGATATATAGAATGAATAACGGAGGTATCATATATGAATAATACAACAAAGCAAAAATACGAATTAGCAAGAAAGATGTTAAAGGGCCGTATCGACATTGATGAGGTTGCTTTAATGACAGGTCTTCCTAAGGACAAGCTTGAAGAGCTGAAGGAGGAGGTCGTTCCAAGCAACTCTGACGCAGAGATCCTGAAGAATCTGGATAATGTCGATCTTAACATTGGCGAACTGCTCTATGACGATATGCCTGATGGAGACGAAGATTTCGAGAGCATTAGAGGCGATGACGCCGACAATGCGCAGTAGAAATAACCATTCCATATATATGTTACTTACTGCCGGAGCTGCAATACAATGGGCTTCGTAACCTTCACATGTGAATATCATATATCCGGATAAAACTGATACATGCGAGCGCGCCTCTCCCAGAAACTCATCATATATCACAGAACACCGGACAGAAAGAAAAGGGTGAGAGGTTGCCAGAACACATAGAATATCAACATCCGGAGGTTTTCAATGCAATGCGTCGCGGACAAACTGTTCGAGTAAAACGAGTTTTTGTCCGCGACGCATGTTTTTGCATTGAAAACCCCGGATGTATGATATTCATGTGCGATGGTTACGAACCACCCTTTCTTTCTGTCCGGTGTTCTGTGATATATGATTCAGACAGTCTGTCCGAGGCACGCTGTATCAGTTTTATTCGGATATTGATATTCTACATGCTCAGGCAACCTCCGCCCGTTGTATTGCAGCTCCGGCATCAGGCAACATATATAGAATCATTATTTCAGATAATTGCGCATTGTCTTCAGCGCATTCTTCTCTAACCGGCTGACCTGCGCCTGAGATATGGATATCTCATCTGCTACCTCGGTCTGTGTCTTCCCCTCAAAAAAACGTAGTTTAATAATATTATACTCCCTGTCATCTAAGCGCTTCATTGCTTCACGGAGTGACAGATTCTCCACCCAGTTCTCTTCCCGGTTTTTTTTATCACTGACCTGATCCATCAGATACAGCACATCCTGTCCCTCCTGATAAACCGGTTCAAACAGAGACATAGGTGTTGCAATCGCATCCAACGCATTGACAATATCCTCCTTGGGTATATCGATCTCCTTCTCTATCTCTTCTATCGTCGGTTCTCTGTCAAGCTTTTTGATCAGCATATCTTTGGCATAGATTGCTTTGTAAGCAATATCACGCAGGGATCGTGAGACCCTTATTGCATTATTATCACGCAGATATCTCCGACACTCACCTATGATCATTGGTACCGCATAGGTAGAGAATTTGACATCCAGCGTTCTGTCAAAATTATCAATCGCCTTAATCAGTCCGATACAGCCCACCTGAAATAAATCATCTGCACATTCATTACTGTTTCCTGAAAATCTCTGAATCACACTTAAAACCAACCGTAAATTTCCTTTGATGAACTGTTCACGTGCCTCCATATCTCCCTGGGCAATACGCGCAAATAAAGCTTCCTTTTCTTCATCTGTCAGTAAAGGAAGCTTCGATGTATTTACCCCGCAAAGCATAACCTTGTTAAGTGCCATCTTGTATTCCTCCTGCAGTAATCTTGTTACTGTAAAGGATTTACAAAAGCGGGAATTTCTATTCAATTATGCGTATGGCATTTTCTGCCACACAACGGACATTATCTGACCCAGTATTTGAATTCCTCATCTGCCATACGAATATAGTCGTCATTATTCAGCATGACATCAAAATCAGGCTGGATGATCTTGCCATTTACGTAGGTGTGATTAGTCGATTCATTATCACGGATATAACATTCTCCGTTGCTGATCTTCAAAGTGCAGTGTCTTCTGCTTATCTTTTTGTTGTCTGTAACCTGATAATCCGCATCGGCTGATTTACCGATCACAAACTCCTTTTTATCTATCGGTATCAGCTCATTGCTTCTGATACGAACCAGATATGGAACGATATTTTTGTACTGCATCTGCTGGAGGACTGTCGTCTCTCCCTCTCCGTTATCCTCCACGTCACGCTCAATGACATCCTTCTCCAATTCGAGAATAAACCGGTAGAATTCTTTCAGTGAAAACATCATCCTGCTGTCAAGATAATGCAGGATCTGCTCTACGCATGATACGCACTGCATATCTGCAAAACGTACTTTTGCAATAAAGTTCTGTATAAACTCACAGATATTGCAGTCTGCAAATTGCTTTTCGATCGGCATATATATAAGCTGTATATCCAGATTGGATAACTCTATATACATATACTTGGTATTCAGCAGCACCTTCTTCAGCGGCATGCCATTTTCTTCAAAAAACATCAGCTGATTCAGAATATTGGAAATAATAGCCAAGAACTCGGCCTTGTACAACTGTTTACATAAAAACTGGCTGAGAGGCAATGTCGCAGGAATATTGTATGATAAAACACGTTCGTTATCCATAACCATGACCTGACATGTAGCACGGTTACCAACGAACTCATAATTAAACAGATTCAATTCATTTTCGTTTATTATAACATCATCTTCAACACGAAAATTCAGGTTAAACTCATCATAGCTTTCTTCAAACTGATCCACACCAAATCCCCCTTTCATCATCATGGATTTACATATATCTATGTCAAAATAAAACACCATATGATGATATTATCATATTATCATCATATGGTGAAATCTTCAACAAAAAATTAAGTTGAATTTGGTAGAATTGTATAAAGATCTATACATTACCTCCCGCCTGGCTGATTGCAGACTCAATGGTTTTGTTCTCTGCAGCTTTTCCATGATTTTCAACATCCATACGGCTCTTCGCCATATGCGTCAGACATCCGTTACCGTTGACACATCCTCCCTGACATGCCATACCCTCGACAAAATTACCGCCAAGCATATTTTTGCGCAGTTTAAGCAATGCAATCTTGCAAGCTTCTATACCGTCACACACGACCGGTGTAAGTTCAAAATCATCTGCACCCTGTTCCCGGATTCCTTCTTTTACAGCATCGGTAAGACCACCCGAGCGTGCAAAAATACGGCCAAAATATGATGCATTTTCAAGAGGCATCTCCTCCAGTGCCGTAATATCAATGTCACGGCTGTCCAGTAATGCCTGCAGTTCTTCAAATGTAATGGCACTATCTATATATGGAGCAATCGTAGCTTTTTTTATCTCCATTTTCTTTGCTGTACAAGGTCCTACAAACACAACTTTTGCTTCCGGATCCATCTCTTTGATGTGCTTTCCGATCATCCCCATCGGTGACAGAGTCGATGACACATACGGAAGCATGTCCGGAAATGTTTTTTCTACATAGGTCACAAATGCCGGACAGCAGGAGCTTGTCAATATTCCTTTTTCCTGCAGTTCCTTTGTCTCATGCCAGGTCGTCATATCCGCACCTAATGCGACCTCAACCACCTCATCAAAACCCAGTTCTTTAAGTCCTGTGAAGATCTGTCCTGTCTTCGCATAATTAAACTGGCTTGCCACAGCAGGTGCGACAGCAGCATATACCTTATATCTCTTTCCACCGTCACTTCCCTTTATGAGGTTGATCACATCCAGTATGTATGACTTCTCGTTAATCGCTCCAAACGGGCACTGATATACACATGCACCGCAGGATATACATTTATTATTATCTATCTTCGCTGCCTGATCCTCATTCATTGTGATGGCATCTACCTTGCAGGCCTGCTGGCACGGACGCTTAAAATCTGTGATGGCACTATACGGGCATACCTTGGCACAGGCTCCACATTCCCGGCATTTTGTCTTATCGATATGTGCCTTCTGATGCTCATCGATGGTGATTGCTCCAAATTTACAGGCATCTGCACAACGATGGGCAAGACATCCCATACAGTTTCGGCTCACCTCATACCCTCCAACGGGACATTCTGCACAGGCGATCTCCATTACTTCAATGACATTCTCATTTTCCTTGTTGCCACCCATTGCAAGCTTAACACGTTCCCCTATAATTGCCCTCTCTTTGTAGACACAGCAACGCATAGTCGGCTTAGGTCCCGGTATGATCGTCATCGGAATATCCATGACTCCTTCGAGCAACCGGTCCTCCCATGCAAGTCTGGCTGTCTCACGCAAAACCTTATATCTCAAATACTGTATTCGAGTATCGAACTTCCTCATAATCTCCTCCTGCATCATCCATCATGTGCTTCAGTCTATGCAACGCATAGTACAACATCATCTTAAACGCATGTATCTGATATGTCAATGCCACATATTGCAAAATGTCAATGCTCTGCCTTACAATTTATCAAGATAAACACATTGTCACTCATGTTCTTCCAGCATTTTTTCCTTGACTGCATACAGTTTTCTGGACAGATCCACATAATGAATATGAGGATTCTCGTATCTCTGCTCTTCCTCCCAGACCTGATGTTCCAGCTGATATCTCACATAATCCCTGATCTCATCGAGAGACGGTTTGTCATATACAAGTTCACCATCAACAAATATATCCTTCTGCAGTTCCTGTATATCCACATTTTCAAACTGCATCTTCTTCCATGGCTTTACAGGATCAACATACGGAAATGGTTTTGAGTCATCGATCTGCTCATCATACATAGTAAGCAGATCGGCAAGTCCATAGCCGGTTTCTCTGCTGTACACCCTCCACAGTTTTTTTCTGCCCGGGTTTGTTATTTTTTCAATATTCTCGGATATCTTGATCTTCGGTATAAACTCTCCGGCATCATTTTGCACCGCCGCAAGCTTATACACGCCTCCAAAGACGGGATCGGACTTGGATGTGATCATTCGCTCTCCCACACCATATGAATCAATCTTAGCCCCCTGCTCCTGCAGGGATCGGATCAGGTATTCATCCACACTGTTAGATACCACGATCTTACAATCCTGCATACCCTCATTATCGAACATTTTGCGGAGTTTTTTGGAGAAATATGCCAGATCTCCACTGTCGATCCTGACACCTTTGAGCCGTTTTCCCATAGGTTCCAGGACTTCCTTTGCCACCCTGATGGCATTTACCGCTCCGCTCTTCAGGATATCATAAGTATCTATCAATAAAACGCAATTATCCGGATATACCTCCGCATAAGCCTTAAATGCCTCATATTCCGAATCAAAGAACTGTATCCAGCTGTGAGCCATTGTCCCGATAGCCGGGATGCCAAACTGTTCATCTGCCATAACAGTTGCAGTGGCAGCTGCTCCTCCAATATAAGAAGCTCTTGCACCAAGTATTGCCGCATCCGATCCATGTGCCCGCCTTGCACCGAACTCCATCACGATAGAGTTCCCATCCCCTGCTGCCCTGCATATCCTCGATGCCTTCGTGGCAATCAGAGACTGGAAGTTGATCGTCAAAAGCAGCATGGTCTCAATAAGCTGTGCTTCGATCACAGGTGCAGTGACCGTGACAAGCGGTGTATTCGGATAACAGATCGTTCCCTCCGGAATGGCAGCAATCGAACCAGAGAATCTAAAATCTGCCAGATATGCCAGAAATTCCTCTGAGAACTCCCCTTTGCTTCTGAGATACGCAATATCATCCTCTGTAAACCGCATATCCTGAATGTAATCGATCAGCTGTTCAAGTCCAGCTGATACGACAAAACCTCCTGACTCAGGATTTCTTCTGTAAAACATATCAAATACGACAATCCTATCCTTCATTCCCTTTACAAAATATCCGTTAGACATCGTCAGTTCATAATAATCCATAAGCATGGTCAGATTTCTCATTTTGATCCTCCTATCAGTCACAGCATGTAATGATCCTGCATTTTTCCGTCCCCTATATAGCATACGCCAATTTACCATCAATTATAGATTTACAGTTTTTTTTTGTCAACACGGGTCCGTAACCTTGCTTCATTTAATGCCACCTCCTGAGCCCACAGAATAAAAATATTGTCAAGCAAACAAAAATATATTATACTAGATACAATACAGTATACTATCAGAGGTGAATATATGGAGCAGCCATATTCTATTCTAGTTGTTGATGACGATATAACGCAGCTTAAGATTATTAACCGCCTTTTATCCAGAGAAAACTATAACGTATCTCTGGCAGGCTCCGGCGCAGAAGCCATCGCCATGATCCAAAACGGTCTTCTCCCCGATCTTATGCTGTTAGACATCACCATGCCTGATATGGACGGATATCACACGTATCAGACGATCAAGGAAACGCATAATATTCCAACCATCTTCCTGACTGCGGTTGAAGATTCAAAATCTGAGCTTACCGGTCTGAAGCTGGGTGCCATTGATTATATTACCAAACCATTTGAGCTGGAGATCCTTCTGGCAAGGATCAAGAATCATCTTGATCTCCTGCATATGCCTGACAGGGACACTGGTATGGTATTTAAATTCGATGAGAAAAAACTGAGTGTCATGGAAGAGCTTCTGACAGAATCAGAGTTACGGGTCGGAAAGCTTATCGCCATCGGGCTGACCAACCAGGAGATTGCTGACCGATGCAACTTCTCTTATACATATGTCAAAAAAATAGCTTACCGGATCTTCGATAAGCTACAGATCAGTAAAAGAAATGAGATCAGACCTTACTTTTTCTAAATAAGGTCTGATCTCAGATTTTACTCTTCGCCGTTCCAGCAATAAGTACAGAGCTTACATGGTTCTATACCGACTGCTTCCAACATATCATCAAGCCTGTGGAATCTGAGCGATGTAAATTTCAGTTTCTCACAGATCTTATCAACCATCTTCTCATATTTCTCGGAATTGTAATCCGCATATTCTTTCAATACCTCATCCGTAACCTCTCCACCTTCCAGCTCAGCGATAACATTTCTGGTTATCAGTTCCATCTCAGAATTGCTTCTCGAGAAATTCAGGTATTTACATCCAAATACAAGCGGCGGACATGCCGGTCTGATATGGACCTCCTTTGCACCATTCTCAAAGAGGTACTCTGTTGTCTCCCGAAGCTGTGTTCCTCTGACGATCGAATCATCGATCAAAAGCAGGCTCTTATCCTTGATTAATTCATGTACAGGAATCAGTTTCATCTTCGCGATCAGATTACGTTTGCTCTGTATCGTCGGCATAAAGGATCTCGGCCAGGTCGGTGTATACTTGATAAACGGTCTCGAGAACGGTATCCCTGACTCATTTGCATAGCCGATGGCATGTGCCGTACCGGAATCAGGTACGCCGGCAACAATATCAGGCTTAACATTATCTCTTCTGGCAAGAAGCTGTCCACAACGGTAACGCATCTCCTCCACGCTGACTCCCTCATAGGAGGATGACGGGTAACCGTAATATATCCACAGGAAAGTACATATCTTCATATCCTTACCCGGCAGCACAAGTGTCTTTACACTGTCCGGTGTAATGACCGCAATCTCACCCGGTCCCAACTCCCGCTCCGAGGTATATCCCAGATTCAGATAAGAAAAACTCTCAAAGGCCGCACAGTATGCCCCCTCTTTCTTGCCGATTGCAATCGGTGTTCTGCCATACTTATCCCTCGCACAATACACACCCTTCGGCGTGAGAATCAACATGGACATGGAGCCCTCAATAATCTCCTGTGCATAGCGGATTCCATCAATAAAGTTATCCTTCTGATCTATTATTGCAGCAACAAGCTCTGTTGCATTGATCTCTCCATTGCTCATCTCGAAGAAATGTGTTCTGCCCTGCAGGATATCCCGAATGATCTCATCTGCATTATTGATCTTACCAACTGTTGTGATTGCAAAAGATCCATGGTGTGAACGAACCAGAATAGGCTGTGCCTCATAATCTGAGATACATCCGATTCCCATATTACCATGCATGCTGTTTGCTTCCTTCTCGAACTTGGTCCGAAATGGCGCATTTTCGATCTTGTGAATAGATTTCTCGAATCCGTCCTCACCATATACTGCCATACCGGCACGTCTGGTGCCAAGATGAGAATGATAATCCGTTCCGAAAAACAGATCAAATACACAATCTTCCTTTGATGCAACTCCAAAAAAACCGCCCATAAATTCCCTCCGCATTGATTTGTATCTTTTTATTTATATCTTTTTTATTTTAACTTTTCTGTCACGCAGAGTTCATTATATCAAGTTCTATAGCAAAATGGAACCACTTTTTTAAGATCCTGTCATATCAGATTATCGTTTTTACTCCGATATAAGTACCCGCGGTGTTACTCTCTTCATTCTCTTTGAGACCAGATAAGCGAAGCCATAATATACCAATGCCATGAACAAAACCGGTATCACTGCCGCCTGCACATTGAGGCTTGATGAAAAGTTCGTGATACCGAATGTGGAAAATATTGCTCCTACAATCATATCTGAGAAAAGCAGGGTGAGTACGATACCGATTGCAGAGCCAATCAGGGAAGCAATCATAAATCTTACTGCAAACTGGCTTCTCAATCTGGCAGAAGTAAATCCAATTGCCTTGTAGATTCCGTAATCCTGCTTTTCTCTCGCAAATATCTTTCCACATACAAGAATAACTGTGACAACAATAAATACCGCTGCAAGCATATATATGATGAGTGCGATTCCGTTTACGGCATCTACGATAATGCTCATGCCATCAAACACACCGCTTTTCCCGGCAACAGCCTGTTCCTCACCATATTTTTCTGTAATTGCACTGACTATGTCATCCGCTTTATTTTTATCTGCAAGCTTATAACAATATCTGTTGTAGGTCAGCTCGCCTGCCAGTTTCTCATATCCATCCAGATTCATACATATATTTTTACCGGAATCGTTGGAACACTGATAGTAGCCTGACACGATGTATTCCACACGGTTTCCCCCAAGCTCGATTTCTATGGAATCGCCGATTCCGATGCCATAGTTCCTGGCAACGTATTCTGTAATTAATATCTCATTATCATACAGGCAGGTTCTCCCCTTATATACAGTCTCGTAGCGCTCCGGTTCATTTGTCATGCCACACCATATCTGGGTATCATTCATCAACACATACTGTGAGGCAAAAAGGAATTTTTCATAATCCGTGTACTCCGCAATCAGTGCATCAACTTCCTCTCTGGTTTCCTCGTCTACAGTCCAGACTACCATGTCATACTGAACCGTATCAAACATTTCCCTGAGTCGTTCTCCGTCATTTCCAAACCAGATACACATATCTGTTATCATAGTCATAAACATGACAAGAATCGCAGTGACAATCACAGCACCGATGTACTGCTTCTTCCCCGATGTAAGCTGTCTGTATGCAAGGGATGTTCCAAGGGCACGTTTGGATATCGGCAATCTGAAAAGGCTTGAGAAGTGCACGTCTTTTTTTCCTCCGTTTATGGCAGATACCGGTGTGATATATGACAATCTCCGAAGCTTTAAAAATATAAAAAGCACCAGAATCATAAGGATTGCAACGATTGCCAGGCTGCTTACCAAAAAAGCCGGAACATTCTCCACATACAATCCTGTCGTCGGTCTTGTGAGCCTGTTGATTCCTGTTATGACAGGTATGGCTGCAGGGATTCCAAGACATGCCCCAAGAAATGCAGCGATAAGATATCCAAGCATGATAGATGCTCTAAGTTTCCTGCTTGTCATGCCAACCGCTTTTAAGATTCCAAGGTTTACATAATCCTGTTCAATACTGCTGCTGATGTTATGGCTTAGCACAACCATGGTCGCTACCACAAGCATCACAATAAATCCAATCAGGATACCGGAGAAAATGTTCGTCAACATCGTCATGTAATTATATGCCTGACTTCTCGTAAGTGTGATCCATGAATAGCTTGCATAGGAGGTTGCTCTGTTTAATTCCCGCTCAAATTCCACATCATTTAACCTGCTTCCTTCTGCCTTGAAGATACTTAAGGTTATGCAGCCCTCCTTAAACGCCTCCGCATCAGACAGCACCTTTTCCATGTCATTTCCGTTCAGAAGAAGTGTCTTGATTCCCATCATGGAAGAACCCATATACGGATCCTCAAGATATGATACGATCCTGTACTGATATTCTTTGTCCCCATATTGAAGAGTCACCACATCTCCAATCTTACAGTTGTAGAGTGACTGAAAACAGACGGGTACACAGACTTCTCCCTCATTTAAGACGGGCTGCTCTATTCTTCTATTATCCGCATCATAGATGTTGTAGCTAATGTATGGAGACTGGTAATCATATACAAAAATCGAGCTTTGAGATTTCTTTCCGTTCAACTCTGTAATGTCCATAAACAGATTCGGAATCATATCCACATGGGAGACCTCCGGACACGCCTCCAAATCCTTTGCAATTTTCTCACACAGCTCCTGATATTTCATATCCGAATCATCATATCGGATGGCTGCAATGATATCTCCGAAACCTACCTCCTCCATAGCCTCTCTGTCTCTTTTTCCGGTATTCACCAATATACTGAATACAGCGACAAGTGCCAGGGAAACTACAAACATTAAAACTGCAATACTGATGTATGCACTCTTATTCTTTCTGAAATTTCCTTTTGTTACTGTCATGATTTCTCTCATATCCATGCACCATCCTTTCTACCAGTGCATAGACGAAAGCCACGCATTTACCTGTATCTCCCTGTTTTTAATATCCTTCTCATCAAATACCGGCAGCTCCATCTCACCACAGATTTTTCCATCCTCCAGATAAAGCAGCCTGTTTCCCCGAAGTGCAGCTCTCACATCATGCGTAACCATGAGAATACTCTGCCCGTTCCTGTTGATATCCGTCAGAAGCGTAAGTACATCCTGCGTATTTTTTCTGTTGAGCGCACCTGTGGGCTCATCTGCAAACAAAATTCCCGGCTCATTGATAACTGCTCTTGCAATCGCTGCACGCTGTGCCTCACCGCCCGATACCTGTGAAGGGAGTCTGCCCTCCGCATTCTCTATATTCATCTGGGAAAGCAGCGCATGTGCCCTCTGTTTTACCTCTTCCTTTGTCTTCTGTCTGTCCATATAACCCGGAACAAGTACATTTTCAAGGAGAGAAAGATTGCTTACCAGATGTACCTGCTGGAACACAAAGCCAAATTCCATGGAGCGGAAAGCCGCCAGCTTTTTCTCGGATAAACCGGTAATCTCACTGTCTTTATATGTCACCTTACCGGATGTCGGTGTATCCATTCCACTCAGACTATACAACAAAGTGGATTTACCCGAACCGGAGGACCCCATGATAATCGTGAAGTCTCCCTCGTATATCTCAAGGTCCACGTTATCAAGCACATGATTCTGTGTACCTTCGTTGGCAAAACTCTTGCAGAGCTTTTCTGCTTGTAATATCTTTTTTTTCATATATGACTCCTTTTCAAAACTTATGTGTGATGTCATATAAACAAATTTCACGAGCAAGACCCTATGCAGTCGTCGGTACTTAGGCTGTGTACTATAACAGCCTTATGTACCGTTACGTCTGCATCGGAGCGAGAGCGCGTCTTGCGACGAATTTGTTTATATGACATACTTACTATGTTGAATCTAGCATACAATGAGAAATATTAAGGAATCCTTAAGAACAAAGAAATAATTTCATTCTTATAGAATTATTTTACTTCCATCGGAAAATATAGCAGGACTTCCAGCCCGTCGTCATGATTTACGAGTTCTACCCTTCCATCGGTCTGCTGCATAACGTATTGTACGATAAATAATCCGAGACCTGCTCCCGGTTCTTCTCCGCGATTGTTTCCCCGATAGAATTTTTCAAATATAAACGGCATATCCTCAGGCGGAATTCCGTTTCCCTCGTCCTTTATGTGAACAACATATTCCTTACTCAGGTCCTTATCTGCCTCGATATTATTGACTGCGGTGTTGCGGTAGTCTCCTGTCATACCGTCATCTTGTCCTATAATCTCCGTATCTATGTATATATTGCTTTTCGCATATTTTCTCGCATTATTAATGATATTTTCAATAACCTGTGCAATTCTTCCCGCATCTGCATTTATTATCGTTGCCGGCTTTATTTCGTGCATCACGATATCCGCTCTGCCCCCCGACATGGAATCCACTGTCTCCTTTATCACCTTGTCTATCTCTACGTTTTCTCTCTTGATCACAAGCTTATCAAGGTCATGGAGAGAATGGATGAACATATCATCCGTGATCTTCGCTACCTCGTCACATTTTCTGGTAATCACATCAATGTACCTGTTTCTCCGCTCCGGCGTTGTATCCATATTCTCCGAGAGAGCCTCACTGTAGGCACGAATTGACGCAATTGGTGTCTTGATATCGTGTGACAACGTCGCAATCACCGTTTTGTTATTCTCCACAGCCTCCTGCTCACACTGTCTTGCCTTCTTGATCTCTCTTCTCATATGGTCAAATGCCCATGTGAATTCTCCGAACATATTGACACGGTTGTATTTCAAGTCCTGATCCAGATTACCCGCTGCGATATCCGCCGCAAAGCCTTCCAGCTTTCCAAAAGGTTTTAGCACGAGGATATAAATTACCAGATATAATATTAAGATAAATACAATCACCATCACATATAATATCTTTATGTATCGCGTGTCCATCTCCTGTTGTGTATTTTCCTTTTCCTGAAAATCAGACATCATCCCGGTTAATTTTTGCTTTGCATCATCATATTGATTCTCATCAATCAGCTTGTACACTTCATTTAAGGCAACCACTGTCTGACCGTTTTTTTCTGCCCCGTTTCGTCTGTCATACTGTTTTTTACTGTTCACATACAGCAACAGAAATACAGCAGTCACAGCCATAATGCTGGCCACTGTCATTATCATGACCTTCGATGCGATTTTAGATTTGGATCTTCTACTGTTCATCTCCTGCCTCCTGCAGCATGTAACCCACACCCCAAACTGTCTTTATAAAGGATGGTGCAGATGGATTTTCCTCAAGCTTCTCCCGCAGCCACCTGATATGTACGGTTAATGTGGATGGTTCCACCTCCGCAAATGCGCCCCATACGTCGCGAATCAGACTATCCTTGGATAGTGCCTGTCCCTTGCGCTCCGCCATATAGAGAAGCAGATCAAACTCCCTTAAAGACAGGCTTACCTCTCTGCCCTGTCTGGTCACTGTCCTCGCAGCAGAATCAATGATAATCTCATTGTCCCTGCCTGCCATCAATGTATACTTTGTATCCGAATGTTCAAAGCCATATGTACGTCTCAACAGAGAATTGATTCTGGACATAAGCTCTTTCAATGAATACGGCTTGGCAATATAGTCATCCGCCCCCATATCAAGCCCGACAATCTTGTCATCTTCACTGGTTCTGGCACTTGCAAATATAACAGGAACTGTGGAAATCCTGCGCAGCTCCTCGCAGAAAGAAAATCCCGTTCCATCCGGCAGATTAATATCAAGCAGAATCAGATGAAACTGTTCCTTTTCAAGCAGACTGTAAGCCGCATCAAGACTTGCCGCAAGGCTCACCTGATATCCCTTGTCAGACAACATATCGAAAATGAGCATAGATAAATCCGTATCATCATCTACAATCAAGATTTTTTTATTTTGCAAAAGTTTCACCACCTTTTATTTCTTTTCCATATTTCCTTTCCTGATAACATTATAACGCATACCGGATACCGCAACAATCACTTTTGAATTTTGCGGTACCCGGCAGCGTATTTATATTGTGAATCGTCTATCTTCTTTATATTCTGTTTACCCTTTATTCAGTGATATCAATGGCAAACAGATCTTCTCCCGCCTTGATATCCCCGGTTTTAATCACCCTTACCGACTGGTTTTCAGTCAGCTCCGTGCAGATAACAGGCGATACCAGGGAAGGTGCATTTCCCCTGATATACTCTATATCAAGCTTCATGAGAAGGTCTCCCGCTCTCACCGTATCGCCATCCTGTACGAAGACCTCAAAGCCCTTTCCATCCAGTTTTACCGTATCAATGCCCATATGAAGAAGCATTTCTATACCGTCTGATGTTGAGAACCCGATTGCATGCTTTGTTGGGAATACAAACGCAACCGTCCCGTCTGCCGGCGCAACTACCTCCGCACATTTTGGCTCAACGACCATACCATCCCCCATCATCTTCTCTGCAAACCCTTCATCCGGTGCAGTCTCTATCCTGTCTGCCACACCGGTAACAGGACTCTTTATTATAACAGATCTTATTACTTTGTGAGAATCACATGACGCATCAACTGTGTTATTATCTTCATTTTTGTCTTTCATGTCCTCATGTTCATTTTTTTCCTGAATCGCAGCCTCATCTGCATCCTCCGGTGCATGCTCCAAATACTCACAGAGATTGGATTTAATCACGGACACTCTCGGTCCGTAGATGACCTGTATACCGTTTCCCTTGCATATCACACCTGACGCACCGGTGGATCTAAGCACATTCTGATCTACTTTGTCCCCATCTATGACCGTGCACCGGAGCCTCGTTGCACAGCAGTCGACATCCGATATATTTTTCATTCCGCCAAGACCTGCCACGATAGCTGTCGACAACACATCTTCTCCATCGTTATCACCATCCCGGTTCTTCTTACTTTTCTTTGCCTCGACATCACTTCTGCGATACAGTTTAACTTCATCTGAATTATCACGTCCCGGTGTCTTAAAATCAAATCTCCTGATAAGAAATGAAAACAGAAAATAATACACAACAAAATATCCGATACCTACGATGACGATCCATATCCAATTTGTCTTTGCATTTCCCTGCAGGATTCCAAATAATATCATATCGATGACTCCACCGGAAAATGTCATACCTACACCAACATTACATATGTGCATAAGCATGTATGCCAGTCCTGCGAATATGCAGTGTATTCCATATAATACAGGTGCAACAAAAAGGAATGTAAACTCCAGTGGTTCCGTGATACCTGTCAGCATGGAAGTAAGTGCAGCCGATAACAACAGGCCTGATACCTTCTTTCTGTTTTCCGGTCTTGCAGTCCTATAAAATGCCAATGCAGCTCCCGGCAGACCAAATATCATGAGCGGGAACTTACCGGACATGAACCTTGTGGCCTCCACAGAGAACTGCGTCACAGCAGGATCTGCTAACTGAGCGAAGAAGATATTCTGCGCTCCCTCAATGAGCTGTCCTCCCACCATCATCGTTCCTCCGACTGCCGTCTGCCAGAACGGAAGATAGAATACATGATGCAGGCCAAATGGTATCAACAACCGCTCCATAAAACCATAGATCCATGTTCCCACATAACCAGAGCGCATTACCAGATCCCCCACAGCATAGATACCCTGCTGGACCAGCGGCCAGACGAAAAACAGCACGATACCGACCACAGTAAATACAAGCGAGCTGATGATCGGCACAAATCTCGTTCCTCCAAAGAACGAAAACACCTGCGGAAATTCTATTTTATAAAATCTGTTGTGTAGCGCCGCCACGCCAAGGCCAACAATGATACCACCAAATACACCCATCTGCAGTGATGTGATACCTAATACATTTGCAGTGGAACCACTTAACAGATTCCGGGCACCGCCATTTATTTCTATCATGGCAGAAATAGAGGCATGCATGATAAAAAAAGCAACTACAGCCGATAATGCCGCCACTTCTTTTTCCTGCTTCGCCATACCGATGGCGACACCCATCGCAAATAAGACCGGCAGATTTGCAAATATAATATTTCCTGCCTCCGACATAACAGTGAGAATCGCATTCAATATGGTTCCGGGGCCCAAAATGCCTGTCAGATGATAAGTCGTAAGCATCGTCTCATTGGTAAGCGAGCTTCCAAGTCCGAGCAAAAGTCCTGCCACCGGCAGCAGGGCAATCGGCAGCATAAAGGAACGGCCAACCCTCTGAAGAACTCCAAATATTTTGTCTTTCATAAAAATCTCCTTTCCTAATCAGTAACTATCTCTTTATTTTGGTTGATTTATAACAGTCTTATTCATATCGGACATACTGTTGTTCGGCATTTTAGTATGAATTAAGCATTTTGCTATGAATTATGTATATTTTATCTAAAATAGGAAAAGCTACTATCAGGAACATAAGACAGAGCAGCCGATAAGCTGCTATATGAATTGGAGGATATTGTATGAAATTTTTAAATTGTTTTTGTCTGACACTTGTAATCATCGGTGCCATCAACTGGGGATTGATCGGTTTCTTTAACTTTAATCTTGTATCTGCAATCCTTGGAACCGGAGTTTTTGCGCGTATCATATATGCGCTGGTGGGCTTATGTGGGCTGTATCTCATTTCATTTTATGCACTCTTATGCAGAGATGACGCATAATTTAAGTGCAATCAGAAAAGCTGTCGCTGCGGACATGCTGTAAAACATGCCGGCTGCGACAGCCTTTTTACATATCATATGTGTCCAGAAAATGATGTCTCTCGCCATGCTGTTTATATGCAATGAGCGTATCCAGATTCACATTTTCCACACTCCGGAAGATATTTTTTTCCACAAACGGATTCGTCTTGCGAAGTTCCCTTATCAAAAGCTTAATCTCCTCTCTCTTGGAGCTTATTTCATTCCATTCTTTTTTCTCCGTCACCTTACATGCACAGTCAATAAACACAAGCTCATTATAATTCTTCCAGTGAATGATATCTTCCTCCCGTATCAGATACAGGGGGCGTATCAGCTCCATGCCCGGAAAGTTTGTACTGTGCAGCTTTGGCATCATGGTCTGAATCTGCCCTCCATATAACATTCCCATGAGAATGGTCTCTATCACATCATCAAAATGATGGCCAAGTGCTATCTTGTTGCAGCCAAGTTCCTGTGCTTTACTGTAGAGATGACCTCTTCGCATCCTGGCGCAGAGATAACATGGTGAACCACCCACGTCATCCACCACATCAAAGATATCCGACTCGAACACTGTAACCGGAACCTGTAGCAGATCGGCATTATACAGGATATTTTTATAATTCGCATCATTATATCCCGGGTTCATAACCAGATATTCCACCTCAAAGTTTTTTCTTCCATGCCGCTCTAATTCCTGGAAGAGCTTTGCCATCAGCATAGAATCCTTGCCACCGGAGATACAGATTGCGATCCTGTCTCCATCCTGAATCATATCATATTCATTGATTGCTTTCGTGAATTTACGCCAGATTTCCTTGCGATATTTCTTGACGATACTCCGCTCCACATCCCTGCATCTGCTATTCTGTTCATCTGGTTTTTTATTTTGATTCTCATTCTGTTGTTCCTTATGATCAACATTATGTTCAATATTTTGCTGTTCCACGTTCCATACTCCCATCTGCTTTTCTTTCCCAATTTTATCCATTATAAAAATATCTCCACACACCCGCAGCCAGTTCCATTTTCCCACGCTGTAAAGTGGAATAAATGGAAACAAAATCGGTGTTTTCTTCACATATTTTTATAGATATCAGAGATCTCGATAGTCTGCCCAGTTTGGAAGTGGCGTACCATTACTAAAGCTGCTCTTCATATCTGTATAATAAGTAATCTTGCGTTTTAGATGCTTCAGGGAAGCCTGATACTGTTCAATTTCCTCTAAAATATGTGTCTGCTGCTCATTTAGAAGTGCTAAAATCTCATCGATATGGTCAGCTTCATTTTCTTCACAGAAAAAAAACTGTTGAAGTTTAGCAATCGATATCCCTGTCTTTTTAAAACAGCAGATTGTTTTCAGACGATTAATGTGTCCTTGTGTATAGACACGCTGTCCCGATTTGCTGCGGTCAACATTTGTTAAAAGTCCCATATCTTCATAATATCGAAGAGTAGAAGAAGGAAGCTGAAACATTTCGGCAACTTCTTTTATTGTATATGTCTCCATAAAATATCTCCTTAAAACCTATTGACTTCAAGTGTACTTGAAGTGCTATCTTTTGTAAAGAGTATAAATTCAAAAGGAGCGATGAACAATGTATCAGGCAAACGTAACACGTTATGAAACCATGAAGTACAAAAGATGTGGAAAAAGCGGACTGCTGCTGCCACAACTTTCCCTTGGACTCTGGCATAATTTCGGATCAAATTGTGATTATGAAAATATGAAAGCATTATGTTTTACAGCATTTGATCATGGAATCACACATTTTGATCTTGCAAACAACTATGGGCCTGAACCCGGAAGTGCAGAAACCAACTTTGGAAGAATTTTAAAAGAAGATCTGGGTGCTTACCGCGATGAGCTTCTAATAAGTACAAAAGCCGGTTATGTAATGTGGGATGGACCTTACGGAAACTGGGGAAGTAAAAAGTATCTGATTGCAAGTTTGGATCAGAGTCTGAAAAGAATGGGTTTGGATTATGTGGATATATTTTATCATCATCGTATGGACCCTGAGACTCCATTAGAAGAAACGATGGAGACGCTGGCACAGATCGTTCGAAGCGGAAAAGCACTATACATCGGACTTTCCAATTATGATGGAATTCATATGGAACAGGCAGCCAGGATTCTGAAAGAACTGCATTGCCCATTTATCATCAATCAGAACCGTTATTCTATTTTTGACCATACGATTGAAGAAAACGGGCTAAAAGAAGCAGCCGTCAAAGCAGGCAAAGGAATCATTGCATTCAGTCCACTGGCACAGGGAACACTGACCAACCGATACTTAAATGGAATTCCATCAGACAGTCGCATCGCCACAGATGGAAGATTTTTGCAGGCAAGCCAGCTGACAGAGGAAAAACTGACAATCATTCGTGGATTAAATGAAATCGCAAAGCAGAGAGGAGAAAGCCTGGCACAGATGGCACTGAACTGGATATTAAAGGACGGCATCGTGACCAGCGTATTAATTGGCGCCTCCAAAACAGACCAGATTCTCGATAACCTGAAAGTCTTAGAAAGCGCACCTTTTACAGAAGAAGAACTTGAAAAAATCAATGCACTGAGCCTATAACCGATCAGAGAACCGGCTATTTTAACAGGCGGGAAAACCGCCTGTTCCTTGGCAAAAGATAGCCTGTATGGTCTATATCTCCATATTCATATCCACTTCCCTGCATAAGGGAAGGACATACGATCCATGATACATTTGTTGCTTCTGAAGGAATTTCGTCAGGAAAAAAAGAATAATCATAAACAATGCTATCATAATATTCTGAAACCTGGAATGAAGAACAGCCAATATAACCAATATAGCAGCAATTACACCAAATAACCATACATATACATTTATTACTCTTATTTTTTTCAATCCGTTCACTCCATTTTACCATTCTTCTCTACAAATTGAGCACAACAAAGAAGAAATGCTATATGATACATGACTTTACCATCAAATACAGCTTGTTTTTAACACGAAAAACTCGATAAAATGTCCGCCTGAAAGTTACAATTTCATCCAAATAAAATCCCACGAGTAAATCATATCCCAAATTTTTATCTCATATTACAGCTGCCTTCCGTACGGGTGAAATCAGGATTTTCAATATTCTACCGTACTGTGGTTGCCTTCCGTACGGGTGAAATCAGGATTCTCCATATTCTACCGTATTGCATCTACCTTCCGTACGGGTGAAATCAGGATTCTCAATTTTCTACCGTATTACATCTACCTTCCGTACGGGTGAAATCAGAATTCTCAATTTTCTACCGTATTACATCTACCTTCCGTACGGGTGAAATCAGGATTCTCAATTTTCTACCGTACTACATCTACCTTCCGTACGGGTAAAATCAGGATTCTCAATTTTCTACCGTACTGTGGTTGCCTTCCGTACGGGTAAAATCAGGATTCTCAATTTTCTACCGTACTGTGGTTGCCTTCCGTACGGGTGAAATCAGGATTCTCCATATTCTACCGTATTGCAACCAGAAAATAATATTATAATAATATATGATCATCCCCACATAGATCATGAATCACTTCTGATGCAATAATGAGCCCGACAACCGACGGCACAAATGCTGTTGATCCTGGTGTCACACGTTTTTGTGGACTGACAGTCTCCTGTTTTAATATATTACTACAAGCAGCAGTCTCATGAGAAGAAGTCTCACAAACAACAGAATCACAGCCCTCTGAATCCGCCTTTCGCAGATCACTTTCCTGCAATGGTTTTCTGGCCTCCTCCTTGGAATAAACGACTTTCAGCCGTTTTACACCACGCTTTTTTAATTCCCTGCGCATAACCTTGGCAAGTGGGCATACTGATGTCTCATAGATATCTGCCACACAAAAACCCGCAGGGTCCAGTTTATTGCCGGCTCCCATACTACTTATAATCGGGACATGATGTGCTTCTGCCTCCATGACAAGCGCCAGCTTGGCTGTGACAGTATCCACTGCATCCACAACATAATTATACTGAGAAAAATCAAATGTATCCTTTGTATCAGGAAGATAAAAGCATCTATGGACATTGACTCTGCAATCCGGATTTATATCCTGTATTCTCTCTGCCATGACATCAACCTTATATCTTCCAACTGTACTGTGCAGTGCAATAATCTGCCTGTTAATATTCGACACACTCACCACATCGCTGTCTATGATATCCAATGCGCCGACGCCACTTCTTGCCAATGCCTCAACCACATAACCACCGACGCCACCGACACCGAAGACGGCGACTCGTGCCTGTGACAATCTCTCCATAGCTGTCTCTCCCAGCAAAAGCTCTGTTCTGATAAACTCTTCCCGCATATTCTGCTCCTGTCCTTCTATATATTATCTATATCTTAAAGCCAAATACCCTGTCCGTCAACCAAAAACAGGGAGGGTCAGATATAGATATGTACAGCAGGCATATATGCCTTCTATAATCTATATCTGACCCTCCCTGTTATAGTCTACACGAAACTATTACTGGATAGCCTTGAAAGCCTCATCAAGATCCTCAATAATATCATCAATATTCTCTGTTCCGATGGACAAACGAATCGTATTCGGCTTGATTCCCTGATCGAGGAGTTCTGCCTCATTTAACTGGGAATGGGTTGTAGATGCCGGATGAATAACCAGTGACTTTACATCTGCAACATTGGCAAGCAGTGAGAACAGCTCCAGATTATCGATGAAATCTCTTGCCTTCTTTGCATCACCCTTGATCTCAAATGTAAAGATTGAACCGCCTCCATTTGGAAAATATTTCTTATATAACGCCTGCTGCTCCGGATCATTGGAAACAGACGGATGATTTACTTTTTCAACCTGCGGATGGTTCTCGAGGTACTGTACGACCTTCAATGCATTTTCCACATGACGCTCCACACGAAGTGACAATGTCTCAAGTCCCTGAAGGAAGAAGAATGCATGGAATGGTGACAGTGTAGCTCCAGTATCACGAAGCAGAATAGCACGGATCTTCGTCACGAACGCGGCAGCACCGACGGCTTTGGTGAAGCTGATACCATGATAACTTGGATTCGGTTCTGTCAATGATGGGAATTTACCACTCGCCTCCCAATCAAACTTACCGCTATCCACGATTACACCACCAATCGTTGTACCATGCCCTCCGATAAACTTGGTTGCAGAATGTACAACGATGTCAGCTCCATACTCGATAGGGCGAACCAGATACGGTGTTGCAAATGTGTTATCAATGACCAGCGGAATCTTATGTGCATGTGCAATTCCTGCCAGCTTCTCAATGTCTACAACATCTGAATTCGGATTGCCCAATGTCTCGATAAATACCGCTTTTGTATTATCTTTTATCGCATTTTCAACTTCCTCATAATTAAATGGATCAACAAAAGTAGTCGTAACACCATACTCTGGAAGTGTATGTGCAAGCAGATTATATGTACCACCGTAAATATTCTTGGCAGCTACGATATGATCTCCGTTTTGTGCGAGATTCTGGATCGTATAAGAGATCGCTGCCGCACCGGATGCAACCGCAAGTGCTGCAACACCGCCTTCAAGTGCTGCGATCCTCTGCTCAAACACATCCTCTGTCGGATTGGTAAGTCTTCCGTAGATATTTCCTGCATCCGACAGACCAAATCTTGCCTCCGCATGATCGCAGTTCCTAAATACATAGGAAGATGTCTGATAGATCGGTACCGCTCTCGCATCTGTTACAGGATCCGGTTGCTCCTGTCCTACATGTAACTGTAATGTCTCAAACTTAAGATTTCTTTCTGAATATGCTTTTTTGCTCATAATATACCTCTTTCCGTGGCTATTCCACTCTATTATTTTTTTATATATTTTCTTTGTATTCCTACCTGATTACAAGGATATATTATCATGAGATTCCAACAATGTCCAATACGCAAAAAATGTAGCCGGTTATAGGTATCCCCTATATCCAACTACATTTTATGTTCGCAATGTAAAATTACACTTCCCATGATCTGCAATGTATTATTTCACATCATATGATCTAAATATCTTACATTCCCTAATGTCTTACGTTTCATATAAATCAAATTTAAAAAGCCGCCTTCTTCGGACTATGTAATAGACTATCCCGGTCGTATCAGCCAGAAACCAGCCGATTGGTACAGCCCACCAGATTCCGGTCACACCAAAAGCCGGGATTGCAGACAACAGATAGGCAAGTACAACGCGGCTTCCCAGAGATATGACTGTCAGCACCACCGACATTCCCGGCTTACCTAACGCCCGATACAAACCATACAAGAGAAACAGACAGCCGATTCCACAGTAAAACGCCCCCTCAATACGCAGATATCTGACTCCCTCTGCAATGATCTCACTCTCTCCGGCTTCCACAAATATTCCCATCAACGGCCGGGCGAAAATACATACAACCAACGACACAAGAATACAGAAGCCAAAAGATACAATGATTGCATCTTTAAGACCTTCTCGAATTCTTTTCTCGTTCCGTGCCCCATAATTCTGTGCAATAAATGTGGAAAATGCATTTCCAAAA
Organism: Wujia sp.; assembly: GCA_051877775.1. GTDB lineage: Bacteria > Bacillota > Clostridia > Lachnospirales > Lachnospiraceae > Coprococcus_C. The sequence continues at coordinate 65,487 of JBJEJF010000035.1, forward strand.
TCCTGTACCGGCATATAGGCAAACGCATCGATCTTGACTGCTGCCGCAAATGCAGCCATAATAACCGGACCGAAACTGTTGACCAGCCCCTGCACCATCAGGATACCAAAATTCATCACAGACTGCTGAACACATGTCAAAATCGAGAACCCGGCAATCTCCTTTACGCAGGACATTCTGATCCGAAAATGTTGCCGCAGTTCCCGCAACTGCGGATATTGCAATATCGTATAACCTGCTATGCCGATTCCGGCTACATACTGGGCAATCACTGTCGCTTCCGCCGCACCCGCTACGCCCCGTTTGAACACCAGAATAAATAACAGATCCAGCGCTATGTTCAGTACAGACGATATGGCAAGATATATCAAAGGTATAACGGAATTACCCACTGCGCGCAAAAAAGAAGCAAAAAAATTATACAGAAAGGTTGCAAGAATCCCCCAGAATATAACGGAAAGATACTCTCTCATAGCTCCCCACACACTCTCCGGGACCCGAAGCAGAACCCGTATCTGATCCAGACATACAAAAGTCAGTACATTCAGAAGAATCGTTATACCTGTGATCAGTATAAATGATGTCCAAACCCCCTCCTGCAGACCTTTTTCATCGCGCCGTCCATAACATATGGAGAAAAAAGCTCCACTTCCCATACAAAGTCCCAACAGGATAGATGTCAGAAATGTCATCAACGTAAATGAAGACCCGACTGCCGCCAGTGCATTCGCTCCCAGATACTTTCCGACGATCAGCGTATCTGCTATATTATAACATTGTTGTAATAGATTTCCTAAAATCATCGGACCGGCAAAACGCAGCATAGAGCTCATAACCGGTCCTTTTGTTAAATCTTTACCCATTATATTTATATCACATACTGGTCCGCTTTTTCACTCTGCCACTCTACCATGTCTGCCAGTGTTATTCCATCCACCACGCCATTGATGGCGTCATACAGACGCTGCCATATCTTTATAGTTACACATTCATCCATGCGATCACATGGAACCGCCTCTGTACCCACACAACTAACAGGAGCCAGCTCCCCCTCTGTCAGTCGCAGGATCATACCTACAGTATAATCTCTGGTATCACGCGTGAGAATATATCCACCCTGTGCTCCTCTCACACTTCTTACAAATCCTGCCTTATTCAGTATAGAAATAATCTGTTCAAGATACTTCTCTGAAATATTCTGCCTCTTAGCTATATCTTTCAATGCGATAGGCTCTCCTGTGTTATAGACTGCCAGATCAAGCATCAGCCTTAACGCATATCTTCCTTTCGTTGATATCTTCATCCTGATTCCTCCAATTCAAGAACACATCTGTCTTCTCATTTTCTCTGACAAATACACGAAAACGCCCGGAATATATAATTCCCTACAATCCGAGTTGTATTATATGAATTATATAATCCGAGCGTCCAAAAGTCAAGAATACTAGTTTCTGCTAAATAACGGAGTTGAAAGATATCTGTCACCTGAATCAGGCAAAAGTGCTACGATCGTCTTTCCCTTATTCTCCGGTCTTGCAGCTAAGATAGATGCTGCTTTTAACGCTGCTCCTGAAGAAATACCAACCAGAATTCCCTCACTGAGTGCAAATGCTCTTCCTTCCTCAAATGCATCTTCATTCTCTATTGCAATGATCTCATCATAGACCTTTGTATTCAATACATCTGGTACAAATCCTGCTCCAATACCCTGGATCTTATGTGCGCCCGGTGTTCCCTTGGATAATACAGGGCTGGTTGCCGGCTCTACCGCAACGACCTTGACATTCGGATTCTGAGACTTCAGATATTCACCGACGCCGGTCACTGTTCCACCAGTTCCTACACCTGCTACAAAAATGTCTACCTTGCCATCCGTCTGATCCCATATCTCAGGACCTGTAGTTGCCTTATGTACCGCAGGATTCGCAGGGTTTACAAACTGTCCGAGAATCACTGATCCCGGAATACTCTCCTTTAACTCTTCAGCCTTGGCGATAGCTCCCTTCATACCCTTGGCGCCCTCAGTCAGAACAAGCTCAGCGCCATATGCCTGAAGCAGATTTCTTCTCTCAACACTCATGGTATCAGGCAGTGTGAGAATCGCCTTATATCCCTTGGCTGTTGCAACAGCCGCAAGTCCGATACCTGTATTACCTGATGTAGGCTCTATGATAGTTGCTCCCGGTTTCAATGTTCCCTTCTTCTCAGCATCCTCTATCATCGCAAGTGCGATACGGTCCTTCACTGATCCTGCCGGATTCAGATACTCAAGCTTGGCAAGAATGGTCGCCTCTGTTGCCCCTGCCTTCTTCGCATAACGATCTGCTTTTAATAATGGTGTATTTCCAATTAATTCTAATGCACTTCCAACTATTTTACTCATAATTTTTTCCTCCTATTATCTTCAAATATATTTCCTATAATACTACTAGGTTTTCTATGTTTTGCATTATATAACCATATACAAATATTGTCAACTACTTTTTTATCTTTTTATTCGACTGTTTTTATTTACGTTATATCAACGATCTCTTCAACCAAAAAAGCTGTCACATTATAACGATACAGCACGCATATCCACATGCCATATCATTATAACGCAACAGCTCACATCGTTTGTCTATATTATATTGTATTATATTATACCTGCTCGTACAGTCTCTGATATATCTCTGCCGAATTAGTCCAGCTGTAATTCTGCTGCATTGCACGCTCCTGCATATTCTGCCATGCATCCTTATAGTCAAAGAATATTCTCTTGGAATAATTAATTGTATTAAGAAGTTCAAATGCATTATAATTGGCAAACGAGAAGCCCGTACCCTCACCGGCAAACTCGTTATAAGGCTGAACAGTATCCTTCAATCCTCCTGTCTCTCTGACGATAGGAAGTGTACCGTACCGCAGTGCCATAAGCTGTGTCAGTCCACAAGGCTCAAATCGTGAAGGTACCAGCATTGCATCACATGCAGCATACATCTCATGTGACAGATCATTTGAAAAATAAATGTTTGCAGATACTTTTGCAGGATGAATACCCTGATAATATCTGAACATATCCTCATACCTTCTATCGCCCGTTCCAAGTACAACAAACTGTGTACCATCCGTACAGATATCATTCATAACACGATCGACCAGATCAAGACCCTTCTGGTCTGTCAGTCTGGATATGATACCGATCATATATGCATTCGGATCCTCAGGAAGTCCCAGTTTCCTCTGAAGCTGTACCTTATTCTCCACTTTATTCTTACGGAAATTCTTGATCGTATAATTCTTAAATATCTTTTTGTCTGTTGCAGGATTATACTCATTATAATCTATACCATTGATAATGCCCCACAATGACTCATGTCTTGCACTGAGCAGACCCTCGAGTCCCTCTCCATACTGTGGAGTCTGTATCTCCTGCGCATAGGTATTGGACACAGTCGTTATCTTGTCAGCATACACAAGACCACCCTTGAGCATACTTGCATCCTTCTTAATCTCCAGCTTATCCGGTGTAAACAGATAACTCGGAAGACCCGAATATTCCTGAATGGTCTTAATATCCCACTTACCCTGGAACTGAAGATTATGAATCGTCATTATGGACTTAATTCCCTGATAGAACGGATTATTTGCAAATACTGTCTTAAGATAAACAGGCACCAGTCCTGCCTGCCAGTCATGGCAATGAACAATATCCGGTCTAAAGCCGATACTCGGAAGAATAGACAATGCAGCCTTACAAAAATAACAGAATTTTTCAATATCCCATTTAATATCCCCATAAATATTGAAACCGTTAAAATAATATTCATTGTCTATAAAATAAACAGGCACGCCTTCATATTCAAGATACATAACACCTACATACTGCTGTTTCCAGCCGATATCCATATGAAAATGCGTAAGGTAACGCATCTTCTCTTTATATTTTGCCGGAAGGCACATGTAATTCGGTATAATAACCCTCACATCATATTCTTTCTTGTCAAAGATCTTTGGCAATGTCCCCACAACATCCGCAAGTCCGCCAGTTTTAATAAACGGCACACATTCAGATGCAATATAAGCAACTTTCTTCATATTATTTATCCTCCTGGTCAGCAATAAAACTATCTATATTTTAGCACATGAATATAAATTATTCAATTGGTTTTACTGCCGGACGGTTCATGTTTTACAAGCTGTTTCATGGATTTGACAAGATGTCTGTCCGCTTTACATTCACCATAACGAACCGAATTGTATATTTCTGTCATATTATGTACATCTCCCAGCCTTTTATCCGATATTTCCTGTTCGATCATCCGGGTGGTTTTTCCCACATCCAGCTTTATATCATATCTGTGCTGCAATATACTGTTACGGTATAACCGCCTTATTTTTTCCTCATCATTTAATCGTTTCAGATGTATACCACCAATATATTCCCTCCTGATCCTTCGCTCATTTTTCTTACCCATGTCCTCTACAATGTCACCTTCACACTGTCTCTTCACAGCCAATACGTGCACCAGCTTCACAAGGATCCTGTATATCAGATATAAGAGAGCTGCAAATAAAACAAACTTTAACACAGTTTCCATTGCATTTCCAAGCGGCCCGGCAGCTTTCCCGATCTCGTTGCCATACGTGTCACTATGTGCCGCCAGATTGCTCCTGCCCGTCGTGATCAGGCTTCCAAGTATTGCTCCAAAAAAGGAAAACACAAGCCATATCACTCTTCCAATGGCAACAAGTCCCCTTCCGAGACCTGCAAAAATGCTTCCGATATCAATTATCCTGCATGCCGTGATAGCAAGCAGCAATATACCAAGCACAACCGCTACGATCATCGTGTTGACGAAGATCATTCTGTGGACAGGCAGCCCTTCCACATCCCTCACAGATTCCAGATACTTTCTGAGGCCATCCAGATATATACTGACAAGATATATAAATATCAGCATCACCGGTATGATGTATGCGTGTTTCACGATAATAGCACTGTGGGTAAAATATCCATACAGATAGATAATAAAGCTCAGAAGAAATGTTGCCCACGGCAGGTCCGTGACAGGCATCAACACCATATTCCTTCTGAAATATGCATAAGCCTCACAGAACAGATATATATCAAGCAGGATAATTCCACATAGAAATCCTCTGCTGACCGGGGCGAATACAATACCTGCAACAGGGATCACATGGCACAGCAGCAGTACAAGAACATTAGGACTCCACTCTCTACCCAGATACGAGACAACATATAACCCAAGGACCATAAGATTGCCCATAACAGACGGTCGTTCTTTGATAAATAAGATCAGAAAAAAATCCATCAAAAGCAATGAAAATAATGCCTCATAACAAAACCTTAGAATTCGGCGAACAAGTTCTATTCTATGCTTCATCCAGTTTAACCTCCCATCCGTAGATATAGCTTCTGCCCGTATCAGGAACCTGTATATCATAATGAGGGACGATCATGCTGACACAGGCACCCGATCTCTTCAGATAATCCAGCTTGATAAGCAGATCTTCCTTGCAGTAAGACGAAATGATAACATATGATATATCATTTGCCCCCTCCACGATCTCTCTCTCAATAATATGCATAAAATGATCCAATCCGTAATTGCCGGCTATTCTTGCAAGATTTTTATCTATGGAGATCATATGATTCGGAGCCGAACCGGACTCCACGATCTCCGGTTCACCGGTAATCATGTCTGTTCCATTTGATTCCAGCATGACAGGAAAATGCTCCTGCAAAAAATAATCTGCCGCCGAACTTGCAAGCCTGATTCCTATCTCCTGCAGATATTCTACCTTGAACATGACATTAGGTTCCATATTAAGCAATATCTTAATCCTATGCTCCGCAGAATGGCCATATTTGTTGACCATCAGATTCCCGGTCCGGGCCGTTGCATGCCAGTTGATACTGCGCATACTGCATGTCCTGTCATAATCCCGTATTCCCTCAAAGACATACGGATCCTCTGTCAGGGCGCGCCTGATCTCCACATCTCCAAGCATCTTATTACAGAGACTGCTGAATCGTTCGCACGTGTATTTTTCAGGAAATACATACAGCTCTGTATGATTGGGAATGTGTGCTGCAAAAGATCTGGTCATAAAAAAATCTCTGGCAATTACATCAATTCCTGTCACAGAAAACATGCCCCTCCTACTTGTATCGAACGCGAGCTTTCTGGTAATCTTCTGATGTCCCATCACAGAAAACACATCATTTCTGTGGTAAGAGTCTGTGACAACTGCATTTTCACTATCGGTAAAAGAAAAACTCCGATCCGTAGCAAACTTGACATGCAGAACAGGAAGTGGCAGAAACTTATCATTTACGATCTCTTCCGTGATACCTGATGCATTTTTACACGCGACACATGTATCATCAAACCGGATATGTATGCTAAGATTTTTATTCCATATTTTTCTGTAAACCTTCTGCTGGACTGAATACAGTATAGCAGCAATAATAATCGCAATAATCAGCTGCATCTATATCTCCCACTTCTCTACAGGAACCGGTATTCCCGAGACGATCTCATGTATGATCTCAGCATTTTTCATATAATGGCCGTTTCCTCCAAATGTTATCACACGATGTCCCAGAACACACGGTGCAAGTCTGATCACATCATCCGGTTCAACATAAGCACGCCCCTGCATGGCGGCATACGCCTGGGTGCAACGGATCATCGCAAGTGTCCCACGGCTGCTCACTCCACTTTCAAGTTTGCTGCTTTCCCTGGTTGCCATAATGATATCAACAATGTAATCCCGTATACAGGGATGTACAAAAACCTGCCGGATCTCCTTTTGCAGTTCACATATGGTCTGCATATCACATACCGGTTCAAGCTCATTAAGCGGCTCATTCCGGATAAATCTGTCAATGATGTCCAATTCTGTTGTCTTACTGTTCATCCCCATATCGAGCTTCATAATAAATCGGTCAAGCTGCGCCTCCGGCAGAGGATAGGTTCCAATGGTTTCTATAGGGTTCTCCGTAGCCATCACAAAAAAAGGAAGATCGAGAGGAAGTGTCTCCCCGTCAATTGTCACCTGACATTCCTCCATTGCTTCAAGCAGACTGGACTGCGTTCTCGGCGTAGCACGGTTGATCTCATCAGCGAGAAGCACATTTGTAAAAACAGGACCTCTGACCAATGCAAACTTCCCCTCACTCTGATCATAGATATTCAGCCCCGTAATATCCGACGGAAGCAGATCCGGTGTAAACTGAACCCGTCTGAAACCTCCGCTCATGCTCCTGGCAACAGCTTTGGCAAGCATTGTCTTACCTGTTCCCGGATGATCTTCGATCAATACATGTCCACCTGCCAGCAATGCAGTCAGAATAAACTCTATCGTCTGATCCTTTCCCACGATCACACGTGCTACATTCTCATGCAGCTTTTTTGTCACTTCCTGTACCCTTCCCGTATCCATATATTCCTCCTCAGCACAATTCCTCACTATCCCATATGATAGTAAATGGTCCGTCATTTAACAGCTCCACTTTCATGTCTGCTCCAAATATTCCACATTCGACAGCTCCATACTTCTCTTTTACCTGCTGCTTGAAGTATTCATATAATTGTTCTGCCTGCTGCGGAGGTGCCGCATGCACGAAGCTTGGTCTGTTGCCCTTTCTGCAGTCTGCATATAATGTAAACTGTGATACCACAAGGATCTCCCCATGTACATCACTTACACTCAAATTCGTTTTCCCCTCTCCATCTTCAAAGATCCGAAGCTTCAATAACTTATCTACAAATTTGTCTGCATATGCTTCTGTGTCACCCTCTCCAACACCGAGCAAAACAAGAAGTCCCTGCCCGATATTGCCAACTATCTTCTCATCTACAGCCACACTGGCATGTTTTACTCTCTGAATCACCAATCTCATAATTTTCTCCATTCTGTCATAGTTTCACTGTTCGCTCACTGACCAATCCTGTCTATTATCCAGAGAAAGCCCCTCTGTGTGATAACATGTCACATGAGGAGCTTTCTCTTACATCATTGTTCTGGTTCTTGTCTGACCAGCCATATTTTCTGCAGCTTCATCATATTTTCTTTTCAATCGGTCCATCTCAGATTCATTTCTCATGACGCCGAGATGCGGCAGTTCATATTTTCTTCCGTTTGATTCGAGGAAACGATATGCGATCATAAATGTCGTCTCATCAAAGACCGTCATATATCTGTTGTTGATCGCATCAACACAATCATCGATCGTTGCAAACTTACCCGGCTGTATGTCCCTGAAGATCTGATCAAAGCTATCCATGCAGATATTGCGCTGCATCTCAAAATCAGAGGATACACTCTGCACCGGAAAGGCATGCAGATATGCACGCAGCCAGCCTGACGCACCATTATACCACTGATATAGCGTGTCATATTCCCTGTCCATGTCGTATATCTCCCGCTCCCAGCAATTAGAGACATAGGATGCGTCTACGATTCGCTCTATCTCTTTTTCTGTCAGACTGAGTTTATATTTTTTGTTAAACTTCTCGACGATCTTACGTCTTTTTGGCACAGATCTTGTCAGGCCGGTAACGGATGTTCCCATACCGCGTTTTTTCTCCTCGGCCTGATAATTATTCTGATAATATGTATAATCACTTCTCTGATCTTTCTTCTTGCCCCTGCCGGATAATCGATAGATCAGCCAACCAATAAAAATAAGTGGGGCCAATGAAAAAATCAGTGCAATCGATGCGCTCAGCACATGCGGAATCATGGAAGAAAAAACGCTGATTAGAATCAGTATACCAATGATCTTAGGTATCTTATCTTCCAATGTCCGAAATATTTTCGGATTATTTTTTCCATAAAGTGCATACCATATGATAAAAAATACAAAAATCGGCATATTTTTACCTTTCTAATTATTCATCCCAATTGTGATATACAGACTGTACATCATCATCCTCATCCAGCATATCGAGGATCCTGTTCATTTTCTTAATATCATCTTCGTTCGTAAGTTCAACATAATTCTGTGGAATCATTGTAACTTCTGCGGATGCCATCGGTATTCCGGCCTTCTCCAATGCTTCACGTACAACTGTAAACTCCTCAGGGGATGTAATGATCTCATAGCTGTCTTCCTCATCAGCAAAATCCTCTGCACCTGCGTCAAGCGCGGTCATCATCAGATCATCTGCATCCATACTGCACTCTTCTTTGTCGATAATGATCTGACCTTTCTCATCAAACATAAATGATACACAACCTGTTGTTCCAACATTTCCACCACCCTTGGTAAATGCATTTCTGACATTGGAAGCTGTTCTGTTCTTATTGTCCGTAAGTGCATTTACAATGATTGCAGTACCACTTGGTCCATATCCTTCATATGTAATTGATACATAGTTAACAGAATTAGCATCTCCAGCAGCCTTCTTGATACCTCTTTCAATCGTATCATTTGGCATATTATTCGCCTTCGCTTTGGCAATCACATCACGAAGCTTGCTATTGTTAGCCGGATCAGATCCGCCTTCCTTTACTGCTACCGCAATCTCTCTTCCGATGATCGTAAAGATCTTACCCTTTGCCGCATCATTTTTCTCTTTCTTGTGCTTGATATTTGCGAATTTTGAATGTCCTGACATTACCTCTTACTCCTTATCTTCTTTTTCATATGATTTTTCTATTTTGACAAGTGTCATCATCTTGTCGCATATCTTAACAGGAATAAATTTATATCCCTGATATATGATTTCTATCTTCTCATCATCAAGCGGAAGTCTGCCAAGTTCATACAGCAGAAAACCGTTCAGTGTCTCAAAATCTTTATCCGGGAACTCAATTCCCATGATATCTTCCAGCTCATCGAGTGCTGCGCCGCCCTTTACAAGATAGGCGCCGCCGGCCAGACGACGAACATCTGTCTCTTCATCTTCATCATGCTCATCCAGGATATTGCCAACGATTTCCTCGATAATATCCTCCATCGTAACAAGCCCCTCGGTCTGACCATATTCATCCAGTACGATTGCCATATGTATCTTCTCTATCTGCATTTTCTGCAGCAGCTTGGATATCGTGTACGTCGGATGGATAAAAATCGGATCCTCCATGACTTCCGTTACCGGTATGTTCGGGTCTCTGAGATATGCTGCAATCAAATCCTTCAGATGTACCACACCGATTATATTATCTATATCATCTTCAAATACCGGATATCTGGAGAACTGATTTTCCAGTGCAAAATGCAATGCTTCATTCACTGTTACTATCTTTTCTACAGCTATTATCTTCTGTCTGCTGGTCATGATGTCTCTTGAATCCTTATCGCCAAACTCAAAGATATTGGAGATCATCTCCGCTTCATTTTCTTCAATAACGCCCTGCTCATGACCTTCTTCAACCATGGAAAGAATCTCTTCCTCCACCTTTTCCTCATTTGCTTTTTTTGAAAACAGCCTTTTCAGGCTACTGGGACCACTTTGGGACATATAGTATTTTTCTCCTTATTATTTATAACTCAAGGCTGATCCTGAGTGCCTCATTTACACGTCTTATGATCTGATTATCAAGATGGCACACCTTTTCCCTCAGCCTCTGTTTATCGATCGTTCTCACCTGCTCTAATAGTATAACAGAATCCTTGGCTATATCGCAATACCTTGAATCAAGTTCTACATGAGTAGGCAGCTTTGCCTTGTGCATCTGTGAAGTTATCGCAGCAATGATTACCGTTGAACTGTGTCTGTTTCCCGCTTCATTTTGTATAATAAGTACCGGCCTGACTCCGCCCTGTTCCGAGCCGATCACAGGTCTTAAATCAGCATAATATATATCGCCTCTTCTGATGATCAATTGTTTCACACTCCTATTGTTATTACTAACTAATCAAAGTATCTCCAATAATCATCCAGTGTATACACTATAAAAGATAATTTACACAGATCGTATCCCGTCCACTCTCATTATATACTCTCGGTACGCGTCTTCCGATATTACATACAAGCTCATAATTGAAGCTTGCTGCCGGAGCTGCAACCTCCTCCACAGAGATCGCGCAGTCTCCATCCCTACCTATCAGTACGACCTCATCTCTGACCGCAACATCAGGAATGTCCGTCACATCAACCATGATCTGATCCATGCAGACTCTTCCTATGATCGATGCATATCTGCCATGTATAATGACCCGGCCAAGATTAGACTGGGCACGCGGATATCCATCTGCATATCCGACAGTCACCGTTGCAACCCTTGTACGTTTCGTTGTTACATAAGTCCATCCATATCCGACACCAACACCCTCCGGAAGGACTTTTACATGAGCCACATGTGCAATAAGCGACATGGCTGGTTTTATTATAACAGACTTGTCAACCTCATCCGAAGGATACAGTCCGTATGTTACAATACCGAGTCTTACCATATCGAATTCATCATCGTCCATCTCCATAGTTCCCGCACTGTTATCTATATGCCTGATTGCAAATGACATTCCCTTTTTCTCCAGTTCATCTATAAAATACAGGAACTTCTTTTTCTGTCCATAAGCATATGTTTTATCTCTCTCATCAGCTTTTGCATAATGCGTAAAGATTCCTTCGATATCCAATCCCGGCATATCCGCAAGCTTTGCAGCAGCATTAATTCCCTCCTCTGATACCGGGAATCCGATCCGCGACATGCCTGTATCAACCTTAATATGTACCTTGGCTTTTTTATGCATACTGACCGCCAGCTCAGACAGCTTCTCGCATTCTCTGACATCATACACTGCCTGTGTTATATTATATGCAATAACACGATCATAATCCTCACAATCTGTATATCCGATGATCAAAATCGGTTTGTCTATACCCGCCTCGCGCAATTCAACAGCCTCATCGATCGTCGCAACACCATAATAATCTGCCAGATCATCAATCCTGTCAGCCAGTGCGACTGCACCATGACCATAGGCATCTGCCTTGATCACGACCAGGATCTTCATATCCGGTTTGACCAATGATTTCATTTTTTCGATGTTATATCTGATATTGTCTACATTAATTCTTGCAAATATGCGGTTATATCCAACCTCTTTAGTTAACATAATAGTCTCCTTCCAGAACTTTCGTGATACTCTTCACTATATCTCTTGCAATCATACTGTATCTTCCCTTGTTGATTGCCGCCTCCTGTCCTGCAAGTCCATGCATGCAGACGCCAAGTTTGGCAGCGTCAAAACAATCCATTCCCTGACCGCACAAGCCTGCAATAACACCTGATAACACATCTCCTGATCCACCCGTAGCCATACCATTATTACCGGTTGTGTTCATATATGCCTGTACCTCACCATTGGACACGATGGTTCGTGCATCCTTTAATACAACTACCACATGGTGTCTGTTGGCAAATTTTCTGGCTATCTCATATTTATTTTCTTTGATATCTGACAGCTTCACTCCTGTCAGCCTTGACATTTCCATGAGATGCGGCGTCACGATCACCTGTGCCTCCGTAAGATCCAGCAATTCAATATCCCGCGCAACAATATTTAAGCCATCCGCATCAAGGATGATCGTCTTATTATATGTTCGAAGGACTTTTTCAACAATATAAGATGCATATTCCTCCGTGCCGAGTCCAGGTCCCAGCACAATAACATCAGCCCAGCTGCAAACATCCTTCAGTGCCTCTCTCACAGAATTCTTATCTGTCTTATCATAAGTCGTCAGCATGGCCTCCGGGAGAGCAGTCTGTAAAATATGCCTGTTTTCCTCCACTGTACATACTCTGACAAGGCCACAGCCCATCCGATAAGCAGACTCGGCAGCAAACATGACTGCTCCTGCCATGTTCATACTTCCGCCTATCACACCAATTTTTCCGAAGCTTCCCTTATGGGAATCTGATTTACGATATGGGAGCAGATTGTCCACATCATTCTCATCATATGTGTACAATGTCGGTCTCACAAAATCTACAGCCTGAGCAGGGAACCCGATATCTGCAACCGTTACCTTTCCACCATACTCATACCCCATCGCAAGCAGAAGTCCCTGCTTCATAAAGCCAAATGTGATCGTAGCATCCGCGCGAAAAGCAGTTCCAAGCACAAATCCTGTATAAGAATCTATACCTGAAGGAATGTCGATTGCGATCTTATATGCATCTATATCATTTAATGCGTTGATTGCCTCCGCCTGTTTGCCTGTCACTGCACGTGACAGACCCACACCAAAGATACCGTCTATCACGATATCATATCCGGAATCAAGTATCTCATCAGTGAATTTTACATTCAGCTTTTTGGCAATGGCATACTGACGGTCAAATCCATCACTTGCACTGCTCAGTCCATTGACCCAGTATACTTCCACATCGTATCCGGCCTGATCAAGCATCCTGGCAACAGCAATTCCATCTCCCCCGTTATTTCCACTTTCCACAGCCACAAGCACTTTTGCACTTTTTCCAAACTTCTCTGCAATAAAATCATATACGGCCAATGCAGCGCGCTCCATCAGAACCATCTGCGGTATACCGATAATACTTGTTGTATACTCATCTATTCTGGCCATCTCACTGCCGCTCACTATATATTTCATAGATACGCCCCTCCATGTGTGTTTTCGCATTATACAGGCTTCCGCAAGCGCAGGCCTGTGCAATGCTCATTATATCACGTCCTATGCATTATGTTAAATAAAATTATAGACTTAAGAATCATTTATTTATCCGCTTATCCTCTTAATTCTACATTGGTTTTTGCCGATATGTGTGATATAATCTGTAATATTATTTATGATATGGTTATACAAAGGAGATACAAGATGCAATATGTAGAAGGAATCGGTTATATAGATGGCAGCAGCTATGCCGTAAATAATGTAAAGCAGACCCCGTCAGCATCAGGTACAAGCTTTGACAACATTTTAACAGAGGAAACGGACAAGCTGAACGCACAGACAACATCTTATAATCTGGATGACATATTCAGAGAAGCCTCTGAAAAATACAATGTTTCTTATGATCTGCTCAAAGCGATCGCATACAATGAATCCAGATTTCAACCGCAGGTCACCTCATCAGCAGGCGCCATCGGCATCATGCAGCTTATGCCATCCACCGCCAAAGCCATGGGAGTGGAAAATGCTTACGACCCATATCAAAACATCATGGGCGGTGCCAGACTTCTCAGTACATTATCCGATATGTACGATGGCAATCAGACACTGATGATAGCCGCATACAATGCCGGTTCAGGTGCCGTAGCAAAGTATGGCGGAGTTCCGCCTTATACCGAAACACAGAATTACGTTGCCAAAATCTTTTCAACCATGCAGTCAGGCATTGATATATCAGGCATGACCGTCACATATGATACAGCGGGTAATGCAAATGCATCGGGCTCATACCAGACTGCAGTAACCGATGGTCAGACTGTCTCCAACCGTCAGTCTGCCGTTTCCGGCAATCAGTCATTTATATATGGCACCCGGATTGCAGAAAATACGCAAAACGCACTATCCTATCAGGAGTACCAGCTTCTGATGACATACTATGATACCATGATGGATATTATCGGGAGCATCGGTGACACAGATTCGGAAGGCAGTGATTCCTCATCCAACGACTCATTGTCAGATCTGTTTAGACTTGGTACACAGAGTGCGCAGGATCTGATAAATGCCAATACTTTAAATGCAAATACAATAAATACAATAGACCAGAGTGACTTAAGAAGTATTCTGGCAAGCAGTATCAGCTACAACCGCAGCAATATTGATCTATAAAAAATATGATCCGTAACAAGATATGAAAAAATCTGCAAATATAAATGCCGGCCTCTCCGGTCTGCATCTTCGCCACAAAAATACGGAGCAACCGATATACAATCGCCGGTTGCTCCGTGTTTTTATTTATCCCAATTATGAATGAATTGCTGTAATATATTAACCTCTCTTGAGGAAATCCGGAATCTTGATTCCACTTGCCGTGCCGGCCTGTGGCTTAACAGGTGCCGGTTTTGGCTGGCTTGCAGCATGATCGATACCTGAAGATACCGGTTTGGATGCTGTATTCATAAATGAAGGCTTCGTAATATTTGCAGCACTTGTTATAGGCTGTCCAGAATAAGTCGGTGTCTTCAACTGTGTTACAGTAGACGCCGGTTTCGCACTCTGGTTTGGAATGCTGACAGTAGCTGCATTTGCCGCATTACCCTCGATACCTGTTGCGATAATGGTAATGCAAACATCCTCGCCCATCACATCGTTATCAACTGTACCAAAGATAATATTAGCGCCATCTCCTGCAACCTCAGTCAGATATGTAATCGCGTCATATGCCTCTACGATACCAATATTACCTGAGAAGTTGACTATAATATCTGATGCGCCTGCAACAGTTGTCTCAAGAAGCGGGCTATCCATCGCGGACTTGATTGCATCAACGGCCTTATTATCACCGCTCGCTCTTCCGATACCGATATGTGCAACGCCCTTATCTCTCATGACTGTCTGGATATCTGCAAAGTCAAGGTTGATAAGACCCGGCTTATTGATCAGATCCGTTACGCCCTGAACACCCTGCTGAAGAACTTCGTCTGCTTTCTTCAATGCTTCCGGGATGCTTGTACGCTTGTCACATATCTGAAGAAGCTTATCGTTAGGAATAACGATCAGTGTATCTACGTTTTCCTTCAGCTTGGCAATACCATTAACAGCATTGTTCATTCTTGGCTTACCCTCGAATGAGAATGGCTTTGTTACAACACCAACTGTCAATATACCAAGATTTCTTGCGATCTCAGCTACGACCGGTGCTGCACCCGTTCCGGTACCACCACCCATACCACAGGTAACAAATACCATATTGGCATCTTTCATAATATCTGTGATCTCTTCTCTGTTTTCCTCAACAGCACTTGCACCGATCTCAGGCTTGGCGCCTGCGCCAAGACCCTTAGTAAGTTTCTCACCTATCTGAATCTTTGTTGTTGCTCTGCTCTGTGAAAGAATCTGCTTATCGGTATTGATCGCTATGAGCTCAACACCCTCCACATTTTCGTCGATCATTCTGTTTACTGCATTGTTACCAGCTCCACCTACACCGATCACAAGGATTCTTGCAGGCGTCTTTTCGTCGTTTGATTTTATTTCAAGCAAGGTCTTCTCCTCCTTAATTGTATTTACTTTACTCTATCTGCATAAGTGATATACTATCTCACCTTATTACATGCATGTCCATGCAATTACTTGCAGAAATACCCATAGTGTTGCATTATTGTTATTATTCTATAATTTTTTTGAGAAATAATCAATAGATAATTTGTGATTTCTAATTATTTCTTACTAAAACTTGCAGTGGCATTATCGGAATCAAAATCCTTCATATACAGTGTCCCTTCCATTCCTTCCAGGCCTTCCAGAATACTTCCCAGATTCATCATCTGTATCGCCAGATACTCCCCCTCTCCAAGTTCAATGGTTATCCCCTTATGAAATAATACAATTTCATTTTCGGCGGTAAACTTTATTCCATCAATCTCAAGCCCGTATTTATCTATGAGCTGAGTGATCGACAATATAGACTGGAATCTGCTCTTATCATCGATGGGCAGCCTCTGTCCCATCTCCCACTGATCAAAGACCAGCCCCTTTATACATGGTATCCCTTCTATCATCTCGGATGCAGCATCCAGAATGATACCATCTTTATCAAAATATACATAGCTGTCCATGTATTCCACACAGCCGGCTATGGACTTCTCATATACTGTAACCGAGACCTCATTCTTAGATATAAACTCTATCTCCATCTTAGCCACAAATGGGATATCTTCGATGGGATCAACTTTATTTTTGAGGTACAGAAGCACCGTATTATTGGCAAAGCTCTGTGACTCTATCGCATCTATGATCGTCTGTTCATCCACTATCTCACAGCCTGACACTCTGATATTCTTCAGATGAAATGTCGACAGGTAGATCAGTCCGCCTGCCAGTATCAGCAGCACGAAGATAATTATTATATTTTTCTTTTTATGCATGATACGCACATCCTATCCATCAGACTCCCGGTCTGATCTGCCTTGATACCCCCAGCACGATCCCGACTTCTATCATCATAAAGACGAGAGACGTACCTCCATAACTGATAAACGGAAGCGTTACACCGGTATTAGGTATCGTGTTGGTTACAACTCCTATGTTGACGATAAGCTGAACCGCAATATGTGTGATAACACCTGTCACAAGAAGTCCACCAAAGCTGTCAGGTGCATTATTGGCTATATAACGGAATCTGAGAAGCAGTACCACAAACAATACGATAACTCCAATACCGCCAAACAATCCCAATTCCTCACAAATAACCGAAAATATCATATCATTGTGTGACTCCGGCAGGAAACCCATCTTCTGGATGCTCTGTCCGAGCCCCCTTCCAAACAATCCACCCGAGCCGATTGCATACAGAGACTGTACAGTCTGAAATCCTGAATCGCTGGTCTCAGGATGAAGCCATGCATCAAATCTGTCACCACGATATCCTTTGGCAAATACGGCCACTGCAGCTCCGGCAACACCGATCAGTCCAAGGATGACCAGATTCAGGAATTTGGGACTTGCCACAAACATGATGACGACCATAATTGCAAAACACACGATCGCCGTACTCAGGTTCTCCGAAGCAATCAGTACGATCGAGATAACCGGCAGCAACGCCAGGCGAATTATACCCGGTATCGTATTCAGCAGCTTGCCTTTGGACACGCAGGCATGCGCCATATAGATAATGATTGCAGGCTTAACTATCTCAGACGGCTGGAACTGGATCGGGCCAAGCGGGATCCATCTTGTAGCTCCGTTTGTCGCAGTTCCGATGATCAAAACCAGAACTGACAGGGCGATACCAAGATAGATCAGTATAACTGAAAAATACTGGTAATATCTGTAATTGATATGTGATACCACGATCATGGCAACAAATCCAAGCAATGCAAATATCGCCTGACGCTTCACATAATATGTACTTGCCTCTCCGTTCATCACCGCTCTGTATGAACTTGAACTAAATACCATCATTAAACCGAACAGCACTATCACGATCAGAACAAACAGAACCTGATAATCAAAGTAACCTCCTTTGACCCAGAAGCTGTTATTCAATGAACGATGTTTTTTTCTGACAGGCTGTTCCTGCATCGAACGATCCACTATGCAATCACTCCTCAAGTTTTCTTACATATTCTTTAAACAATTTGCCACGCTGCTCGTAGCTGTCAAACATATCCCAGCTTGCACAGGCCGGGGACAAAAGGACCGCATCTCCCGGTTTGGCATATTTATGACAAAATCCAACTGCGTCCTCCAGCGTATCCATAAAAACAATATTATAAAATCCATGCTGTTTTGCGCACAGAGCAATTTTTTCTGCCGTCTCACCGATCAGCACAAGGAACTTGACCTTGGCAGCAAATGAATCTACCCACTCATCGTATGTTGAATGTTTGTCGTAGCCGCCCCCGATCAGGAACGTAGTCGTTGTCATTGCCTGAATGCCTTTGATCGCAGCATCAGGATTCGTTCCCTTGGAATCATTATAATATGCAACTCCATTTATGGTTGTGACATATTCTATCCTGTGCTCCACGCCCTGGAATTCAGTACAGACGCGGGCAATAACAGGAACAGGAACACCCATATAATATGCAATCGCAACCGCTGCAAGTACATTTTCCGTATTGTGTGTTCCAAGCAGCTTGATATCTTTCAGAGACAGAACTTTCTCAACATTGCCTGATTCAGCGATCACGATATCTCCATCCTCAACATAGACGCCTTCATCCAGCTTTTCCAGACGGCTGAAGTATATCACTTTTGCCGGGATTCTGTCTGCAAGCTTCCTTGTCTCAGGATCATCATAATTCAGGATCGCAAAATCTTTCTCTGTCTGATTTTTGGTTATATCCAGCTTACACTGTGCATAATTCTCAAATGTATAATGCCGGTTCAAATGATCCGGTGTTATGTTTAATATTGCACTTACATGCGGTTTAAAATCAACGATCGTTTCCAGCTGAAAACTGCTGATCTCAGCTACCGTCACAGAACTTTCCGTGGTCTGGTCCGACAGACTGGTATAAGGTATACCGATATTTCCTACAACAAAAGTCTCGTCATTGTATGCCTTCATGATCTCGCCTACCAGAGTTGTCGTAGTCGTCTTGCCATTGGTTCCCGTGATTGCAGCGATCGTACCTTTCTCATACTTGTATGCCAGCTCTATCTCACTCCATACAGGAAGCCCCATTTCTTTTACCTTGCAGGCAAAAGGTGCATCTGTAGGGATCCCCGGGCTGATAACCATAAGACAGCATTGATTAATGATCTCATCTGTCAATGCACCGATATGAATCTCTATCCTGCTTTTATCTTCACACTCTATCTTAGCAAGCAATTCATCCGGAGATATCTTAGTATTTTCATCAAACAGAATAACACGTTCTCCGTTTCTTGCCAGTTCTGCCGCTGCGCATATACCGCTTCTTCCGCCTCCGGCAACTAAAACCTTTTTCTCAAACATCTTTCATTCCTCCTACCGGCTCATTTATCTTATATCGCAAGAAATCCGACCAGGCATAATATTGCAGTCACTATCGAAAAGATAGAGACAACCTTGGTCTCAGGCCAGCCGGAGAGCTCAAAATGATGATGGATCGGTGCCATCTTAAACACTCTCTTACCGGTCTTTTTAAAATATAATACCTGTATAATAACAGATAACACTTCCGCAAAATATATAAAAGCTACGATTAATATTATAAGCGGCATCTTAAGCATATACGCCGTCGATGCTACGAAACCACCCAGTGCAAGCGAACCCGTATCTCCCATAAAAACTCTGGCCGGATATACATTATATACCAGAAAGCCAAGCAGACTTCCGACTGTTGCACACGTGATCGGTGCCACGCCGGAGTTAAAGGCTATCGCAACGACCGTAAAATATGTTGCAATCAGGACGGTAACCGATGAAGCAAGACCATCCAGACCATCCGTAAAATTCGCTCCGTTTACGGTACCGAGCATTACAAAAAACATAAGCGGGAAATAAACCCAGCCGATATCAACAGACTTACCGGCAAACGGAATTATAATCTCCGTTCCAAGATCAGTATGTGCATAGACATAGTATGCGAAAACAGCAGTTACAATAAACTGTCCCAGCATCTTCTGCCATGCCCGTAGTCCCAGTGAACGTTTCATAACAACCTTGATATAATCATCCAGGAATCCAATCAGACCAAATCCAAGTGTTGCAAACAGAACCGGTATGATGTGGGGATAATCTTTGATATAAAACAGGGATGTAATGACGATGCTGAACAATATGATCAGTCCGCCCATGGTCGGTGTACCTGATTTTTTCAGATGAGATTCCGGTCCGTCATCCCTTACAAACTGACCAAACTTCAGCTTTTTCAGAAATGGTATCACTATGGGGCTAAGTACCACACTGATTCCAAATGCAATTAATACCGGTAAAATAATATCATTCTTATTCATGACGTCTGCTCCTTTGATATCTTATGTGACTTTTTATTAAAACACCGTATCCTCAAAGTATATTGTTTCCATACTTTCATCCCCGGATTCCTCATCCTGCAGATTTTTCTCAAATCCGAGATACGGAAGAATATTGTTATATATCTCTCCGACAACCGGTGCTGCTATTGTTCCACCATAATACACCCCTTCGGGCTCATCAATCAAGATTAAAGTTAAAACCTGTGGATCATCTGCCGGTGCAAATCCTATAAATGATGATATATACCGGTTGCTGCTCCTGGGCAATTTCTCGCTCGTTGCGGTCTTTCCACCGATCCGGTATCCCTCCACATATGCTTTGTGTCCCGTACCTTCCGATACCACCGCTTCAAGCAGGCTCTTCATAGTCTCAGAGGTCTCCTCACTGATGACATTTTCCTCCGTGGCATATTCAAGCTTCTCGATTATATGATTATTCTCATCTGTGACATATACTCCAAAATGCGGTGTCACAAGTGTCCCTCCATTAATAACCGCTGAGACAGCCCGCATCAGCTGCAGCGGAGTGATCTGAAAAGACTGTCCAAATGACATAGTGGCCAGTTCAACAGCGCCTACATTTTCCAGCTTATGGAAAATCGAATTAGCCTCCCCCGGAAGGTCAACGCCAGTCTTCTCAAATAATCCGAGTTTATCAAGATTCTTATAAAAATCAGCTGCTCCGACCCGGGCACCAATATCCATAAATACAGGATTACAGGAATTCATTATCCCTTCCCTGAAGGTCTCTGCTCCGTGTCCAACCACTTTATGGCATCTTATTCTTCTATCTTCAACGATCCGGTATCCCGGACAGTAAAAGTTATCATTTACCGTGACAACACCCTCCTCAAATGCGGATGTCGCCGTTATGATTTTAAATGTGGAACCCGGCTCATAGGTATCATTGGTACAAAAGCATCTCCACATCTGATTTAACATATCCTGAGTAACTTCTGTTCCCTCTTCCAGCTCATAATTAAGCGTAAAGGGATCATTCAGGTCATACTCCGGAACATCAGCCAGTCCGTATATCTCTCCATTCTGCGGATTCATAACTATAATACAGACTCTGTTGGCATTTTTCTTCTCCAGGACCTGCATCGCTTCCTGTTCAATATATTGCTGAATATTGACATCTATTGATATCACAAGATTGTCACCCGCAACGGGTTCCACTCTTGTCTCTGCTGCATTGGCTATCTCAACGCCCCTGGCATCTGTCAGTGTATTGATACTTCCCGGCTGCCCCATCAGTATATCATCATATTTTACCTCAAGTCCAACGATACCCTGATTATCTCCGCCTGTAAATCCGATCACCTTCGATGCCAGACTTGAATACGGATAATACCTTTTGAAATCTTCATCCACCATTACACCATCCAGATTCATCTCCCGGATCTCATCAGCGACTTCTTTATCAACATTGCTTTTTATCTTCTCCCGTGATGAATATTTTTCAACACGCTTTCTGACTTCATCCTCACTGATATCCAGTTTCGTCGACAAAACGGAGATGACCTGCTCCGGATCTGTGATCTGGTTATGTATTACTGATATAGAGCAGACAGGTTTGTTTCCTGCTATCAGAACTCCGTTTCTATCATAAATGATTCCTCTTGGAGCCTTGATACTCCTCTCACGCTCCTGTATCTCTACTGCCTTTTTGCTATATTTACCAGCCTGGAATACCATGATGCCGGTCAGTCTGATCGTCATGATCGCAATAAGAAGCATGGATACCGCGGTAAAGATATCAAGTCTTTTTCTGTTATGCATGGTAAAATACGAAATGTCTGTCTTGCTGTTCTTTTTCTTTTTCAAATCAATACCACACTACAGATATACTTATTATAATATTTATTCGGATATCCGGAATCTATAACTGAAATCTGTCCAACTGCTCCGGTCATCCTTCTGTCGTATCGTCCCCGGTGCCTGAGCTATCCTCTGTCGTCGTGTCATCACCGGCGCCTGTTCCATCCTCTGTCGACGCTGCATCACCGGTTCCATCATCGGTTCCGCCCTCCGATGTACCATTGCCTGACACATAAGGATTATCCGCACCACCGGCCACATCGTTCTCCGGTGTAATGCCCTCATAGATCGGTCCGCCCTGATCCTGATTATCCATCTCCGGATCATAATCATATTCCTCTCCTGTCTTATATATATTCAGGTATGGGAATATCTCAGCCGCTACGTCTGCAAAGATATGTTTTGCAGAACCACTCATTGACTGGATCTCCTCGTCATGCGGCTCATCAACGACTACATATATTACCACCTGCGGATCATCTATCGGGGAAAATCCGATAAATGACAACAGATAATTACCCTGATTTCTCGGGATCTTCTCAGCAGTTCCCGTTTTTCCTCCAATTGAATATCCATCAACCGCAGCGCTTCCTCCGGTTCCTTCCTCAACAACGCCTTTTAAGCTCTGTCTGAGCTGCGATGAGACATCCTCCGATACTGTTCTTCTCACTAAGACACTGTCCAGATTCTCTATCACATTTCCATTCTCATCCTCTATACGTTTTACAACTCTCGGCTCATAATAATAACCGCCATTGATTGCAGAGCAAAATGCAGTTCCAAGCTCTATCATGGAAACCGTCACACCCTGTCCAAAGGATGATGTTGCAAGCTCAACCTCATTCAGCGTGTTCTCATGGTAGACCAGCATACTGAGCGAATCTTCATCCGGCTCACCCGGTATATCTATGTTGGTCTGCTGTCCAAATCCAAAGAGCACCTGATATTTATCAAATATCTTCGCTCCCTCCATCTCTCCGATCTGCATAAGTGCATCATTACAGGAGTACTCAAGTGCCTGGGACAGTGTTATCGTCCCATGTGTATGACTGCATCGTATCGTGTAGATATCTTTCATCTCATATCCATCACAGACAAATGTATTATTCTGATTTACGACACCTTCCTGTAATGCACCTGCGATCGTGAATGTCTTATATGTGGAACCCGGCTCATAGACATCACTTATCGCAAAGTTTCTCCATACCTTATAGAGCGCATCCACCTTTTCATCATCTGTCGCTGTCAGCTTAAAGTTCTCAAATTCCTCATCCGAATCAAACTGGTATCTGGTATAGTCCAGATCGTAGGCATCATTTGGATTATATGAATGGCTGTTATACATCGCCATAACACTGCAATCCTTCGGATCCATGACGAGCACGGAAACATTTTTTGCCCCATACTCATTCATAAATGCATCTACCTTTTCCTGAACAACCTGTTGAACATTTGCATCAATGTTCGTGATCAGATTATATCCATTCACCGCAGGTTCGATAGTCTTCGTCAGACTCTGGTCTTCATTCAGATAGGAATACTCACGTCCGTTCGAACCATTTAACTCACTGTTATATTGCTCCTCGACACCATACATACCTACATTGCCACTCACCGTAAAGCCAAGCAGATGACATGCAAGCTCGTCGTTCGGGTAGACTCTCTGATAATTTTCTTCAAAATATACGCCTCGTATATTACTTCCCTCTTCTGAATCACAGAATTCATTAAAAGCTTTTACTTTATCATATTCCAGTTTTTTTCTTGCAACCACATAATAGGATTCCTCATTTTCGAGGAAGTCTGCCATCTCTTCATCTGTGATGTCAAAATATTTTTTGAGTGCCGGTATTGTTGCTTCCTTATATGCATCCTTTTCAAGGATATTTTTCGGTTCAAGTATCAGATTATATACCTTTTTGGATGTGGCAAGTACTGTTCCGTTCGCATCGAGGATATCACCTCTTCTGTACGGAATTGTCGTACTGGTATATCCCTGTTGTGCCAGTACACGCTGCTCATATTCATCACCCTTTTTCAGGTTAATATATACCAGTCTTCCTGCAAGCACAGCAAAAACCGCTATAAACGCAGCCACGGCAATCAACAGTCTTTTTTTCATTTTAGCCAGGAAACGACGTCTTTTTCTCTTTTTTGCCATTTCACCATTCACCTCATATATCTTAATCTGTTCGTTTACCTTTGACAAAAAGGCATTTTTCTAATTCTCCCGATTAAACAGGAAATGGGCTGTCTATGCGTTTTATCGACCGACAGCCCGATTCTTATTAGTTTGCCTCTGGTACATCCTGATACTGTGTTACGTAATCCTCGTTTGCGCTCTCGTAGTAGACGATCTGCCCCTTTTTCGCATACACCATACCCAGTTCATTTGCTGCCACATCATATATATCATCGAGAGTGTACATATTCTTCAGTGACATTTCATATGCGGCATTATCGTTTTCTATATTTTCCAGTTGTGCCTCCATATTGTTGATGTTACGCTGCTGTGCGTCGATCTTTGACTCCATATACAGCATCATAAGACACGCACATACCATGATGAGAACGGACGAAACAACAAATACTGTGTAGCGCATATCGAAGGCCAGTGCTCTGTCTACCTTTGCATTTACACGTCTCTCGCGCCGTTCCTGTCTCTCCGGAGCAGCTTTCCGCCTTCTCTCCGGTACATATTCACGTTCCGGTGCCGTATCGATCTTTCTAACCGTACTGCCCTCTACATAATACATATTTCTTCCTGTTCTCTCACTCATAACTACATCTCCCTTTATTCCATACCTTTATATAATTCCATACCCTTATATATCCTGTGCCTTTTCAAAGACACGAAGCTTCGAGCTCTTGGCCCGTTTATTATGCTCTATTTCTGTCTCATCCGGAATGATAGGTTTTCTGGTGACCACCCGTCCTGTGGGGATCCTGCCACATGTACAGACCGGGAACTCCGGCGGACATATACACGGGTTCATATTTCTTCTGAATATATTTTTTACGATCCTGTCCTCCAGTGAATGGAATGTAATCACTGCAAGTCTTCCACCCGGATTCAGAAGCCCAATCATTTTATCAAGCGACTGTTCCAACACATCAAGCTCCCGGTTCAGTTCGATCCGAATAGCCTGAAACGTCTTTTTGGAAGGATGTCCTCCGTTTTGTCTGACCTTCGCCGGTATCGCCGCCTTTATGATCTCGTTTAATTCTCCTGTCGTCTCGATCGGTTTCTGCTGTCTGGCAAGAACAATATGCTTTGCTATATTTTTCGCAAAACTATCCTCCCCATATTCTTTTATAATGCGAAACAGCTCCATCTCCGAATATTCATTTACAATATCCTTCGCTGTCATGGTCTGGCTCTGATCCATACGCATATCAAGCGGCGTATCCTCTCTGTAGGTAAAACCGCGTTCCGCATTATCCAATTGATATGATGAGACTCCGAGATCGAGGACAATGCCGTCAACACCGCTGATGCCTTGTCCCCTCAATACGGAGTCTATATCCTGATAATTACTGTGGACTATCGTTACTTTATCCGCATATTCATGAAGCCTCTCCGTAGCCGCATGAATCGCATCCATATCCTGATCGATACCGATCAGTCTGCCATTCTCCCCCAGTCTCCTGCATATCTCCAGGGAATGTCCACCTCCACCTAAGGTACCGTCCACATAGATACCATCAGGTTTTATATTCAAACTGTCTATCGTCTCCTCAAGGAGAACTGATATATGTCTAAATTCCATACTTTGCACTCATATCCATGGATATCGCATCGATGTCCATCTCTTCAACACTGTTATATTTCTCCCATGCAGCCTTGTCCCATATCTCTGCCGTCGCACCATTACCTACCAGTACGACCTCCTTATCAATACCTGCCCACTCACGAAGATTCTGCGGTATCACAATACGGAACTGACCATCCACTTCACAATCACTTGCGGAGCCCTGAAAGAATTCCTTGAACTTACGTGCATTCTTGTCAGATACAGGAAGCGCATTCAGCTTGTCCGAAAAATTCTCCCACTCCTCTGCCGGATAGGCATATATATTTTTATCCATACCCCGGCACAGCACAAAAGAAGAACCAAGACCATCCCGCAATCTTGCAGGAATTATCAGTCTGCCCTTGGCATCCAGATTATGATTCGATTGTCCTTTCATGCCTTTCATCCGATTTTGTATCCTTTCCAATGCAACATGGATGCGTCTCATCTGTGTCCATCTTATTTTACATCCACTTTACTACACTTTTACTCCACTTTGCATCCACTGTGCTACTATTTTATATCATAAAAAAAAGAAATGCAATAGTAAAATCGCATTTCTTTTGATTTTAAAAGGATTTTAGGCCTTTTCAGCTCTTTGAATTTATTGTTTTTGCATAATCCATCCGTTTTTTGACCAAAATGACAGATGCAACCAGAACACATAATGCAGCCAGCAGCTGGGAAACTCTCATATTGAGCAACGGAATAATAAGTGAATCCGTTCTCAGACCCTCGATCCATACTCGACCCAGTCCGTATCCCCACAGATACATCAGCGCAAGCTCGCCGTCAAATTTCTTGTGTTTTCTGTAGATAATGATAAAGATCAACAGTGCAAGATTCCATAGCGACTCATACAAAAATGTAGGATGTACACTGATCCACTGCATTCCGTTATACACCTCAACATGTTCTGCCATCTTATTTGTGATGACGCCCGAACGTACCAGTCCACCCAGACTGTTTCCAAAATAGTCAGTCGGTATACTCATTGCCAACAACGAATCTGTATACTCACCAAATGCTTCCCTGTTGAAAAAATTGCCCCAGCGTCCCATAATCTGACCGATCAGGACCCCCATCACAGCAGTATCTGCCACCAACGGGAAACTGACTTTTCTCTTCCTGGAAAAAATAATCGCAACAATCACACCGGCAATCACGCCTCCATAGATAGCCAATCCTCCGTTTCGGATATTCACAACATCCTTAAATGTCTCCCAGAAGCCTTTACCCGGCTGGAAATAATCTGACCAGCTGAATATAACATAATATAATCTCGCTCCTATGATAGCAGGTATAATCAGCCAGAGAATCAGATCCAGATACAGTTCTTCATCCTGACCGGTTCTTTTTGCCTCTTTGGATATCACAAGATAGGCGATAAAAAAGCCAAGTGCAATGATCATCCCATAGAATTTGATTTCAAAACCAAAGATGGAGATACCATCCTTCACATTTTTTAAAACGAGTCCCAGATTAGGGAACCTTATATCATACATAATCTTTCCTCTTATATCTAAAAATTAGTGTTGGTGCTGTATGTATCTTTACTTGTCTTATGTCTTATTTTTGATGAGACGCAGTTTTGTCAGAAGTTTATTGCTTTTATAATGTAGCCATTGTGCGCGCGCAAGTGATGTCTGAGTGTCATCTGCACATAGAGGGGGGATTTCAGGAACGCTCGCGCTCCATTGGAAACGCAGGGGTACTAAGTGTGAGCCTTACGGCTCGCACTAAGGACCCGCGTTTCCAAAAGTCCTTTCATCCCGCCCTCTATGTGGCAGATGACGCGAGTTCGCTGTAGCGCGCACATGATATGGTTACATTATAAAAGTAATTAAACTTCCCAAAACTGCAAAAGTCCTTCAAAAATAAGGCATAAGACAGACAAAGATACATACAGCGCAACCAACTATTTATACATTGAATTTGAACAGGATTACATCCCCGTCCTGAACTACATACTCTTTACCTTCCTGTCTTACCAGACCTTTTTCCTTGGCAGCCAGCATACTTCCACACTCCATCAGATCATCATAGGCAACGACCTCAGCTTTGATAAATCCACGTTCAAAGTCTGTATGAATCTTACCGGCCGCCTGTGGCGCTTTCGTTCCCTTCGTGATGGTCCATGCTCTCGTCTCATCCTCACCGGACGTCAGATAACTGATAAGACCAAGCAGGGAATAACTTGCCTTGATCAGCTTATCCAATCCTGACTCACTGACACCAAGTTCTTCAAGGAACATCTGTTTCTCATCATCCTCGAGTTCTGATATCTCCTGCTCTATCTGTGCACATACAACAAATACTTCTGCTCCAAAGTCCTTTGCGTACGCCTTTACCTTCTGTACATATGCATTAGATGCGCCATCATCGGCAAGATCATCCTCCGACACATTGGCAGCAAAGATAACCGGCTTGCCTGTCAGCAGGTTGTATTCCTTGAGCCATTTGATCTCATCTTCATCATCTGTCTCAAAAGAAATAGCCAGCTTACCGGACTCAAGATGCTCCTTCACACGCTTTTCCAGATCAAGCTCCTTGGCAAACGTCTTATTGTTCAGAGCACCTCTGCTGTTCTTGGCAATTCTCCTGTCAAGTACCTCGATATCCGCAAAAATAAGTTCAAAATTAATCGTCTCTATATCACGGATCGGATCCACCGAACCATCCACATGAATGACATTGGAATCATCAAAGCATCTTACTACATGCACAATGGCATCCGTCTCACGGATATTAGACAAAAACTGGTTACCCAGTCCTTCTCCTTTTGATGCACCCTTGACCAGACCTGCAATATCTACAAACTCTATGACAGCCGGTGTCGTCTTGGCAGAATGATACATCTCTGTCAGCTTGTCCAGACGCTTATCCGGCACAGGAACGATACCCACATTCGGGTCTATCGTACAGAACGGATAGTTTGCCGACTCCGCTCCGGCTTTTGTCAATGAATTAAACAGCGTACTTTTGCCCACGTTCGGCAGGCCCACGATTCCTAGCTTCATGTTCTATTATCTCCTTTAAGACCTTAATTACACAATTTTATTCATATTAGCACATTCAGCCTATAATTTCCATATTATATTTTTATGTTGACGGCAAAGAGCCTTTTATTCTCCTCTTTTGACCGAAACCCCAATTCCGACCGCCCCTGGACCGGTATGACAACCTATGCTTGCAGAGAGAGGATCATAATATATATTGGCACCTTCAAATTCACGCCTGACCATATCAAGCCATTCCTGCTGTTCATCTCCAGTAAGTCCGGCACCTGCTGCCCCTATATACACATTTTCCATAGGAACATCACTGAAACGATTTTCAATATCGGCGCGGATCGCTTCAACCATTTTATGCTCGCACTTCTGCATCTTTCCACGGATCCTGGCAAACGAATCAAGCTTCTCCCCCTGGATTGTAAGGATCGGTTTTATATTCAGAACAGTGCCTATCATAGCTGCTGCCGGTGTGATTCTTCCACCCTTTTTCAGATATTCAAGTGTATTGACAGAGATATAGATTGACGATTGATACGCCTCATTTTCAAGTATATTTTTTATCTCACTCGCATTCATTCCTCTGTCAGCAAGGAATCTCGCCCGCATGACTGACTGTCTCATGGTCACTGATATTCTGTGATTATCAACAACTTCCACCTTTCCGTCGTAATCGGCAGCATATCCCATAGCTGCATGGCAGGAATTACTTAGTCCACTCGACATTGGAATATAGACTATTTCTTCATAGCCATCCCGAAGCAATGCATCCCACATATCCATAACATCTCCCGGAGATGGCTGTGAGGTCGTCACTTTACTGTCAGATGTCAGAGCATTATAAAATTCATCTTCACTTATATTCTGTCCCTCATAATATATTTCGTCATCAATTATGATAGGCATTGGCATTACATATACCCCTATGTTACCTGCTTCATTCTGTGTAATACCACTGTTTGTATCACTTAATATAGCTACTCTCATAAATCCTCCAATATTATCGTACTACGTGCATGGAATCTCATTCTGTTCTTTCATCGCCCCAGAAAAACAGGGCTACAGTACCGGGACCTGTATGACTTCCAATCGTAGTTCCTACATAATTGATTTCTACTCTGCCATTCAGATTCGGGAATCTTTCTTCCACAAGTCTGGCAACCTCTTTTGCATCGTCCATGCAGGCAGATTGTGAAATATAGCATTTACCCGAATATTCCAATCTATTTTCAGCATATTCTTCCATCTTATTAACAATTTCCCGAATAACTTTTTTCTTCCCACGTATTTTAAATCTTGGTGTAAGTTTTCCTTCATTGTCCATGTTAAGAAGCGGACATATATTCAAAAACTGTCCTATTGTTCCTGCCGTTTTTGATATTCTGCCTCCCTTTATATAGAAAGAAAGATCTGTAGAGAAAAACCAGTGATGCATTCTCAGCTTATTATTTTCGACCCATTCATAGAGATCTTCGATTGATTTTCCTTCATCTCTCATTGAAGCCAGTGTATCCATAATCAAACCATATCCTGACGATGCCCCCAGAGAATCAACAAGGTATATCTTTCTGTCCGGATATTTTTCCAATAAATTGTCTCTTGCAATCGCTGCCGAATTCATAACACCGCTTAGCCCTGATGATAACGAAACATGAAGAATATCGAGTCCTTCTTTTAGATACGCTTCAAAATATGCTTCAAATTCATCTGCATTCACCTGGGATGTCTTTGTGTCAGAACCATTTGCCATACGATTATAAAAATCTTCAAACGATATCGTCTGCCCCAAATCATCACTGTACTGCACGCCATCCATCTCATAATGAAAGCAAATATACGCTACACCTATACGGTCAAAATGCTCCTTTGTCATATCCGCTGTGGAGCAACAGCTCAAAACATAATTTCTCATATTTTTCTCCATATACTTAGTCATTCATTTTCATTATTTTATAAAAATATAATGTTACAAATTGTAACACTTTAATATTGTTTTTTCAACGAAAAACCTTTATACTGTTACAAAACTGCGAGGTGTGTAACATGGAAAACAAAAGAATCAGTACAACAAACATTCTGGCAAAAGAGTGTATCGTTTCAGCTCTTTTGAAACTCATTTACCAAAAGCCTTTATCTGCTATAACTATATCAGAGTTATGTTCTGTTGCCGGTGTATCAAGAATGACTTTTTATAGAAATTACACTTCGACTGAAGACATTTTCAAAAAACATCTGGATGAAATATTCAGAAAATATTCTGATGATCATATTGGCGATAAAAAAGATGGTCACTTCTATAACAGATCCAACATGGTTCATTATTTTTCTTATCTTAAAAGTAACCGCGAATTTATGGACGCCCTTATATATTGCGGATTTGGTATATATTTTATGAACAAAATGGATGATTACATTATGAAAAAATGGGGAGATTCTGCCGATGAGATCACCCTGCACGCATTTACGGGTTCACTGTTTGGCGTATTTCAAATGTGGTCAAGGCAACACTATAAAACGGATCTTAACACACTCGCCAGCCAGATAGAATCTATCTATTCATAGATACCCCCATTCTATTTTCCCCCATACACAAACGAGAAATAGTCCGTATTGATGATCTCATCCGAGATATACAGAATATTCTCAACCTTCTCTATCATGGAATCTATATATCCATCTGTTACATACTTTTCATCTACCAGGTAATGGATCTCGCCCGTAGAAGTATTATACCGCACTTTGTCAGTGATAAAACTATGGTCTGCAAAAATCACCAGTTCTTCTGAATCCGACATAATATCATGTCCCGCCAGCAGCCTGGAATCATAATTCACACCCAGCATATTAAGGAGTGTCGGCAGAATATCTACACTGGCACAGAGCTTGTCCACTTCAACCGGACCATCTATGGTACTTCCATCCCGAAGGCGCAATTTCCCCTCCTCCATGGCAGGGCTCCATATTCCCAGGCATGATCTGTGCAATTCAAAATGATCATCTGAGATATCTTCTCCGGCCATCGTGTCATAGATATCCGAATCAAGACCATACGGATAATGATCCGGCGTAACCACAAACAACGTGTGATCCAACGTTCCCGCTTCATCCAATTTGTCCATCAAAAACTCCAGTGCCTTATCAAGTTCCATCTGCGATGCTATATAAGCCACCGCTTCCTCTGGAAGATCCATTCCCTCCGTCAGCCTTTCCGCTTCCTCACGATTCTTCAGACTCATGGCATTATAACTATAATTGTAAGGAAGATGTCCACTGAAAGACATGAAGTACATGACAAACGGCTCTTTATTTACGAACTCATCATATACCGCCTCCATGGTATCCAGATCAGAATATGGTGTGTAATAGGGTATCTCAAGGCCATAATCGATTGCCTTAAAATCGTATCCCATATTGGCGTGCGTTTCGCTCCGGTTATAATAATAAAACGTGAAATCATGATATGCCTTACAGGTATATCCCTGTGGCTTCAGTGCATTTCCAAGGGCATATGGCTGGTAAGTCTCTGCAGATTTGTAGAAACTCCAGTCAGAAGAACACGGATACTGCCCAAGGCAATTCACATATTCTCCGTCAATCGTGCTGTGATACCATCTAGGATTATAGAAATTATCAAAGACAAAGCCCTGATTCATAATCTTATATAATGTCGGTGTACATGTATCGGATATTCCATAGCTGCTCAGGCTCTCCGCTGTGACAAATACAACATTATATCCCTCAAACAGTCCTGTATATTTATTCTCCATGGTCGGCTCCAGACCGGATATATATGCAGTTATATTGCGCAGCGCATCATTTTCCGTAGAACTATACAACTGCTTCAGGTCTATCGTCTCATCGATCTGCGCACCATATCTGACATCATGCATCCCATCGGATATCGCAGCATAAGCGCTGCCCGGCGCACGCTCGACGGATCCGGAGACAATATCTTCCACAGGATCTTCGGCAAATGTAAAACTGACATCTTTTTTATTGCCACCGATCATCGCAATACTATCACGAGCAGTCGTAACTGCCACACCCAGTTTTTCCATGGAGAGCTCAAGGACATAGTTATTATGAAACAAATCATATGGTGAATACATTGTCCTGCCATGTACCGGCAGAAGAAGAACCGCCAGAATCCACCATGCAGCGCATACACCTCCACCGATCAGCATATGCCTGATACCCGGCCGCTTAAAAGATATACATGTAGCGTGCAGAATTATAAGGACAAGAAGAGGTAGCAGCATCGCAGCTATCCATCCTGCATTTTCCTTCATCTTTTCAAATAAAACCACCTTGAAGTTCATCGCATTTTCCGCCCCGCCCACCGAGACAAGGCTCAGAAAAGTATCAAATATCCTATAATATATCAGCTGAACAATATAATATATGCAGAAGATTCCGGTAAAAAGATATCCCAACACAGCATTACCGATCCTTGGAAGCAGCACTGTAAACATCGCAGCTGTCATACCTGCTGCAATTCCAAAACTGCATATATGTATCATATTGGCATCTGCCTTTCCATATACAGCGAAATGAAATATTATCTCCAGGTACAGCACTGCTGCCGGAAAAAACAGGCTTCTCCACAGCATATTATGTTTGATGCGTACTTTATTGTCCATCGTACAGTCTCCTTCATCCGGTCCATGTCGTTTATTTCTCTAAAATTATACTCGTACATCATTAAAAATCAAGCATAAGTCCCACAGGAAAATGCATTTTGCAGCTGTCTTGTTTTTTCCGAGAAACTATTCTATAATCTACAACAGAAAAACAACTGTTGAATGTGGCAATGCTCCACATTCACATAAGCATGGAGGCTGTATTTTATGAGCGAAACCTATTCTGATTTTGCATCCGTTTACGACCGGCTGATGGACAATATTCCATATGATGACTGGTTTACCTATCTTCATACACTCTTAAATGAATATGGCATATCCTCCGGCATCGTCGCCGAGCTCGGCTGCGGAACCGGCAATATCACGGAGCGTATGGCTGCTGCCGGTTATGATATGATAGGGATCGATAATTCAACCACCATGCTGGACGAAGCAAACGCCAAGAAAGCCCAGAACAATTCGAGTGCATTATATCTCTGCCAGGATATGCGTGAATTCGAATTGTACGGAACCGTGTCCGCCATCATATCTCTGTGTGACAGCATCAACTATATTACAGACCCCGAAGAACTTCTCGAAGTATTCCGGTTGTCCAACAATTATCTTGATACTGACGGCATTATGATATTTGATTTTCACACAAGGCACTACTACAGAGATATCATTGCCGGTGCTACGATTGCAGAAGACAGGGATGATATCAGTTTTATATGGGATAATTATTATGATGAGGAAGAAAATATCAATGAACTTGCGTTGAGCCTGTTTATACGGGCAGAAGATACAGGCAGGCGTATTGCATCCGATGGAGATCTATATCGCAAATACGAGGAGCTTCATATCCAGCGTGGTTACACACTGGCTGAAATGCTGGCACTGGTGGAGCAATCCGGTCTGCAGGTTCTGGCTGCATATGATGCATTTACACACCGGCCTGCCACAGAAAACAACGAACGCATTTATATTATCGCACGGGAGCATACCACTTCAGGTCTGAAAAAACAGATTGCAGACGCATTGTCATAACTTTTTATAACACGGAGGTCATTATGAACGATTATATTATCAGAGGCATGGCAGCTGACAAACAAGTCCGCTTCTTTGCCTGCAATTCCACAGAAACCGTCGAAAAGGCAAGGATCACACACCACACCAGCCCTGTTGTAACCAATGCACTTGGCCGCCTTCTCACAGGAGGTGTCCTGATGGGGGCAATGTGCAAAAATGACACGGACAAGCTTACGATCCGCATCCAGTGTCAGGGACCGATTCAGGGAATGCTCGTAACAGCGGATTCCAAGGGAAATGTCAAGGGTTATGTCAGCGAACCGGAAGTCATGCTTCCTGCCAAAGACGTTGCCAAAGCTGTAGACCTCGGTGTCATGAGTGTCATCAAGGACATTGGACTGAAAGAGCCTTATGTCGGTGAGACACATCTGGTCTCCAGTGAGATCGCCGAGGATCTGACCTACTACTTCGCGACAAGTGATCAGGTTCCATCCTCAGTTGCACTTGGGGTTCTGCAAAATGCGGATACTTCTGTCTCCAATGCAGGCGGCTTCATCATACAGCTGATGCCATTTGCCGAAGAAGCGTTGATCGATGAACTCGAAAAAAGGCTGAAGGATTTTTCATTTACAAAATTATTAGAACAGGGAAAATCTGTAGAAGAAATCATCGATATATTATTTGAAGGCTATGATACAGAGATCACTGACACTATGCCATGCGCCTACATGTGCGACTGCAGCAAGGAACGTGTCGAGCAGGCAGTTATAAGCCTTGGCCGCAAAGAGATCGCAGCCATGATAGAGGACAACCAGCCTGTAGAGGTTGTATGTGATTTCTGCAGAACCAAATACACCTTCTCTCCGGAAGAACTGTTGTCTATCTTACAGCGTGGAGCAGCCAAAAACTAATCCGCGTACCCTGATTCAATATTTTTCAACATATCTTTCATTCTGGTGCGCACCGAAGCCGGTTCCAGAATCTGCACGCCCGGACCAAGTCCGACGATCCATCCCAGGAACTGAGTGCTGACAGCCACATTGACACTGGCTGTAAAATGCGCGCCATCCCTGTCGGGAATTATTATAATGTCTTTTCCAAATCGATCAATGAGAACGCCCACAAGCCTGTTTTCCATGCGAAGCTTCACGCACTGCTCTTCGCCGCCATACATACCAAAAGTTCTGCCTGCATAGGATGCAGGATCAAATCTGCCGAACAGTTCCTTGCCATGACGTTTCCGTTCCGTCAGTTGCAGTCCCATAAGCTTATCCACCCGAAAATGCTTAATACAGTCTGCATCCTCATCATAACCTACCAGATAATAATTCTCATCATCCCATATCAATGCCCATGGGCTGACATGGTACATTCTTCCATCATGCTTTGGTTCCAGTTTCTTCTTCAGATTCCATGCAGTATATTGAAATTCAACCTGAACATCCTCATGTATCGCACGATGCAATGCGTCAACAGACATATATATTTTCTCATTCGGATTCTTGACTCTGTTCAGAACATACACCTGACGCTGGAGTTCTCCCGCTTCATATCTGCTGGAAAGGCTTTCCAGTTTTTTGATCAGTTCGTTTGTCTTTCTGGTCGTAATAAACTTTGAAGCCTGAACGGAATCCACCAGCAATTTCAGCTCAGGCAGTTCAAATTGCCGGGAGACAAGCTTATAATAGACCTTGCCTCCCCGCTTTTCTTTCAAAATGTCCATACCATATGTACGAAGTGTCTCTATATCATCATACACACTCTTACGCTCTGCCCTGATATCATATCTCCCCAGATAATCTATGATCTCATTTACGGTAATACCATGTTGTTCATCTGTATCCTGCATAAATTTATCACGCAGATACAATAATTTTAGCTTTTGGTTTTCAGATTTTCCCATCTTATACCTCCATCTTACAGGCTGCCAATACCCCAGATCATGGGCAGACACATAACAGATATGGTAATCGTCATCTACAGTAACCGCCCGAATTCAAGCACCTTATCAATACTTCCCTCGATCTTAAGCTTACCGAGTGTAAATGCTGCAACAGGATCAAGTTTACCATCCATCAATGCCAGAAAATTCTTAGACTTCATTATAATGATCGCCTGTCTGTCATAATATTCATATGGTTCTACCGAGAGCTTACCGTTTTTTACCTCTACGTAAAATGCGCCCGCTCCCTCTCCGGTGATATTCACCTGAATTGCAAGAAAATCAGATACCTTACTGATATCTACATTCTTAAGCCTTTCTCTTACCTTTGCAACGATCTCCTCATAGGTCATTGTTTCCGTCTCCCTTCATATTACATGATTTTTTACCAAATGTGATAATATCCTCACATTTGGCTTTCATTATATATAGCAATCACGCAATATGTCAACGAATCTCCTGTGTTTTCTCGTGCATTTTTTCCTGTGTTTTTTTCTTCATGATCGTGACCGTCAAAAGTGCCATAACAGTCCCAACGAGAGCCCCCGCCAAAACATCCGTCGGATAATGTACTCCGACATACAGCCTCGAAAAAGCGATCAGTATTGCCAGTACCAATGCAGGGATCCCATACTTGCGGGGCAGCATACAAAACAATACTACCGCGGCAGCAAAGGCGTGTCCGGCATGCCCTGACGGAAAAGAAAAACTTTTTTCGGCAGGGACAAGTCTCGTAAGCCCCTCTACCACCTCATAGGGTCTTATTCTCTCCACAAGATTCTTCAATACTATATTTAACACCAGAAAATCCCCTGCCATCGACAGTATAACAGCAGCACCTGTACGCCGTGTCTTACTGAAGCTCAAAAGTATGACAGCTATCACAAGCCATATCAATCCATTATCCGCCACTCTGCTCAACAACTGCATGACTGGTGTAAGTATATCATTTCTAAGGTGTTCCTGAATCCATAAAAGGATATTTCCATCGATCTTTGTTAACCATTCCATTGCAAACCCGTCCTTTTTTACATGCATTGCATCTATATACATTATACATCACAAACGCATATATATTATCTTCCAAATGCAGGCTGTTGTCCATCCTGTTTTTTTCTGCTATTATAATAGTATTTGTTATACATCAGATTCTAATGTATATGAATCATACATCCTTATTATGAAAAGAGGTTTTAAATATGGAGCTAATAGATTTACACGTTCATTCCAATGCATCTGATGGTTCTCTGACTCCCACAGAGGTGGCAGATGAAGCGATCCGCATGGGACTTTCCGCTATTGCACTGACGGATCATGATACGATAGACGGCATACCTGAGATACTGGACTACACTGCAGATAAACCACTGGAAGTCGTTCCGGGCATCGAGTTGTCCTGTTATTATCAAAACCGTGAGGTCCATATCCTTGGTTTTTATGTAGATTATGAAAATCCTGACCTAAACGCCGAATTATCTGTCCTGAAACAGGCACGCGAAAACAGAAATCTAAAAATGATAGAGATGATGCAGGCTGACGGTCTTCCGGTCACCATGGAGAAACTGCTGCATGGCAACCCGGACAGCGTTATCACCAGAGCACATTTCGCCAGAGTACTGGTAGAAGAAGGCATATGTAAGACCAAAGATGCCGCATTTAAAAAATATATCGGCATCGGATGTAAATACTACCTTCCAAAGCCTCAGGTAACCTGCGAGACTGCCATGCGCATCCTCACGACCTACAGCAAGGCTGCATTTCTGGCACATCCTCTCCTGTATCATCTCGGCTATGCACAGATCGAAGAACTGTTGATCTACCTGCAGGGGCTTGGCTTAAAAGGTCTCGAAGCATATCACTCCTCCAACAATATGTATGAGAGTGATAAGCTCCGCTCCATGGCATTAAAACTCGGTCTGGAGATATCGGGTGGATCGGATTTCCATGGTGTTGTCAAACCTAATATCCAGATGGGCAAAGGCCGTGGCGGCATGCGCATACCGATGCATCTGCTCGATAAGATCAGGCAATTATAGTATAACCATCTTCATTCTCGATTCATTAAATCCTGGATGTGCAGTCAGTATTCCCTCCAGAGACATCAGATTCTCGTCTGAATGTTCCACCTGGCGGGAATACCGATAGCATAATACAATCTGGTCATCCACACTGAAGTTCCTGTCATTTTCCTTCCATTGTGCCATACCCATCTCCCGTATCACCACGGTTGACAAAACAGCCATTTTCACCATAGCCTGAACATTATAATCATACACGCCTCCCAGGAAATAAGTATAGATAAAGTAATTCAGAAGATGTTCATACTCGTATTCACGTTCCCTCATGTACATATCAAATTCCGTGCAGCACTGCATATACACCTCAACTGACATATCATCATATAAAATATGTTTTGTATTCTCTACATGTTCCGGCCAGTCAGCATTGATATTCTCCATTCCAAGCAGCAT
This sequence comes from Wujia sp., assembly GCA_051877775.1. Taxonomy (GTDB): domain Bacteria; phylum Bacillota; class Clostridia; order Lachnospirales; family Lachnospiraceae; genus Coprococcus_C. The sequence goes on from JBJEJF010000035.1 coordinate 104,741, forward strand.
ATCCAGATAATCTCTCATATACGGCTGTCTCTCTACGCACACTTCCCTGCAGTCCTGTATACTGTCCTGTGTATCATTCTCTGTCCTGCCTTTGCCGCAGTCCTGTGCGTCATTCTCTGTCCTGCCCTTGCTGCAGTCCTGTGCGTCATTCCGGCAATTGCGCAGTTCTTCTGCTGTCACCATCTCAAGATTATGACAAAGCAATTCCGCATATTTATTATTTCTGTGCCCATGGAACAGCCTGAATCCCGGCCTCTCTATATTCTTCTCATATTCATAGACATATCGCTGCACATCTTCTCCATAATTGAGCAGTCTGTTCATCCTGTCACGGATATTCATGGTTCTGTCTGCAATAATATGAAATATATGTTTTCTCACATCGAGCAGGCTACGCAGCAACATTTCATCTACTTCTTTTTCATGCGGAGAATGTATCTCATTCTCCTTTATCCTGAATCTGTCGCGCCCCGGATTATCCACGATCATTCTGGCTGCGACCGGACAAGACAGCGATAATGCTGCCTCGACCAGATTGCCGTATTCCTCAAAATGTCTCGGATATAGTCTGCAGGTCTTACACATATTTTCTTCCCCGGCATGAATATAGAGCTCGCACAGATTGCGTTCGTTCAGGAAAGAACATCTCTCACCATCTCTTATGTACACGCTTTCCTGCATATTCACATGCTTTCTCACATATTCACCCTGCTGTCCCGGCATTTTTTTATAATTGTTCATAGTTTTATCATCTATCACAATGCCCCAGCCTGCACAGCAGGTATCCGGGCATTGATCTGCGATACATTTAAAATCATTGTAATATGATGGCATTCGATAATACATTGCGTTTCTCCCCATATAATGTGCATATGATCCTTAGTTCTACTTCTATTCTATCTTCCCGGCATATCCTGACTGTATTGCCGCGCATGGACGTATGCCTGATATTTTGCCACATTAAATCCTCTTATATGGTCGTTTTCCTTCCAGTCATCCATGATATCCTGAAAATACTCTGACAGGATATACTTATCGTCATCGTCCAGTTTCTCCGCCAATTCACACAGAGCAGGGGCTGCATCATCCCCCAGTGATGTAAGATACCGGATATCCGCCCGTGCGATATACGCATCCATCTGATTGACATTATATTTTGCGATGAGATATCCCGGTCTGCAAAATGAAAATGCGATCCATATGATTCCCACAGCAAATACCGTGTAACGCAACAGCGGGAACCTGCTGCTGTATATGCTGATGACGGTTCCTGTCATTACAGCCGCTATCATAAGTAATGCCAGCAACACTAATATTCTAAGATATGTCAGGTCGTATTCTCTGATATACATGAGCATCCTGACCGCCGATGATGCGATCATGATATATGTACATAACGACATCACAGTCAGAATGATATCAAGTACTTTGTGTTTTCTGAAAACGCTTACAGAAAACATCACGATCAGGAGATTCAAAAATGCAACAAACAACAGCTGAAAGAAGCCCTCTCTGGCATATTCTGAATATGAATAGCCATCAGGCAGCATCATATTGCCGGCAAACAGATACATGATCTGTATCACAGAAAATACCAGATAGATAAATGTCAGGATACCCGTGAATGTAATGCCGATAACAGGCTCTTTCTCCTGTCTCATTTTTGTTTTATTGTCGATGCCTTCTGTCAACATTTTTACCAATAATCCATATACATAGATAAATACGCAAAATACAAACAATGGGAACAGAAAAATATCTGCAGTAATATGAACATCCCCAAAGGTATCATTTATGATCCGGGCGAAAACTACATCTGCACTCGCCAACAGGGAAATCACGATAACAACAGCCGGGATAGCAATTATTATGCCGATCAGGATATATTTTATGGTGCTGTTTTTCCTGCGCTCCGTCGTCTTCCTCATCGCTGCATAATCCCGAAAAGAACGATCTATGTACAATAGTGGTGAAAATGTCATTTCCAGCATAGCTGACACGTTTTTGCCGAATCTCCATGTGTGATTATCACAAAAAATGCGGATCAATATACAGAGTGCAAGTAAAAACATCCCTATATAATCTACATTGATAACAAACGGATCTGCCGTGCAAAATACTGAGATTCCAAGCAGGATAACTCCTGCATAATATGGATAAAGCTTTTTGTTACTTGCTGCATCGCCGTACTTTTCACCCGCTGCCCCTGAACATCCATCGAGTCTCACTGAACAATAGCGTATGTATAACACTGTCGCAACCGCCATCACGATAGTCATGATGCCTGCCACATTATGATACAGACATATCCCAAATATCAATGCGTACACTACAGTTGCCCAGCCTATGGCTGTAAAATAATTAACCCCTTTGATTTTCCCTTCTTTGATTCCGTTTTCTTCGATTCCGTTTTCCTTGATTCCGTTTTCTTCGATTCCGTTTTCTCCGATTCCGTTTTCTTCGATTCCGTTTTCTTCGATTCCGTTTTCTCCGGTTCCGTTTTCCTTGATTCTGTTTTCTTCCACCCCGCTCACGTCCTTCCTTTTTATTGATTCTTTTATTTATGAATTATCTTCCCCGTCCGGTACATATGTGATTATATCCCCCGGCTGGCAGTCCAGTGCCTTGCAGATCGCCTCCAATGTGGAAAAGCGAACCGCCTTTGCTTTGTTATTCTTCAATATGGACAGATTCGCCATCGTGATATCAACTTCTTTTGCAAGTTCAGTCAATCCGATCTTCCTCTGTGCCATTACTACATCCAGATTAATGATTATACCCATGGTCGTCTCCTCCTATGATATGAAATGCCCCTCGCTATGCCGAGTGGCAAATCGTCGGAACACATCCTTATTATAAACTGCGTTCCTCCTAAATCGTGAAATCATTTTCCTGCTTGTACTCTACTGCCTTAGCAAATACAATGGCGAGCACTCTTGAAAACAGCCCTGCTATGAGAAACACAATAACAATTATCGCTACAGCAGGTGTGAAATAAAGCGGAAGTCTGCACAGACTTGCAAGCATGATAGCAAAACTGTACAATCCCATTCTATTCAGGCTCTTTACATTTGCTTCCACAAAGCAATCATCCGCCAAAACAGTTCTGAACATCCTGCGCAGCTCCCCGAGGATCAATACCGCAAATACACCTGATACAAAGAAAATGATCAGCATCTGCAGATAGTAATCTGCAAAAAGAGAGTTGATCCTTCCATAAAAATGCATGGATACCGGAAGGGTCAGCGTGACTATCATTCCCACAAAAAACATGATATCCAATATGTACTTAGTCGCTTTTGTAATCTTACTGTCTTTCATTATATTCATACCTCTCTTCTTTATTGTGTAAACATTGTATGCATATTATGTAGTTTCCCTTTACAAATGTGGAGGCTCAATTATCAAGTTGAATTATCAAGCTCATCCCTAACTCTTTCTTATCTCTTCCTTACCTCTTCCTTACCTCTTCCTTACCTCTTCCTTACGGGTACTACATTACCACGCAAGGAAATGTTTGTCAATAATATTTTATCGTTTTTCGATAATTTATTTCTGATTTGCAATAACATGGCGGTTTAGAAATAGTCTATAGCGATAGTCAGAGATAGTTAGATAGTTAGATATAATTAGTTGGATAGTTAGTTTCAATAACCAGTCTCAATAGTCATCTATATAGACGCGGGCAGTCGTTTCCGATAGTCATCTATATAAAGTCATCTTAGTGCCACTTTTGAATCGACACTTTTGAATATAAAAAACGCCAGTATATTGCACTGACGTTTATAATTGTTTGTTTCTCTATATATTGGGAGTTGTCGGGGTACATATTCTCTTTTTCATTTTATACCCCACTTGCTCTTTGACCCCGGGGCTTATTTGTTGTTTTCGTTCTTCTTTGCCCCGCTTGCTCTTTGACCCTGGGGCTTATTTGTCGCTTTTGGGCTTCTATGCCCCGCTTACTCTTTGACCCTGGGGCTTATTTGTCGCTTTTGGGCTTCTATGCCCCGCTTACTCTTTGACCCCGGGGCTTATTTGTTACTTTGGGGCTTCTATGCCCCACTTGCTCTTTGACCCCGGGGCTTATTTGTCGCTTTCGGGCTTCTATGCCCTGCTTGCTCTTTGACCCCGGGGCTTATTTGTTACTTTTGGGCTTCTATGCCCTGCTTGCCATAAGCCAGGTACTTATGTAGCATTTTTCATATTAATCTAAAATATCCCGATTAATCCCATTTTGTCTAATTAATCGAATGTCAATTCCCCATCCCATGAAATTCTCATTTGTCAAACTTGTTTTATTCTCTGGAAGAAGTAATATCCGGTACTTCTATTTGATTGTCCTTAAGCTCCTCCTTCATATTCTTTATAATCCAGTTGTCGACAAATTCTTCAAACGTAGATTGTTCTACCCCATTGACATGATCTCCATAATAAAATTCACCTTTACCATCGGTAAGCAACAATGAACCATCTCCAATATATCCGCCAATCGAATAATACTCCTTAAATTCATCTGGCGCATCAAGCTTCAACACCTGTTCTAACGGGTATATTTCTGAGCTCCCGTTTCTGAATCCATTCGACAACAAAAGAAACTCTTTATATGACTTCGGAAGCAATACATGATTGGTCTGCTCCCATTCTATTATCTTTTCATTTTTTATACCCTTCGGAAATTTAAAATTATTAATTCCATTCTCTTCAAGAATATCTGCCAATAAATAGATCGTATCAAACCTGGCTTTCATAGGATTATCACTGATATTTTCCTTTTCCTCTATATCGGTGTTTACAATATCTATGCCTTTAATATCGACATCTTTACATTCCGCATCTTGCTTATCCGGATATTCTGCTTGTAAATTACCGATGAGGCACTGCAAATGATACTTTTGTTCCTTCAAATCCGAACCAAAATCATGCTTTGGTATATACATTTCCATGGATGTCCATCCAAATTGTGTTTTTCCTCCAAATGAAATCTTTACTCCGCCAAACGCCTTTTTCACCACCAGATTTCTCATATCACATAATTTCATTTGATAGCACGTATAAAATTCCCCATATAAATTATATATTGCAACCAACAATCTGTCGTTTGTAGTCGTTGTCACAAACGCCTTGCATTGTGATGTACGATGGGCTCCATGTCCCGGCAAGACGGAGATTTTCTTGCCCATCGGCTCGTCCATTTCCGCAAGACACTCATCTTTGTTCGTGATCTCATTAATCTCCAGAACATCTTGAAAAATCTTCTTATATGTTGCCGTCTGAAACGGATTTTTGCATGTATTCATCTATTTACCCCTCCACATAATATAGTAGGAAAATGCGATATAATCTGCCACAAACAAGAATATCTACTCACACTTTTACTGTTGCTCTTCTATCAACCCATACAGACGATACAATGACAGCATATTTTGATATTGCATTTTATTGCCCATAAGCTGACGATATGTTGCTGATTTTTCTTTTCCTGCTTCTTTCAGGTTCTTCATCTTCTGTTCCGTCTGATGATAGCTTTCTTTCACCGCTTCCAGCATCTGTTCAAATGCTTCCAATCTGGTCTCATTTATCTCCATACTCTCACCTCTTCCACCAGATTTGACCAATATATATCGTGCCGTTTATCACTGGTTATCATGGATTTATAATTCATCATGTATTACACTGTCTATATCGGTCTCACCATATAATCGAATCACTTCGTTTTCATAAACTCTCTGTGTATTTGCATCAAACAACACCCACTCTACTATATCAAATCTATCTTTATTTTCATCCAGAAATTCCGCCACCGTTTGTACTGCAATCCTGGCTGCCCGTTCAACCGGAAAACAATATACTCCAGTCGAAATTGATGGGAATGCGATGGAACGGATTCCATGTTCAAGTGCCACTTGCATAGAATGATAATAACAACTTGCAAGCAATTCTTCCTCTTTGTTTTTCCCGCCATTCCATATAGGACCTACCGTATGAATCACATAATCGCACGGCAGATTATAAGCCTTTGTCAATTTTGCCTGTCCGGTTTTACAGCCACCAAGCAATCTACACTCTGCCAACAACTCCGGCCCGGCAGCTCTGTGGATAGCACCATCTACACCACCTCCTCCGAGCAAAGAAGTATTGGCAGCATTTACAACAGCCTGTACTCCTAATGGTTTTGTTATGTCGCCTCTTATTGTCTTTATCGTATACATTTTATCTCTCCTCGTTTATTTACCATTGCATAGCAGAGCAAGATTACTTATAAAATCAAAACTATTACATCAATGTCAGGCTA
>JBJEJF010000036.1:0-45098 GCA_051877775.1 Wujia sp.
ACAGTAATATTCACACGAATATCACAAAAAACACGTCCATGCTACTCTATCAGACCGCTGTTCTTGCAATACATAATAACAGTCATTGTAGACACTCTGGACCAGTCAGATGCCCGGAACACCCCAAACGTACTGGTCACAGTCGCAGGTGATCCATTTGCCGCTGTCGATGTAATCGTCCCGGCACGATATGCAGAGGCAGAATTATATTGGCTTACAACCGCACTCTTTGACGATATGGTTACGATTCCATCCGGTGCACCGTATACAAATGTGGCGGTCTGTGATATTGTGCACATATATACTTCTTTATATGCAATATTTGAACTCTTTGTCGCTGTACGCTGTGTGGCTGCTCTAGGCTGGATCGCGCTCAGTGCATCCACATATTTTACATAGTTATACGCTGTCCATCCATCTCCAAGGTCCTCCATACCGATAAACTCTCCCAGATCACTGTTATTGTTTTCATCCGCAGGGGAAGCGCAGACAAGCATGGATACAGACATTACACAAATCATTACTGCAGCTATCATCTTTGTTAATTTTCTTTTCATAGATTTATCCTCCTTTTATTTTAAAGTTTCATTTAAATTAAAAAGCACACATCTACCATCAGCGTTATACATATAATTATCAGTTGACAAGCTATCCAAATAAAAATTAACTGTATACTCAGTCTCTACGTCATACACTTCAACAAGTGAACCCGACTCTGCTACTTTCATCAGATATTTTTCCATAGGATCCTCTGCGTCAACATGAATCCCCATGAAGATAAATCCGCAGATACAGCCCAAAAGCAGCATTTTCAACATTTGACTGATCATAGTGCTGTCTTTTTCCTGCAGGCAGGATTCAGCACGTTTTACCAGTTCTGATTTAACAACTGCAAAACCACTATTAACGGATAGCGTACCTGTACCATATCCTGACAAATACAACATACTCTTCACATATTGATATCTCTGCATACTGTCGTATTCAGCGGTTGCATGATCATCACATACCAGTTCAATAATCTCATTCAGGTACTTCGTTCCTATCCAGATGATCGGGTTGAACCAATAGATGTATTTTATCAACGTATATAAGAATTTCAGCAGATTATCTCTGGACTTCATATGCTGCCTCTCATGTGCCAGAACATATTCCCTGACGTCATCCGGCAGGTCATCTGAGACAAGAATCTGCTGACGAAATATACCATATACAACAGCCATCTTCTCAGCACTGCAAACATATATGTCATCTCCGTCATAACGCACTACAGGCCATAATGCAGAACATCTGATATACCGGATCATCATCCGTATACATAAAAACACTGCTCCACCAGCCCATACAAGCACCAGAAGAAATACAGGATTAAAACCGCCCACCGATGCCTGCACATCTGATTTCTCTCCAATATGTACCATATTGTCTCTTTGAATATGTATGTTAAAAAGGCTGATCGGGCAAAGAGCATGGAGAATACATATTATCCATAATGCTTTCGTCAAAATATGGTTACGTTTAAAAACAGTATTCTGTATCAGAATAATGAACAGAATATCCACTGATAACAAAATACTGTTTTTAAACACAAAAAATGCGATATTATTTAGTTGCATTCTTAATATAATCATCCAGCATTGTCTGTATCTCTTCAGCCTCTGCCTTCTTGAGTTTCTTCTTTCCTGTAAATGCTGACATCAGATTTGTAATGCTTCCATCGTAGATCTTATTCAGGAACTCATCAGCCTTTGCAAGCTGTACCTGCTCCTTAGTAAACTTTGCAGTTACAATTCCATCCTGGAACTTCAGAACGCCTCTGTCTGAAAGACGCTTAACCATCGTATATATAGTGGTACGTTTCCACTCTCTGGCTTCAAATCCGTCTGCAACAAGCTGACGCATTCTGATTGAACCTTTGTTGTTCCATATCAATGTCATCAACTGATACTCACATTCGAATATTTCTGGTACTTTCTTACTCATTTTCTTCCTCCTTTATTATCTTAACTGAACACATCTATTTTAATAATAGAGCCAGCCTGTGTCCAGAAAAATATTATCTACAAAGTCATTATATAACATTTATTCCATCTTGCCAATAGAAAGGAATCCACTTTCATTAGATTGAAGCAGGAAGGATAATCCGATCTTCTTTTTCGATCCCTCCGGTGCGATATAGATCTCCCCTGTCTCAACAAGAGATTTTGCGATCTCGAGAACCTTATCCTTAAACTGCATCATCTCACGTCTGTCTCTGGAACTTAATTTGAACAGATACTGATTCTTGGAACTTATCAGCAGGATACTGTATGTGTGAACATTGTTCTTCGTATCACGCATGGCAGAACCTATCATTCTGGAATTGGCTATAATAATATCCGCATTCTCATCCGGGAGATATTCTGACAGGATAAGCTTATATATCTTCAGGTAGCTCTCTTCCTCATCAGCACTGACCGGCATCTCAGCTACAGCAAACTCCACAACGGAATCAGCGAATTTGATCGTTCCACCCTCATCATTGATGACCGCTGTACATTCTTTTGGAACAGCCAGACGGAAGAATTTGTTTTCGATCACCTTCTGACCATCTTTCGGCTGTCTCAGGATAATATCATTATATTTCTTCTCCAGCTTGTTCATGCCGATGATGGCAGCATCATCTCCGGTCTCTGCAATCTCAATCAACTCCTGATACAGATCCTCGATCTCAGGGATCATATGAGGAACAAGTTCAATGATCTTATCGACAGCAGGAACATAACCCATCTTAGCACTCTGCAGATAATATGCGATCTTCGCATTGATGTCATCCGTCTTTCCTGCCTTATATTCAATTACCTTGAAGAGATTTTCCTTATCAAAGCCATCATAATTATGATCATATGCCTTTTCAAAATATTTGAGGCTGCGGATCTCTCCCTTATAATTCTCATCAGCTTCCTGAAGCTGATATATCTTACCCAGCTCATATGCAGCCTGATAACTGCCAAGTCCGAGCGCTTCTATGAAAGCTTTCTCGATCTCATACGAATTGGCAATATAGAATACCTGGCTCTGCTTATAGAGCGCTACCTTAAGTGCTGTAGCAGCGCTTCCGGCCTCCACGGCACGCTCCCACTTCTCCACGGAGCTCTGCAGATCTTCATTGCCCAGTTCTTCGATATCTTTGATATATGCCTCAGCCTCAAGGATACCATTAGCCTGAGCCTCCTTAAAATAAGCCAGCGCCTTGACACCGTCTCTCTTGGTCCGAAGCACACCATAATAATAGAATCTTCCGAGATAAAACGCGACACGCTTGTGCCCCAGCCTGTGTGCATGTTCATACCAGTTCAACGCTTTCATGTAATCCTTCAGCTGCTGATCATATATGTTACCCAGAAGGAATGCCAGATCCGGATCTTTAGTCGCTTCAAACAGCTGCTTTGCATAACTGATCGTCTTTTCTATATCCTTATATGGTGAATCATCATCATAATACAGTTCAATCAGAAGATAGCTTGCCTTGATACTACCCAGCTTCAATGCCTGTTTTGCCGCCGTCATGGCACCTTCATAGTCTTCCAGATAATAGCAGTAAACAGCCTCACTGTAATACTGGTTGTCTTTACGGTTCAGGCTCTGGTCACTGACCAGTGTCGGATCAACAAACGCAAAGGAGTTTGCCGTCTCGAAGATGATCTCCTCATACTGCTCTATGATCTCCATGGAAGCACATACGAACTTCATACATGCAAGTCTTTTGCCCTGATAGAATGCAAAGGTGACAATACCTTTCTCCATCTCCTTGTGATAGAAGGTCGTACAGATACCATCCGCATACTCTGTGATATATGCCTTTAATTGTAATTCCTCATCAAATGCATCATTACAGTATCTCAGATAATTCTCCAGCGTCTTTTTGGAATCCCTTGGGATACTGTCATAGGATACATACATTGCAAAATCTTTATATGTCAGACTTGGTGCATAATATTCCTCATCTGTCTCCTCGTTGATCGTCTTGACCCAATCCTTCGGCAGCTTATGGATATAACCATCCACCTGATTATGTACATATGTATACTGATACTGGAGTCTGGATGCCTCTATCGCCTTATATCTCGGCTCCTTACCCTTGGCGCGTCTTGCCTCGGCGATCTCTGTATACAGTTTGTCTTTTTCCTCGAATTCGATACTGTCCGTATGCTGGCTTGCATATTCAACCCGCTCATATGCTGATTTGGCTTTGGTATCGCCCATATCTGCAAGCTTCTTGTACCACATCATCGCCTTGTCATAATCCACAGGGACAACATAGTCACTCTTATTGCCATACTGGTCGATCCTGTTCAGTCCGTTCTCATAGATACTTCCAAGGTTCATATATGCAGCTTTTATACCACACTCTGTCGCTTTTTCAAAGAAAGTAATCGCTTTCGAGAAGTTCTGAATCTCAAGCAACATCTTAGCCAGCTTATATATCATATCCCCGTCTTTATTGAGATTAACATACTTCTCATAATAGATAGTTGCCTTGTTCTTATCAACATCGACCGTACAGTTGCTGTACTTTCCGGTCTCGTAGAGCTCTCCCAATATCTTCAATGCATCTACACCAAAATTCTTATAGGTCGGATCCATGATGGCGATATCTGCGATTTTTTCAAATATCTCCACTGCTTCTTCATCATTTCCGTTCTCCATAAGATTGATGGCTTTATCGTACTGAAGCTCAACATTACTTTTTGTTGATTTTTTCTTTCCTCCGATTTTGGACAGAAATGGAATTTTACCAAAAAAACTGCTAAGCTTTCCCATTTGACATCCTCCTTTGTAGCCCCGTCATACTTGATAATTGTACCACAAAAGGCTTGCTTATGCAAGGAATCTACTTCACTGATTCAATATAATCTGCAATTTCACTGACAGCCGCCTCTTCGTCCGCACCATCAGCTTCTATTACAAGCGACCCTCCATTGACAAAGCCAAGGCTCATCATGCCCATTATACTCTTGGCATTGATCTTCTTGTCTTTGGAGACAATATGAATACTGCTCTCAAACTTGCTGGCAATCTGAACCAAAACCGCTACAGGTCTTGCCTCGGCATCTGCCGGTAAATTTACTTTCACTGTCTTGCTGATCATTTCTTAATTCCTCCTTAGCTCATTCGCTATCTCACTTATTTTTCTTAATCTATGATTCACACCTGATTTTCCAAGAGGTGGATTTAGCTTTTCTCCCAATTCTTTTAACGGCATATCCTGTTCTTCCAATCTGGCTTCAGCCACCACACGCAGCTGCTCAGGCAGATACTGAAGACCTTTTACCTTCTCAATATATGTAATATCTTCTATCTGTTTTACCGCCGCACTGACTGTCTTGTTCAGATTGGCCGTCTCGCAGTTTACACGACGGTTGACGGTATTGCGCATATCCTTTAATATTCTTATATTCTCCATATCCATCAAAGATACATGCGCACCCATGATATTCAGTATATCAACGATCATGGAGCCATCCTTCATGTAGACCACATAGTATTTTTTTCTCTGTATCAGTTTGGCTTCCAATCCAAAATCATGCAGTACATCCCTTATCACATCTGCCTGTTCAGGGGTATCCGATACGATCTCAAAATGATATCCCTTAGAAGGATCCGTGACCGAACCATTTGCAAGAAAGGCACCTCTTATGTATGACTGTTTACAGCAGCTTCGTTCTATCAGCATCCTGTCCACCTGTAATCTCCCATCTACAAGCGTCAGTTTAAGCGCCTGATGCGCCATCTCACTGTTGACATCCAGATCAAGAAGGCGTATCAGTCTGGCTGCTTTTTCTCCTGCCAGGCTGTTATCCGTATCAGGCCTCCACACTCCGTCGCAAACAGAACCCGACATAGTAACCAGTGCACCAAGTTCTGCCAGTCTGCAATGTCTGGCATTGCTGATATGAGTGGCGAGCTCCTCTTTGACATGTCCCGAAAATGACATACATCAATCTCCTTTTACAACTCTGTCTTTGGTAATGTCTCTGTGAAAGATTCTGGATGTGTATGGGAACTTCTGCATTCTCGCATACAGATCATTGGCAACAGTCACCGAACGATGCTTTCCACCTGTACATCCTATAGATATTACCAGCTGATTTTTTCCTTCCCGCTTATAATACGGCAGCAAAAACTGTAGCATATCATATAATTTCTGCATAAACTGCTCATATTCCGGACAATTGCTCACCATATCAGTGACAGGCTTATCGTTGCCTGTCATCGGTCTCAGTGCCGGATCATAATATGGATTAGGCAGAAAACGGACATCAAATACAAGATCAGAATCTCTCGGTATTCCATATTTAAACCCAAAAGACATTACGGTGATGATAATGTTATTATAATCCTCACCGTTTGCAAATATCTTATCCAGTTCACTCTTCAGTTCTCTGGTCAGCAATGTACTCGTATCAATAATATAATCAGCTCTCTGCTTCAGAAACTCTATCTTCTCCCGTTCCTTGGCGATTCCCTCATTGATACGTCCGGTCCTCGACAACGGATGATTTCTCCTCGTCTCCTTATACCGTTTCACAAGTACTGGTTCGGATGCATCCAGAAACAGTATCTCATAATTATAATTGGACTTTTTCATATCCTCCAGGCATCTTGAGAGCTGGCCCAGCGCCTCTCCGCTACGTATATCGACACCGATCGCCACGTTATCTACTTCAAGTTTATCATCATGTGCTATATCGGCAAACCTCTGGATCAGCATGACAGGAAGGTTATCAACGCAAAAAAATCCCATATCTTCAAGCATTCTGAGTGCAGTTGATTTGCCGGCCCCGCTCATTCCCGTTACTATTACAAACCTCATCTGATAACCCTCACTTCCGGTTCCAAAACGACCTGAAATTTATCATATACAATCTCTTTTACATCTTCCATCAACTTTATCACATCCTGCGCCGTTGCATGGTCATAATTGATCACAAAGCCACAATGTTTTTCGGATACCATGGCTCCTCCTACCCTGTAACCGCGCAATCCGCTGTCATCGATCAGCTTTCCCGCAAAATATCCTTCCGGCCGCTTAAATGTAGATCCGGCACTCGGATATTCCAATGGCTGCTTAGAACATCTGGCATCCTTCAGCCGTTTCATCTCCTGTTCGATCAATGTTCTCTCACCATGTGCAAGCTCCAGACCACAGCCGATAACGATCCTGTCTTTATCTATAATGCTCTTTCTGTAACCAAATTGCATCTCACTGCCCTGATAACGTCTCACATTGCCATCTTTTTCAAGCACATCGACATATTTTACAATATCCTTCATCTCACCGCCGTAGGCTCCCGCATTCATAACGACAGCACCACCGACAGTACCCGGTATGCCCGCAGCAAACTCCATTCCCGTCAGAGAATGATCTCTGGCAGTTGCAGCAATTTTGGACAGAAGCGCGCCTGCCTCTGCATACAGGATATTCCCGTTCACACTGATTTTATTCATATTTTCACATATATAAATGATCGCACCTTGAAAACCGTTGTCCAAAAACAGCATGTTGCTCCCATTGCCAAGAATCACATACCGCATTCCAACCTCCCGGCAATAGTCCAGAACCAGTTTTATTTCATTTGCATTTTTGGGTATAAAAAAATAATCCGCCGGCCCGCCTATTCGAAAAGTCGTATGCTTACTCATCGGCTCAGCTTCTCTGTGTTCGATCGTCTGAAATATGTCTTGCATATATTTTCCCCCGAAAAAAATGAAACCCATAATCTATGTTTAAATATACATTATGAGTTTCATTTATTCAATGTTAAAAAATGTACAATTTTCGTCTCTGAACAGCATTTCGTTGTTCAATTTAACTATTAATTTCCTAATATCGCGCAGGCTCCACCATAGATTCCCGCATCGTTGCCCAGTGTAGCAAGTGTAAACTGTGTCTTCTTGCATGCATGGAAGCAATATTCCTGGAAATATCTTGCAGTTGTGTCTGTTATTATACTTCCAGCCTTAGAGACGCCGCCTCCGATAACAAATACCTCAGGGTCAACGACACACGCGATCTGTGCAAGCGCTCTTCCCAGACACTTTCCATGATTTTCCACAAGCTCGATTGCAAGATCGTCTCCATTTTTAGCAGCATCAAATACTTCTTTTGCGGATACGTACTGAACACTTCTGAGAGACGAAGGTCTGTCAGTATTATTAAGTGCAATATTGGCCAGTCTTACGATACCTGTTGCCGATGTGTACTGTTCCAGACATCCTTTACGTCCACATCCGCAGCTCTCCGTCTCGTCCTCATTCACCTGAATGTGGCCGATCTCCCCACCAGCACCATTTACACCGGACAACATCTTACCATTCAGGATGATTCCACCACCAACTCCGGTACCCAGTGTGACCATGACAATGTTCTTATAACCTTTTCCACCGCCCTGCCACATCTCGCCAAGAGCAGCCATATTAGCATCATTACCTACCTTGACAGGAAGTCCGATGATGTGATTCATCTCCTCGGCGACATTAAAGATGCCCCAGCCCAGGTTTGCACAGCGAAGAACCGTTCCATCCTCCTTGACAGGTCCCGGTACGCCCATGCCGATTCCTGCGACCTCTTCCTTGGCAATATTCTTCTCTTCCATCTTCTTCTCGAGAGACTCCGCGATATCGTTCAGTATGTTTTTTCCACCCTCATCGACTCTTGTAGTTATCTCCCACTTTTCCTCCAGATTGCCCTCTGTTGTAAACAATCCGATCTTAACGGTCGTTCCTCCTATATCTACGCCAAATACATATTTTGCCATTGTTCTTCTCCTCTCCTAGTTTTTAGCAGAATTTTTTGCAATATTCTGTGTAACTCTGTTATATAATTCCTGTGCAGCGTTGTAACCCATCTTCTTCTGCCTGTGATTAACTGCGGCAGATTCCACGATAACTGCTATATTACGTCCCGGTCTAATCGGTATGGAATGGCTTACCACTTTATTGCCAAGGAACTCTGTATATTGATCCTCGAGTCCAAGTCTGTCATAGTTTGCTTCCTTGTCCCATTCCTCCAGATTGATAACCAGATCGATAGTCTGCGTATCCTTAACACATTCTACACCAAACATCGTCTTGACATCTATGATCCCGATACCGCGCAGCTCTATAAAATGCCGCGTAATATCAGGTGCAGAGCCCACCAGAGTGACATCACTGACCTTCTTTATCTCAACCACATCATCCGATACCAGTCGATGCCCTCTCCTGATCAATTCCAGAGCAGCCTCACTCTTACCGATACCGCTGTCTCCCATGATCAGAACACCCTCACCATATACATCGACCAGTACTGCATGGATGGATATTCTCGGTGCAAGCTCCACATGAAGCCAGCGAACCACCTCATGGACAAACTCAGACGTCGTCTCGCAATTATCTGTCAGGATCGGTATTCCATGCCGTCTTCCTGCCTCAATGATAAAATCATACGGAACAATACTCCTGCAGAATATCAGACAAGGTATCTTATAAGCAAACAGCTTGTCAAATATCTCAATATTCTCCGCTTCCGTATGCATATTAGCAATGTATGCATACTCAACATTTCCGCATATCTGTATACGTGCAGCATCAAAATGCTCAAAAAAACCAGCCAGCTGAACCGCCGGTCTGTTCATATTCGGGTCTTTGATCAGTATCTTATCCGTATCAATATCCGGTGTATGATTCACGAGATTCATCGCCTTGATCAATTCCGTGACTGTAACACTATATTCCTCATCCATGCGCAATCCTCCATCATCTTAGAACCTATCACGCACTGATTGCGCCAAAAGGTCTCATCTTGCTTAGAAATTATAATTTGTCGTGAAAAAGGGGCTGTCCCACGGCAGCCCCAAAAAATATCTGATTACTCCTCTTCTTCGGAAGCAGTCTCCATATACTTATCTAAAATAAGCTTCTGTATCCTGTCTCTTGTCTCAGAATTAATCGGATGTGCAATATCCCTGTATTCCCCATCAGAAGCCTTGCGGCTAGGCATTGCGATAAACAGACCTTTCTCTCCTTCTATAACCTTAATATCATGAACAACAAATTCATTATCAATGGTTATAGAAACCACTGCCCTCATCTTGCCTTCTTTCGCAACCTTCCTGACCCTTACATCTGTAATTTGCATATTAATCCCCCTTTATACACCTGTTATGTGATATTAGATTGAGTATCTGAAATTCTTCTCCACAATAACCTTGATCTGATTTGGATCACCGGTATGAACTGTATTTGCTCTAAGCGTATCCCTGCTCTCCACAATACAATTCTCAATGTAACAGTTGTCACCAATATGAACATCATTCAAAATAATCGAATTCTTGATGACACAATTATTCCCAATATATACCTTCTTAAACAAAATGGAATCCTCAACGGTTCCGTTTATAATACAGCCACTGGCAACCAGACTGTTATTTACGACCGCATCACCATTGTATTTTGCAGGTGGAAGATCCTCTACCTTGGAATATACATCCGGATGCTGTCTGAAGAAATAATCTCTGATATCTTTCTTCAGGAAATCCATATTTGTCTTAAAATATGAGTCTACTGTTCCGATATTTCTCCAATATGAATCCAGCTTATATGCGTAGATCTTCTTAACATTCTTATAACGTACAAGAATGTCATTTACAAAATCACTTCTTCCCTCAGCAGCACATGCCTCAAGAAGTTCGATGAGCTGGCGACGTCTTATAACATATACACCAATAGATGCGGTGTTAGTCTCTGCCACCAGAGGTTTTTCCTCGAAGCTGATAATCCTGTTATCATCTGCAAGCTTCACGACACCGAATCTGTTGATATCATCTTCTTCCGGTGCGATATCCTTACATACGACTGTAATATCTGCTCCTGTTGCAATGTGTTCTTCCATAACCTTGTTGTAGTCCAGCTTGTAAACAGCATCTCCGGATGCGATGACTACATAAGGCTCATGGGCGGACTTCAGGAAATTAATATTCTGGTACAGCGCATCTGCTGTTCCCTTATACCAATAACTGTTTGTAGCTGTAATAGTCGGTGTGAAAAGATACAGACCACCCTGTTTTCTTCCAAAATCCCACCATTTGGAAGAATTCAAATGCTCATTTAACGATCTTGAATTATACTGTGTAAATACAGCCACCTTCTGAATATGAGAATTCGTCATATTAGAAAGCGTGAAATCGATTGCTCTGTAGCTTCCTACAATAGGCATCGCTGCAACTGCTCTCTTCGCAGATAAATCACCCATTTTGCTGCTGTTACCACCAGCCAGAATAATACCTATAGCTCTCATCCTATTCACCTACCTTTATTATACTTGAACCACTCTTCAGCAATCCATCCGGATATTCATCAATTGTTGTCTCTCCAAATATAGCCACGTTCTTACCAATCTTGACGTTATCCGGGATCACCGAATTCTCTCCAATTGTAACAAGGCCAAATGAATAAATATGTGGGGCGAACTCATTCGGAACTTCCTCACCGACACCAAGCTCCGCATTCTTTCCTATGGTTACACCTTCTGCGATGATCGCCTTATCGACGATCGCTCCATCTCCGATCACAGCTCCGTTCATAATGATCGAATCCTTTACTACCGCACCCTTACCGATCACAACTCCTGAACCGATTACAGAATGCTGCAGTGTACCGTATACTTCCGTTCCTTCTCCGACTATACTCTCTGTAACGGAGCCTTCCGGATCAATATACTGCGGAGGAAGTACATCACTCTTGGTATAAATTCTCCAGAACTCTTCGTAGAGATTAAACTCTGGAATAATATCAACCAGCTCCATATTAGCCTCCCAATAAGAGCCAAGTGTACCGACATCCTTCCAATAACCCTTGTATTCATATGCACAGATCTTGCATCCCTGCTCATGGCAATACGGGATGATATGCTTGCCAAAATCGCAGGAAGGCTGATCCTTCATCACAGTAAGTGCCTCTTTCAGGACCTTCCAGTTGAAAATATATATACCCATGGAAGCCTTATTGCTTCTCGGATGTTCCGGTTTCTCCTCAAATTCCTGAATGCATCCTGTCTCATCTGTAATAACCACACCGAAACGGCTTGCCTCTTCCATTGGCACCTGATATGTAGCCAATGTAACATCTGCCTTGCTGCTCTTGTGGAAATCAAGCATCACCTCATAATCCATCTTGTAGATATGATCGCCTGACAGGATCAGGACATAATCCGGATTATAATAATCTATGTACTCCATATTCTGATATACCGCATTTGCAGTACCTGTATACCACTGGCTGTTCGTGCTCTTCTCATAAGGCGGAAGAACCGTAACGCCACCTATACTTCTGTCCAGATCCCACGGAATACCGATTCCAATATGCTGATTCAATCTAAGCGGTCTATACTGTGTTAACACCCCGACAGTATCTACACCTGAATTTATGCAGTTGCTGAGCGGAAAATCTATAATCTTATACTTTCCACCAAATGCAACCGCCGGTTTAGCAAGCTTTGAAGTAAGTACACCCAAGCGGCTTCCCTGTCCGCCTGCTAAAAGCATAGCTATCATTTCTTTCTTGATCATAATGTCACCCCTTTTAGCATAATATGTGTTTATTATATCATTAATATCAAAAAAGTTAAATACTTTTATGCATTTTTTATAAATATTCTTCTCATCAAAAGAATGATATGGTAAATAATACTAATTTTTTTCTTTTTAAATCATTTTTCATAATTATTTTCCACAATTCACCCCGGATCCTACTCCCCGGATGACATTCCGGCAAACTCCATGGTCTTCAGAAACGGAAGAAAATCCACTTCGAGACAGGCTGCAAGTTTGATATCATCCTTCTCCTGAAGAACCTTGCCCAGTCTGGCAACCGCATCTGCCATCTTACCCTTATCGATCTGCTGGGCATCTTTATTGATCAGAGACTCACAGTTATTGAAAACTTCTATCTCCCAGTTGATACCCTGAATCACAAGATTAAACAGTTCATCCGTATCCTCTTTTCTGTCTCCCCGCAATTCTTTTATGACTGTCTCCGTTCCGCGTATTATATTCTCACTGTAATTTACCAGTTCTCCCAACGCTTCCTTTTGCAATTCCAATACATTGCCCATATCTGCCTCCTGTTGTTCTTTTTATATACAGGAATGGGACTGTCGAACCGTCTGTTCCAGCCCCATTCCTTCTAAAATCTTTATCAAATCGTATATTATAACCCTGTTTTATCACTATGATTTTCATCATCCTTTGCATGCACGATCCCACGTATCGTAAGTCCAATGCCTCCAAAAAATGTAGCCAGGATGATCACGATCTCCAGAGCACTTATATGCAAAATGTAGAAATTCATACTCATAATGACAGATATTATAAACACCAGGAATGTGATGCCAAGCAGAAATCCCGTTACAATATTAGGGTATACAACATACACAACCAGCAATATGCAAAGTGCAACCAGCAATATTGCCGTAACATTGGTCCCGTGATACCGGAAAAAGAACGAGAAATTGGATACCCTGATATTCATCAGAAATAAAACGGCTCCAACGATCGTAAGCACAATTCCCAGCAAAAAGCTCATCAGACTCTTCATAATATCTCCTGCCTATCCTATTCTGCTTTCTTCTCGGTAACGATCTCCGTAAGTGATGATGCCAATCCTGCAATACCGGCGATATCTGATGGAATAATAAGCTTTGTTGCCTTACCATCTGCTGCCTTGCCAAATGCTTCAAGACTCTTCAGTGTCAGAACAGCCTGCTCAGGCGCAGCTTCATTCAGGAATCTGATACCATCTGCGTTCGCTTTCTGAACTGTGAGGATCGCCTCAGCTTCACCTTCCGCACGTCTGATTGTTGCCTCCTTGGCAGCCTCTGCTTTAAGGATCGCAGACTGTTTCTCCGCCTCAGCAGCAAGAATAAGGGATTCCTTCTGACCCTCTGCACGAAGGATTGCGGATTTCTTCTCACCTTCTGCAATAAGGATCTGCTCTCTTCTCTCTCTCTCTGCCTTCATCTGTTTCTCCATGGCATCCTGAATAGCAGCCGGAGGGATAATATTCTTAAGCTCAACTCTGTTGACCTTGATACCCCATGGATCAGTTGCCTCATCCAGAGTAGCGCGCATCTTGGTATTAATCGTCTCTCTTGAGGTCAGTGTCTGATCCAGTTCAAGATCACCGATAATATTACGAAGTGTTGTCGCAGTCAGATTCTCGATCGCCATGATCGGCTTCTCAACCCCATATGCAAACAGCTTTGGATCTGTGATCTGGAAGAATACAACTGTATCTATCCGCATTGTAACATTATCCTTCGTGATAACCGGCTGTGGCGCGAAATCAACCACCTGCTCCTTCAAAGATATTCTCTGTGCCACCTTATCTATGATAGGATACTTGATATGAAACCCTACTGACCACGTTGCCTGATATGTCCCCAGACGTTCGATAACGTATGCATGAGCCTGAGGCACAATTCGTATCGAACTGATTACAACTACAATTGCCAAAAATACAAGAAACAGTATAAACCACTGCCCTCCCGATAAACCCGATAATAACATTTTGTCATTCCTCCTTGTTTTTATTTTGCCACTACTATCAGTTTTACGCCGCTCACGGCTCTGACTTCAACTTCTGATCCTTCACTGATAACAGCTCCATCTTCGGAACGTGCTGACCAGTCAAGCCCGTTCAGCCTGACAGTTCCTTCTTCTCTGGCATTATCAATACCCTTAGTCACATAGCATCTCTTGCCGATCAGACTCTCCACATTGGTCTTCTCAGGATCCTTCATCAGATGTTTCTGTGCAACCGGTCTCGTAAATATCAACAAAACCAGCGAAACAACCGCGAACACAACAACCTGGATCATCCAATGTCCTCCCAGATATGCCACAAGTGCCGCCACAAGTGCTCCACCCGCAAACCATATCGTAGTGAGCCCCAGCGTGATGATCTCAACCACGATCATAACCGCTGTGATCGCCAGCCATATAATCACACCCATCCTCTACACCTCCGTTCCGTACAGATATTGTAAGTATATCATGTCTCCATTGTTTTTTCTATATTTACATCATCATTATATTATATTTTACATATGGTTTGACTTGTTTTAACGTTCATAAAAACGACTATAAATTCACTTCCGTTTTTTCGATCATCCTGAGTCTGGCTTTTGCGCCTTCCATATCAAAATTCTGCAGACAATCAAGCATTTCCTCCAATGTGTCTCGGATCTGTTTATCCGGTTTCATTGCAAGCATCTCATTGATGAGCTGCCCGGCCTGTTCTTCCTCCAGCTCCGACAACAGATACGCAAGCTGCTCCATGCAGTCCGACCACTCAATATCCTTATCTGTCATATCGCCGGCATGTATCTCCTGCACATTTTCCTCTCCTTGACTATCCATATCCGCATTTGATTCACTGATCAGCTGTATCAGCTCAGAATACCCTGCAACGAATTCTTCCGTATGCGCCTTTATATAATCACAATCTCCGGAACGGCCTGCCTGCTCCAGTTCTTTGGCCATTCTGCTCATCTCTGTTGCACCGATATTGGCGGCGCTGCTCTTCATGGAGTGAACCAGAATCGTGTAATTCTTCCAGTCCTCATCCTCCATACACCGCATCAGCTTTTCCAGCTTATCTGTCGTTGTCTCCGCGGCAATGTTAAGGATCTCCAGATATTCTTTTTCGCCTCCGCAATATTGTAACCCCATATCGGTATCTACATTCATGTTCTTCAGCTGTTCAATGAGTGTTTCCGTTTTTTCCTGCTCCCTGTCATCCTCCTCTTGAACCTGCACAGCCACTATATCTGTCTTATCCGCAGGCAGAACCTTCATCAATTCATGCTCCAGCATCTTTGTGTCGATCGGTTTCGATACAAAGCCATCAAAGCCGACCTCCATCATTTCCTGTCTCACACCGACGATCGCATTGGCTGTAACCAGCAGAACCGGTGTATTATAATTTCTCTCGGTTCCCTGTCTTATTTTGCGGAAAGTCTCCACACCATCCATCCCGGGCATCATATGATCCATGAGAATTATATCATAATCCATTTCTCCAAGTTTCTTCAGGCACTCATCACCTGACTCTGCCAGATCCACATACATGCCATAGCGTTCCAAGATCCCTTTCTCGACCCTGAGATTCACCTGGTTGTCATCCACGATCAGTGCATTTACATCTCTTGTCTTGAGAATCAGCCCATCGTCAAGTGCCATATCATCCTTTTGACTTTCGTCTCCATTTATGTCGTTTTCATCCGGCAGTCTCTGCGGAACGATCATACAGAAATCACTGCCTTTGCCGTATTCACTCTCAACAGTCAGCGTTCCACCCATCATGATTGTCAGTTTTCTGGCGATCGACAGTCCAAGTCCGGTTCCCTCGACATTATAATTGCCCACACTGTCCGCCTGCTCAAAGGTATCAAATATCGTCTCAAGCTTCTCCTTGCGGATTCCGACTCCGGTATCATGCACATGCATCTCAAACAGCACGCCCTGTTCCTGTCTTTCCATCCTGACCTCAAGCAGAATTCTTCCTTCACGTGTATACTTTACCGCATTATTTAATAAATTGATCAGAACCTCCCGCAATCTTACACTGTCACCGCAGAGAGTCTCCGGCAAATCATCCGGCAGCTGCATTTCAAACTTCAGCTTTTTACTCATGGCCTGCGATTCGATCAACACTGCGATCTCCTCAAATAAAGACTTAGGATTATATAGTACATTCACAATCTGCATCTTGCCGGATTCGATCTTGGAGATGTCAAGCACATCATTGATGATCTTAAGCAAAGCGTCTGCCGATGATCTGATATAAGAAACATTCTCTCTGGTCTCACTGTCAAGCTTTCTCGCCAGTGTGAGATCCGCAAAGCCTATAATTCCATTCATCGGCGTCCTGATCTCATGGGACATATTGGCTAAGAACATGGTCTTGGCCTGGTTGGCCGCCTCTGCCTCATCACGAAGTCTGATCAGTTCCCTTGTCTTCTCATATTCTTCAGTCTTATCAAATATCCACGCCATATATCCGTTGACACCCATATTAGAATCATTGTTGCCCTCATATTCACTGAGAAGCGAATAATGGACCTCATAGACCCGGTTTTCCTTGTTGTATATCTTTGCACATGGATTATCATCAAGCACAGGTTTAAACAGATCCTCAAGCAGTTCGTGATGTTCTGTCTCCGTATCCAGTTCCGGAAATATAGCACATGCCCTCTGGTTTGCATAGATAAAATTCAGCGATTTGCTGACTACTACAACACCTTCTCCCGTATATTTCATGGCATTTTCTCCGGCAAGCTGCATAATATCAAGCAGTCCGTATTTCAGGACATTAAGGCTGATCAATATGCATGAGAGCATGATCCCGATCGGTGTAGGATCAAAATTGTGCATAAAAGGCATAAGATTCAAAACAAGTGACAGAGCCGGCATTGCTCCTGCCAGACACAGCAAAGCAAGTCTGTTTCTCTCCTCACCTTTACGCTCAATCAGTCTCCGAAAGGCTACCACTACAAAAAATGTGATGGAGAATATATTCATCCCGATAAACACATAGTACATAACACCTTTGCCCAGAACAAGGTGCGGAATCGCCGCATCCTTTACGAATTCAACAGATGTATAGTACAAATGATGCCACGGACTGGTCACAATTATAATCATGATGACCACACTGAACACCAAAAGCCCCCGTGTAAGCAGCCTCGGAACCCTGATATCACAATATCTGGTTATAAATATCAGGAACAGGGCCATGACAAAGCTTTTGCCAATATAACCAAACCGGGCTGCAA
This sequence comes from Wujia sp., assembly GCA_051877775.1. Lineage (GTDB taxonomy): Bacteria > Bacillota > Clostridia > Lachnospirales > Lachnospiraceae > Coprococcus_C. The sequence continues at coordinate 17,858 of JBJEJF010000036.1, forward strand.
GAAATGCTTCTTCAAGGCAGTTCGAACTTATCTCAAATACATAAGCAGCCAGCCCGATAAATCCACATACAATTGTTATAAGTAAAATTTTCTGATAAAATGAGGGCTTCTGAAATGCAATAACAAATATGGAAATCAGACCTACAAGAGCAGCCAGTGCCTGTACCAGAATCAAGATCATCAATAACGACATGAATATCCCCCTCTCATCTCCGTTTACGTTCAAGCAGTGTCTGAATCATCGATAACAGTTCATTCATATCGATTGGTTTGGACACGATTCCGTCCGGCGGCGCCTGCATACAGGCCGCAACGATCTCATCCCTCACGACTCCGGAGGCAATGATCACAGGAATATCATGCGTACAGTCCCGTCTTTTTAATATGTTGAGCACACTTCTCCCATCATACAGCGGCATCACATAATCCGTGATTATAAGATCGACCTTATGATTCGACAGATACTCCAGTGCCGTCTTGGCAGAATCCACGGTCAGAACTTTATAGTATTGCGACAGTTTTACCTTCGCGATCCTCAAAAAGGCAACATCATCATCTATCATGAGAATCGTTTTGTTGCTTTTGAAATCATCATATTTTTTCAGTATTTCGTCAATTTTTTCTATCAGTTTCTTTTTTAATACCGGTTTGACGAGATATGCATCAGCTCCCCGTCCGATGCATTTAAGGACGGTATTCCTGTCCTCCATTCCCGTCAGAAAAATGACAGGAATACCGGCCCAGCTTTTATTTGACCTCATCTTCTCAAAGGTTTCAATACCGGACATTCCGGGCATATCGATATCAAGCAGTACCAGATCAGGTGTTTTTACTTTCAGATAATCCAGAAGTTTCTCACCTGACTCCAGCAACGTTGTCTTATACCCCGGTTCCGCGCCCAGATATTTTTCCATTATAAATCTGGCTCCGTCATCATCATCCACAACAACGATCTGCTTAATTCCCATATGTCCATCTCCTTTCGCCGCACAAGCGACAATATTAAATAAAATAGATCAAACAATTAATTTTCTTTGTAATAGTTAATCAGACAGCCTGCAAGGATGATATCTCTCTCATCATCCGTCAGTGCTCCAAGTGTAAGAGATATCTCTCTCATACCTTTATTTACAACATACGCCTTAATAACATCATCTTTCCGTATAATTGCATTTCTGATATCAGGAACAAATACATAATCATCCACAGAGAACGCATAATCCTCGTCCATAACAAACGGAAGCATACCCCAGTTGATCAGATTGGAACGATATCTCTTGGTTGCATATTCTTTTGCTATATTGGCCCATCCGCCAAGTACTTTCTGACAGGATGCTGCCTGCTCTCTTGCAGAACCATCTCCCGGTTTTACGGCAAATATCGTACTTCCATATCCCATCTCGTCTCCCTTGACCTCCGGGAATTTTTCCCGGATAGCAGTCAGGATCTGCTTCAGTTCATCCCCTGCCTCACACAGGCAATGTCCTTCCTCACGGAATCTCTCATCCTTCTGAACAGCCTTGGCACGACCCACATACGCAGGATCCTTTCTGGACAGTGTAAACTCAGCCAGGCCAAGCGGATTAGAACGGAACGACGATGTCTCACCGGAAGGTATCAGCTCATCTGTCGTTGTTACCGGATCATTGATCACAGAAGCGACCTTCAACAGAAGATTGTCCGTCAGTGCTATCATCTCAGGCCAGTCCTTAATATTTGGTCCGAATTTTATCTCCACAGATGGATCAGCCTTGCCAACACCATTGTAAACTCTGTTGTCATATATTGTTCTGTCAAAGAAATACTTCGGTGAAGTATATTCTACATCGATCTCCGTCGCCGAAGTCAGATAACCCTTGTTGATCGCCGTTGCAGCAATCGAACGCGCATCCATCAGTGCAACAGATGATATCTGTCCATTTTGGATCTTAGAGCCCTCTCTGTTCGGGAAGTTTCTGGTCGAATGTCTGATACTGAATGCATTGTTGGCCGGTGTATCACCTGCACCAAAGCATGGTCCGCAGAATGCAGTCTTGACGATTGCACCTGTTCCGATAATATCAGCCAGTCTTCCGTTTTTGGCCAGTTCCATGTAGATTGGCGTACTTGCAGGATATACAGAGAGTGTAAATTCGTCTGCTCCGATATAATGTCCACGCAGAATATCTGCCGCATCGACAATGTTTTCATATCCACCGCCGGCACAGCCTGCGATGATTCCCTGCTCAACGTACAGCTTTCCGTCTCTCACTTTATCCTTCAAAGTGAAATCAACTTTACCATCCAGAGATACCTGCGCGCGCTTCTCAACATCATCCAGGATATCCATCAGGTTATCTTTCACTTCGTCTATCGTATACACATTACTTGGATGGAACGGCATTGCAATCATCGGCTTAATCTCTGACAGGTTTACATATACAACTCCGTCATAATATGCAACAGCGCCCGGATTCATCTCCTTATAAGCCTCCGGTCTGTAATGGATCTCATACCATTCTTTTATCTTGTCATCTGTCTTCCAGATCGAGGACAGACAGGTTGTCTCAGTTGTCATGACATCGATGCCGATTCGGAAATCTGCAGACAGCTTGTCCACACCCGGTCCCACAAACTCCATGACCTTATTCTTCACATATCCACATCCAAATGTTGCTCCTATGATCGCAAGTGCAACATCCTGAGGGCCAACACCCTTAGTTACCTCTCCATCAAGGTAGATTGCCACTACACCAGGCTTTGCCACATCGTAGGTTCTCTTCAGCAGCTGCTTTGCAAGCTCGCCGCCACCCTCTCCGATGGCCATGGTTCCAAGAGCACCATATCTTGTATGACTGTCAGAGCCGAGGATCATTGCCCCGCACTCTGCAAGCATTTCTCTCGCATACTGGTGGATAACAGCCTGATGAGGCGGTACATAGACACCACCATATTTTTTTGCACAGGACAGACCAAACACATGATCATCCTCATTGATAGTTCCGCCAACTGCACAGAGTGAATTATGACAGTTGGTAAGCACATATGGAATCGGGAACTCCGTCAGTCCTGACGCCCTTGCAGTCTGGATGATACCGACAAATGTGATATCATGCGATGTCATTTTATCAAATTTGATCTTCAGCTGTTCCATGTTACCTGAAGTATTATGTTTTTCCAGGATACCATATGCCATGGTATTCTTTGCTGCTTCATCCTTTGTGGCATTCACTCCCTTAGATGCCAGAATCTTCTCCGCATCCTGTGTATCTGCCACCAGTTCTGTGCCATTTAATAAATAGGCTCCCGTGTCATAAAGTTTAATCATACTCGTTCCTCCATAAAATGTATTTAGTATGCCAGAATATAGGTTTCACCCTCATCCAGACTTGCACCCTTTGAATTGCCTACGTTATATGCATCTGCATGGGACAGGATCGACGTCCTCGCAGACAGATAATTCACATCATTGCTCTCAGTACCATCAACATAATATGTGCCGCCAATCTCCTGGCAATATGCTATCTGTGTCAGGTTGCTTCCATCAAACTGTACCAGACTGCATTCATCTCCCTCCGACCTGCCAAAAGCGATCGGGAATCCTATCAGATAGCTGTCCCGGCAAAAGCTCTTTACATTGACAAAATTGACAAATTCACAGCGGCCACCTGTATAGGTGTAGATAAAACATCCTATATAATCGTTATCCTTCTGGCTGCTGCTATACAAAAACATCTCCGGCACCCCATTGTCATCTATATCATACAAAACGATGCTGTCCGGCTTCAGTTTGTCATACTCATGTTCTAATATATATTGTCCGGTCTCAAAGGTCTTTAATTTACCTTCCAGCGTCCGGTCAAGGCTCTCAATACAGTCAATATAAGCAATCTGCCAATCCTCGGCAAGTTTTTCCTTAAGTGCCGTCAGATCAAAATCGTCACCATAACATTTTCTGATACTGTCCATGAGCTCCAGTGCTTTTTTCTTATCTCCCGAGGTTATATAAGATTCCAAAAGCCCTTCGTAGTATATTTTCCCGGTTTCACTGGCATCATTATACAGTGCATCAAACAGATCTCTGTACCGGGTATCAGAAGGATCAACATCCACATTTCTGCAGAGATCCATCGCCTCGAAATAAGACGCATTCTCAAAATACTGCTCAGCACGTGCATATACATCTCTGTACAGGATCACGCATGCCACATTATTGCTTATAACGTCCACATATGCATATGCCACATCGGATGATAGACCGGTCACTGTGGAGAGCAATGCGTTCACATTCTCCACACCTGCCTTGCCATCCAGAAAATCCTGATATGTCTCATTCATCAGCTCAATCAGGGCCTGCTCCCGCATCTCATTGGTCATACGCTGCTGTACAAGACGTATATTATCATTCATCGCATATACAGTGCTGTTGTCGTAACCCAGACTCGCCTCACAGAGTTTTATTACACTCTGCTTATATTCATTGCAGCTGACCCTCGACATGTATTTGTTCATAAGAATGCCGGATGCATCGATGGCATTGATCGCATCAAATGCCGCCGCTGTCTGGCTGTATGTGAGTTCTCCGTCAATATACTGTCTGCAGAGATATGCGCCAAAATCATCAAGACAGGACTGTACATCCTCCTGCTGGCCCGCGCTTAGCTTGTTGTAGTATCTATCTGCGCTCTCCCATCGTCCGTTTTCTATCTCATCAAACACTTTTTGCTTATTGTAATACGGATGTAGAAAGATAACCGCTGCCACTGCTTCAATTGCGATCAGAATAAGTGAAATTATGATCGTTTTTCTCCATGTTTTCCTCAATGCCGACACCTCCTACTCTTCTGCCTGCTCTGCCTTGTCGGCATCTGTATCTGTCGCATCCGTTGGTGTCTCATTTCCATCAAAATACTCACCAACCTCTGCATCCGTCGGTGTAAGCACTGCTCTGGTGGATGCAGCATCGGCATCAGTAGCCAGCGCAGGGAATATAAGATCCTGATCCGCCATGCCGGTCTTCCGGTAGCCCGGAGCGATCACCATGCAGAAGATGCAGAATGCAATGACCGCCAGTCCGAGAACTGACATAATGATTGCTATGATCCCTGCGGTTTTTAAACCGGCATTGCTTTTTCCCGAATGTCCCTGTCTGTCCGTATTGCGATCCTCTGAATCTTCCGGATCATCCCCGGGTTCTTCTCCGACCTCCACATTCTGTCCATCTTCCAACGCAGCTTCTTCCTGTGCGCCTTCTTCCTGTTCTATCGGCTCCGGATCCTGTTTATCCGTTTCATTTGTTTCCTGCATTTTAAGGATATCCGACACAATTTTATCTGTCTCAGCCTTCATCCTCTCATATTCTTCATCTGTACCCTGCGTAAGTGGTTTCCCACATATTTTGCATATCGTCTCATTATCGGAATATGTCATTCCGCAGCACTTTTTACTCATATGATTCTCCTGCAATTCCATATCTTCTATATCATGTCGCCTGGCGGCTCCATGTGGTTTCCCGCGTTATGCCGATGTACGCAAGTGTCCATCGTCAATATCACAAACCCTTATGATTATAACAATTTCGACTAAATTGTTCAAGAAATAATATAATTTGTTAAGAAATGCTAACAAACCCTTTACTTTTCCTTTGATAATGTTATAATTAGCTATGTTTTGCATAAAAATAAAAATTTTTAAGGTTTTTTCCCCTATCAGGAAAAATTTCTTCGAAAAGTTTAAGATAGGAGTGTATTTATGAAGAAGAACATCGAAATCAGGTGGCACGGCCGCGGTGGCCAGGGTGCCAAAACAGCAGCTCTCTTGCTGGCTGATGTTGCATTTAACACCGGCATGCATGTTCAGGGTTTCCCGGAATATGGTCCGGAACGTATGGGCGCACCAATCACCGCATACAACAGAATCGGCTCCGAACCGATCCGGGTTCATTCCAATATATATAATCCGGATTACGTGGTAGTGGTTGACGAAACCCTCCTGCACGCGGTTGACGTGACAAACGGATTAAATCCGGATGGTGCCATCATTATAAACACCGCCAGAGACAAAGACGATATCATACCTTTATTAAATGGGTATACCGGTTCCGTCTACACCATAGATGCCCGCAAGGTCTCCATGGCAACCCTCGGAAAGTATTTTCCGAACTCACCGATGCTTGCATCCATCGTAAAAGTTGCAAACATTATGGACCAGGAGGTATTTCTGGCACAGATGGAGGCCTCCTACAAACATAAATTTGCCAAGAAACCGGAAGTTATCGAAGGCAATATGAACGCACTGAAAATGGCATTCCAGGAGGTGAAGTAAGCAATGGCACAGGCTACAGATATTTCAAAAATAAACGAGCACAGTCCTTATTATGATATAACACCGGGTAACCAGATCTACGGCGGCGGCGGTTCCCGCAGATTCAACACTGGAGAATGGCGTACACAGACCCCTGTCATTGACTGGAACAAATGTACACAATGCCTTCTCTGTACTCCGGTATGTCCGGACAGCTCGATCCCGGTAAAAGATGGAAAAAGAGAAGATTTTGATTATGACCACTGCAAAGGCTGCGGTATCTGTGAAAGAGTATGCAGTTTTGGTGCTATCACAATGAAGGAGGGATTATAAAATGTCGATTCGAGAAAGAATGTCAGGCAACGAAGCAGTTGCATTTGCAATCAAACAGATTAATCCTGATGTCATGGCCGCATTCCCGATCACCCCATCCACGGAGATTCCGCAGATGGTATCAACCTTTATCGCCAACGGCGAGATCGATACAGAATTTATACCTGTAGAATCAGAGCACAGCTCTATGAGTGCGACAATGGGTGCATGCGCTGCAGGTGCGAGAGCGATCACTGCAACTTCATCCTGCGGTCTCGCATTTATGTGGGAAGTTTTATACGTGGCAGCCTCCGACAGGCTTCCTGTCGTTATGGCAGTCGTTAACAGAGCGCTGACCGGGCCTATCAACATCAACTGTGACCACTCAGACAGTATGGGTGCAAGAGATTCCGGCTGGATTCAGATATACGCAGAAAATAATCAGGAAGCTTATGATAACTATATCCAGTCCTTCCGGATCGCAGAGCATCCTGACGTCAGACTTCCATTTATGGCTTGCCAGGATGGATTTATCACAAGCCACGCAGTTGAAAATATTGAATTGATCGAGACAGACAAGGTTAAAGCCTTCGTTGGAGACTACAATCCTGAGCACTATCTGTTAAACGCTGATATGCCAATGGCCATCGGACCATACGCCAATTCTCCATTCTATATGGAGACCAAGATGAATCAGCGTCTTGCCATGAAAAATGCCAAGAAAGTCATTCTTGAAGTCGCTGCCGAGTTTGAGAAAATATCCGGCAGAAAGTACGGATTATTTGAGGAGTACCGCCTGGATGACGCCGATTATGTAATCGTGATCATGGGATCCGCTGCAGGTACGACCAAGGATGCAGTCGACCACCTGCGCGAACAGGGTGTCAAAGCCGGTTTGCTCAAAATAAGAGTATTCCGTCCGTTCCCTGGTGAAGAGATCGCTGCTGCATTAAAGGGTGCAAAAGCAATCGCTGTCATGGATCGTGCAGAAAGCTTTTCCGCATATGGCGGTCCCGTCGGCTCAGAAGTAAAATCAGCACTCTTTGATGCCGGAGTCAACGCCAAAACAGTCAACTACTTCTACGGAATCGGTGGACGTGACTATGCTGTGGAAGATGCTCTGGGTGTATATCAGGATCTCATCGATATCACAGACGGCAAGTCCCAGCCAGAACAGTTTAAATATATCGGTCTTAGAAAGTAACGGAGGGAAACAGGATGTCATTTAATTTTAAAGAAGTTATGAACAAACCGGAACGTCTTGCTCCGGGACATAGAATGTGTGCCGGTTGCGGCGGCACTATCGCAGTAAGAACCATACTCCGGGCTCTGAAGCCTGAGGATAAGGCTGTTATCGGCAATGCAACCGGATGTCTTGAGGTTTCAAGCTTTATGTATCCATATACCGCATGGGAGGACAGCTACATCCACAATGCATTTGAGAATGCCGGTTCCACGCTCTCAGGTGTGGAGACTGCATATTATGCGCTTAAGAAAAAAGGGAAAGTAAAAGATAATTACAAGTTTATCACCTTTGGCGGTGATGGCGGAACCTACGATATCGGACTCCAATCCCTGTCAGGCGCCATGGAGCGTAACCATGACATGGTTTATGTATGTTATGATAACGGAGCCTATATGAATACAGGTATCCAGCGTTCCTCAGCAACACCGATGTACGCTGACACTACGACCACACCGGTCGGTTCCGAGTCCAACGGAAAGATGCAGAATCGTAAAGATCTTGCCTCCATCATAGCAAGCCATGATATTCCATATGTCGCACAGTCAACGCTGATCGGCACAATGAAGGATCTGTATGAAAAGGCCGAAAAGGCGATCTATACACCAGGTGCTGCATTCTTAAATGTAATGGCTCCATGTCCAAGAGGCTGGAGATATGATACACCTGATATCATGAAGATATGTAAGCTCGCAGTGGAGACATGTTACTGGCCACTCTTCGAGGTCGTTGAAGGTAAATGGATCCTGAATTACGAGCCAAAGAAGAAGCTTCCGATTGAAGACTTCCTTCGTCCGCAGGGCAGATTCAAGCATCTGTTTAAGCCGGAGAACGAGCATCTTCTTGTCCAGTATCAGGAGGAAGTAGACAGACGTTGGGAAGATCTGCTCTTCAAATGTTCAAGATAGTATAAATATGGAAAATAGAGCCTGAGCAAAATTTACTCGGGCTCTATTTTTCATATTTATTTGTTCCATACGACATTTTCATGAAAATGTTCAAACTCCTTTTTTACTTTTTTAAAACATTCCAGCAGCTTAGGCGAAAACACTCCACATTCACCTGTAATAATCATTCTGTATGCCTCTTCGGGCGCGTAGGCTTCCTTGTACACTCGCTCGCTGATCAGTGCATCGTACACATCCGCAATGGAAACGATCTGAGCTTCGATCGGAATATCATCGCCCGCCAAACCATCCGGATATCCGCTTCCATCATACCTCTCATGGTGATATCTGCATATTTTATAACCTGTCTCATGAAACTTTTCATCCCACACATCCTTGATATTTTCCAATATTTCACAGCCCCGGGTCGTATGAGATTTCATATATTCATATTCTTCATCGGTGAGTTTCCCAGGTTTTAACAAAATGCTGTCTGATATGGATATCTTCCCTATATCATGCAATGCACTCGTCGCCGAAATAATTTCCACATACTGCGGCGTCAGTTTATACTCCGGATATTCTCTCATCAGACTTTCCGCCAATATTTTTGTAAAGCCTTTTACCCTCTTAATATGTTCACCACTCTCGAGATTTCTGCATTCCACCACGGTTCCGAGAATTTCGATTATGCGAATATTACTTTCCCTGAGTTTTTCCGCCTGCTGCAGCAAGAGTTTATATTGTCTTTTCATCATTTCTGATTGTTTTTCAACCTTTTCTTCCAGAATTTCTTCCGTATCCGTCCGGTTCTGTATCCCTTTGCCCTGCCATTCATGTGCAATATCAGACATCATAATCACTCCCTTTTCAATCTTTGTGAAATCGTGTAACCTAATTAGCATACACGGCTACTCTTCCATCAACATTTTTGAGCAAAACATGGCTTGTCGTTTTTGCGTTCCATTTTTCTCCGTTTATCTCCATGCAAACGCCCTCATATACATTTCCTTTTATGAGCGCCTTTGCACCCTCTATTTTTGTAAGCTTTTCATCTAATTTTTCCTTTGAACGATTTGATTTCTCAAGCTGCTTTTCTTTCGTATATATTGCTTTTTCAATTTTTCTAAATGTCTCCATGGTATGACATATCTCCGGCGTATATTTTTTCTGAAGCATTACACCGGCATTTTCCAACAGATCAAGCTCTTTTTGTATTTTTGTGATCTGATTCAAAATATTTTGCTGCTGTTTTATAATATTTTCATTCATGCCAATATATATCATTGTTTTTATGCCCACACTGTTTCCGACATTATTTACCTGAATGCCAAGTACTGCATAGGCAGTTCCTCCTGCCAGCATTCCCTTTGCACCAAGAATTATGATCTGCCCCTCAGCATACAGATTACAATTCAGACAATAGCCTGCGCAGATATCCACTCCACAATCTATCTTGACGGATTCAAAAAATTTACCAATCACACTTTTCTTCGCCTTGATCAGTCCTCTTCCTGACGCATTGACACCACCCCGCAGAATTACACTTCCACCGCTTTCCATCACCGCGGACTCCACATACCCGTCCACAATAATATCATCTGACGCACGTATGACCGAACCGCTCCCAACATTTCCACGAACGAGCACGCAGCCATCAAAATCAATATTCCCAGTCGAAAGCGTCATATCATCCAACGTAAGCATTTTGGTTATGATCAATTTCTTGCCATTCCATTCAATCTTACCAGTCTCGTCTGCCACATATGTTCTCTTATCAGGCAATATACGAAAACCTTTCCCGACAAGAACATTCATTTCCCTGCCTCTTTGTGCTTTCAATCGCTTTCCTGTTACAGTATATCCGTCAATGCCGGCTTCTGCCTCATGATAATATGCTATCTTCTGTCCTTGTCTGACTGTCTCAAACCATTTTACATTCTGATAATCTACAGAACCATCTTCCTGCACTACAGGTGTTCGCGTAATATCCGTATCGAAAAAGAACTCATACCATCCGTCCGTTCCATTTTGCGGAGTTTCACCCTGTGCAATCATAATCTGTCCGGCCCCATAGTTATCTTCTGATTGCATAGCTACAAAATCTTCGACTGCATCCTGAACGATACCATCTGTAATCCCTTTTGCGAACAGACAGTCTACAACGTCTTTTGTGGTTATTTCTTCCCCGGCTCCCTGATCTTTGTTTATTTCAATATAGGCCTCCATGCCATTATTTTTTATTGTTACCACAAAACGATCAATCTGCTTACCATCCTCTGTCAATTCATTATAAAAGTTGAATTCTTTTATATCTTCTTCCAGACAAAGTCTCTTTTTTCTCATCTCGCCAGCGGTATACATCAGACTATGATAAGATGAGATATCAAGGCCTTCTTCCAGTCCAAGACGGATCTCCCTCATTTGTTTCCAATCATAAAGGCGGTTCAGATACTGTGTCGTATCCACCCTGTGCTCCATACCGAGCCTGATTTCCTTCATCTGCCGCCAGTCAAAATAAGCTTTGGCATATGCCGAAGCATCAATTCCGTTTTCCAGCCCGACATATATCTCACGTATCGCTGCCCCTCGAAACTGCTTTAATAAATACGGATGAATATCAATGCCTTTCTTCAACGCTTTCCGTATCTGCTCTAACTGCTCTCTATCGTACCCCTCACTGATGTATGGTATGATATTAACCCCGGAAACCCATGCTTTTCTCAGTTCTCTCAATATTCCGGCTTCCAGCTGCATATAAGGCGTCAAATCAATCCCGGCAATAATCCCCTTACGTATCTGTCTCATCTTATCATATGGTATATCCGGAGATGAATACAGACTGATATCCAGATGTCTTTTCAAACCTTTTCTGATCTCCTCCATCTGAAACCAGTCATATATGGGATCCGCATATACCGAAACAGGCAGACCATCCATCATACCAAGACGGATCTGCTGCATCTGCAATGCAAAATAATCTTTATGTGCATATACAGAAACATCCAGCTGATTTTTTAAGCCCTCTTCAATCTCGTGAATCTGATCCGAAGCAAATCCTTTTTCTGCCAAATCAATATATACTTCATCCATTTTCCCCGCCTCCTTATACAAAAGGCAATATACCTGTCTATTTTTTGATAAAGTATATAGTGCAAATCAAGGATTTGCAACAAAATCCATGTTAAGAAAAAAGAAAAAACAAGAAAAGAAATTATAACTAATAAAATACAAAATAACAAAACAATAAACTTATTATATTAACTCTCATATCCTGTCACCTAGCTCCTGAGTCTGTTTTTTTTCAGATAAAAATGAAGGATCAGTTTTTCAGGAATCCTTTTTAATACGATCTGTATCTCTTCATGTTTTGCGATCGGCTGTACGAGAACACTGCGGATTCCCGCATTATTTGCACCCCATATATCCGTAAATATCTGATCTCCCACAAACAAGGTATTGGACCTGTCTGTCCCCATGAGATCCATCGCCTTAACATATCCTTTGACAGACGGTTTTCCTGCCTTATAGATATACTGTGCTCCCAGATTTTCATTGAAGCCTGCCACCCGTTCCTCATCATTATTAGACAGGAAACAAACCTTATACCCTATTGTTCTAAGCTTCCTGATCAGTCTGGCAGCGCGTTCATCTGCAGGTGCATCATGTTCCACCAATGTGTTATCTATATCGAAAATCACAGATCTGTAACCCATATGATAGTATTTTTCAAAATCTATGGAATACGTAGACGTATAATATTCTCTCGGATAAAATCTCTTAAACATGTTGTCTGCTCACCTCATTTTGTTAAGTCTCAAGTATTATATCATGACTTAGCCATGAAAGAAATCATAAATATATCCTGCCGTGCTCTCAGGGATACCCTGCACTGCTGATAATTCCTCCCTGGAGGCATTTCTGATATGATCAATATCTTTAAAATGCTTTAACAGAGCCTTTCTGCGTGCCGGTCCTACACCCGGAATCTCATCGAGTATCGAGTGTACCTGATTCTGCCTGCGAAGCTGTTTGTGATACTCTATCGCAAACCGATGTGCCTCGTCCTGCAACGCAGTCACCATAAGCATAGCCTCGCTTCCTCTCGGGAAATGTACCTCCTCATTATTATAATACAGCGCTCTGGTTCTGTGATTATCATCCTTGACCATACCGCAGACAGGAATATCCAGCCCCAGGCTGTCCAAAACCATAAGCGCGACATTGACCTGACCTTTGCCACCATCCATCATAATAACATCAGGCAGCACATTCATTCTTTCATCCGTAAACCGTCTGCTCAGCACCTCCTTCATAGAGGCATAATCATCCGGACCCGAAACCGTTCTGAGCCTGAATTTACGATATGCATTTTTCTTCGGTTTTCCCTTTTCAAACACCACCATGGATGCCACCGACAGACAGCCCGATATGTTGGATATATCATATGCCTCCATTCTGTCTGCAGATGGAATCCCCAAGGCGTCCGCAATCTCTTTCGCCGCACCCGTGGTTCTCTTCTCCTGACGTTTGATTCTCTCCATATCCTGTTTTAAAACCAGAGATGCATTTTCGCCGGCAAGCTGCATCAGCTTATGCTTATCCCCACGCTGTGGCACAGCAATATTGACCTGGTTTCCGCGCCGTTCCGACAGATATTTTTCTATAAGTTCTGTATCCTGAACCTCTGTCTGCACCAGAATCTCCTTGGGCAAATACGGAGTTCCCGAATAATATTGTTTAATAAAAGCAGACAGGAACTCTGCCGGCGTATCCTGCACATTTCCGTTCATATGATGATGCTCACGGCCCAGAAGTTTTCCGTCTCTCACAAAAAACACCGTGATTACAATGTCATTTTCATTTGCCGCATACGCAATAATATCCCTATCCTCCGCAGAGGTCTTATTCATCTGCTGCTTATCCGCAATATGCCTGATACTCTCTATCAGATCCCGTATCTCTGCAGCCTTTTCAAACTCCATCTCCTCTGCATACTGCTGCATACGAAGCTGCAATTCATTCAGCGTCGCCTTATAATTGCCATTTAAAAAGGAGATCGCAGCATCTACCTGTCTCCGATAGTCCTGCTCGGAAATCATATTATTGCACGGTGCCGTACACTGTCCAATCTGATAATACAGGCACGGACGGTCTTTTCCCATATCCTGTGGAAGTCTCCTGTTACATGTTCTGAGTTTGTATAATTTGTTAAGAAGCTCTATGATATCATGGACAGCCCCGGCATTCGTATATGGTCCAAAATACTTTGACCTGTCTCTTTTCATATTATGGCTGTACATCAATCTTGGAAATGCCTCATCCACGGTAACGCGAATATACGGATATCCCTTGTCATCCGTCAGCATGGTGTTATATTTGGGCCGATACTCTTTGATCAGATTACATTCCAGGACAAGTGCTTCCATCTCCGAAGCAGTCAATATATATTCAAAATAAGATATCTGCTCAACCATCCTCGCAATCTTAGGGGAATTATTATGCCCGTGCCCTGCCTGAAAATACTGTCTGACCCTGTTATGAAGATTGACTGCTTTTCCCACATACAGGATATCATCATTGGAGCTGTGCATAATATATACGCCCGGATGATTCGGAATCTTCTTTAATTCTTCTTTGATATCAAATATAGTTTCTTTCACGCAACTGTTCCTCCCACCTAGTGCAACGATAGGTATTTGCGAAAACGTCTCATGTGTCAGTGTTTTGTATGTATCCTTTTTTGAAGAGACGCATTTTTCTCGAAAGTTCATTATTTTTTAATTTTGTTCAATGCGCATGCGAAAGTGTGTCTGAGTGTCATCCGGACATGGTATGGGGTATTCCAGGAACGCTCGCGCTCCATTGGAAACGCAAGGGTACTAAGGGTGAGCCTTATGGCTCGCCCTAAGGACCCGCGTTTCCAAAAGTCCTTTCATAGCCCCATACCATGCCCGGATGACGCGAGTTCGCTGTAGCATGCACATGAACTGGACAAAATTGAAAAATAATAGAACTTTCCGAAAAATGCAAAAGTCATTCAAAAAAGGATACATACAAAACACTGACACATAAAACATTTTCGCAAACACTCCTCGTATAACTAAAAGGAAAGGAGGTATCTCTCGATACCTCCAATTATGATAAAGGTTTTTTTGTGTCGTTTTGATTACAGTAAGTCTGCTCTGAGTTTCTTGATCACCTGAAGTGTCTTGTCTCTCAGTTCCTCAGCCTCATATAACGGAAGCATTGTGTTTCTATCAAGCTTTGCATCGACAATCGTATCAAGCCAGTCATTGACATAAGACTGTACATATTTGACATTCTCCTCCGACTTATCTTTCAATGCCACAACAATATTATTAATATTTTCAATAATCGCTGAGGACAGGGATGTGTTGGCAGAAGACTGCTGTGAACCCTCATCTGAAAGCTCTATTACCTTTCCTGTCTTAGTGATAATAACCTTTTTATTTGGCGCAGATTCCTGTTTTGCTGCCCCTGCACCCTTCTTATCCAGAAGCTTTTCAACTACCTTAATCAGACATACAACGCTGTATGTACTTTCCTCTGCTGTCTGCTTATCATTACCCTTATCCTCATACTGATACCACAGCCATTCGGATTTCAGCAGCATCTCCTCGATCTTGGTATCAGATAACAGCTTCTTCAAATCAGCATCCATAGCAGGTGCTGCAGACTTGCCAAATAATTTTCCGCCGGCCTGGACTTCCTGCTTTTTATACTTTGCAGGAACAGCGATCTCATTATATGTCTTGATCAGATAACGCTCTGCCTTCTTTGGATCATAATTGTTGTTGATAATGTTGACACGTCCGCTGTTCAGACCATTTACGATCATATCCTCTGCTGTCATGAATACAAGAGCCTTCTGTCTGTCATCGATCAGCTGTTTGATCTCATAATTGGTCTTAGACTTCTCAAGGATGGAATTCTTTCTAACCTTAAATGCCTTGATCTTCTCCTTCACACTGAAGAACAGCTTAAGCAATGTAGGGTTGGCATTGACATAATTACCAATCCAAGTCAGTTCAACATACTGATGTTCAATCTTATTGGATATCTCATATACATTATACCCATCAAAGATTACATTTAATGTCGTATACAGCAGTTCAAGTATCTCATATTTCTCTTCCCATGAACGGCTGGACATATCCTGATTAACCAGCTCTTTGATACCGCAGTCATAGAAGACAAGATTGTATTCGTACAATCCCTCAAAGATATTGGTCTTATCTTTCAACGAAGTACCTGCACCCAGGATCTGGATATTTTTCTTCATGTTCGGTTCATTTTCAATGTACTGATATACTTTCTTGACAAATCCGGAGACCTCGTTGATCAGAGAATCTATTCTCTTATTGTAGATCTCCTGTTTGGAAATAGCATTTACAACACTTCTGCTGAGCACACTGGTGTTCTGTGCAGAATATGTATTGCGGATAAGCTCCTTAAAGTTCTCATATACGGACATGTTATCGATCGGAATATATTCCGCATTTAATCCATAGAACTCAAATGCCTTATTAAAATCTCTGTTATTGATGTAGGCATTAAATAATCCGATACTAAACTGGATCTTATAATCATTTCCTACATGCGGATCCTCAACTACATAATCGAAGAGAACCTCCAGATTATTCATGTACGCATCCGAATTAGCCTCAGAAGCAGGAAGTCCCATCTCCATGATAACATTAATCAGATCAAGATAACCCATTATTGCCTTATCAAAGTTCTTTGGACGGTCATCATCCTCCAGAATCTGATAGCTGACATTGATAAGCAGGGGAGCAATCCTCTCACCGATCAATTTCATTGCGTCGCCAAATCTCTCTCTCTGATACAGATATAAAAGCCATATGCTGTATCGATAGATACCCGAAGTGCTGATCGGTGCATCAATATCTGACGGGTCGATATCTCCGTATACAAATCTGAACAATGGCTCGATCCATTCTTCTATCTCATATCTTCCTGTAGCCTTGATGTTATCATCAACAAACTCTCCTAACTCATAAAGCTTTGTGCACTGAGCCTTTACATCGTCATCAACCTTCATCGTTGACAGATCAAAGTTGCTGTCCTTCAGATAATCGATTACTAATGTATAAAAACCATCTTCAACCTGTTCATTTAAAAATCTGATGAGCAGTCCCTTATTATTGGATGCCGCAATCGACAGCACGTTATTGTCAGAGCCTGCTGTAATATTTGCCGGTAATGCCATAAGATACAAACCCCCTTATTTTTATTTCACTGTGATCATTTTATACCTTTTTTTACCTCAATGTCAACTCAATCTTTAGCACTTTCTAATAATTGGCATTGTGCATAATTCACAATACTTTTCCACCAATTTATCTTCATTTTTTTGTAATTTGTGCACAATCCAAACCATTTTATTCCGCGAAGTTAATCTGCAACCTGAAATCCTGCCATGCGGAGAATTGCTCTCGCATTCGTAGTTGTACATCTTCCGTCTTTAATTTTGTAATCAAATTTTAATTGGTCGTTATCGTAATATTCTTCAAAATGATAATTGACAGCAGCATTCCCCTTCTCATCCGTGATATCGCACAATTCAAAATCATGCGTCGATACCAGAGTCATACATCGGCTCCCCGACAACCCCCGTATCACGTGCCGCGCTCCGACGATGCGGTCCGCAGAATTTGTTCCCTTGAATATCTCATCGATCAGGCACAACATTGGTTTTCCCGTTTTTCTATACTCAGCCATTGTCTTGATCCTGAGTATCTCTGCATAAAAAGTCGATATACCATGTGCAACATCATCCGTTATCCGCATAGAAGTAAACAAACGCATATAATCTGCCGAGAGATGTTTTCCACAGACCGGCGCCCCCATATATGCCAGAGCCAGATTGATTGCCAGCGTTCTCAGAAATGTCGTTTTGCCGGACATATTAGAGCCTGTTATTATCGTTATACCCGCGCCAAGCGTCACACTGTTTGCCTTTACATTCTGCGGCGCAATCAACGGATGATATATATCCTCACACTCCAGCCTGCATCCTTCATTTTCCTCAAACCGGATATCCGCCCATCCGGTCCGGCGAACAACGCCCAAGACTGCAAGGCTCAGCAATTCTTCTATATAACCTATTTTTTTGAAGCAGCCCGATACATTTTTTCCATATTTCTTTTTCCATGTAAAAACCGCTCTCGCAAGCTGGTAATCCCACAGCAAAAAGCCGTTAAGTACCTGATGCAGCAACGGATTAAATGAAATGTTATATGCCTGACTAAGTTTGTTCAGGGCGCGCAGAGCAGGCATCACGCCCCGGCTTCCACACAGTTCTTCCTTCACTGTTTTTAGCTCCGTTGTCTCAAACTCTGTCTCTTCAACAGTCTGCAGAAGATCCATATAATCCTCCATGGAGTACCCCAGCTCATACAGAGGGCGGATAACACGCTCTGTCACAGATCTGGTAAGCCAGGAAAATGCAAGTACACTCAGAAAACCAGCCAATGGATATCCATAGCTAACGAACCCCGCTATACTCAATACAAGAAGCGCACATTCAATAACCGGGAAAATGATACCTGTCACAGATGCCCATATCGGGAGTCCGCCCTGTTCAATATCCGCAGCGCTTCTCTCAAATTCTTCGGTATTAAAGCTTTTTTTTCTGTTCTGAAGACGCAGACCTGCGGCTTCAAAATTCATTGCAAACTCTCTCTGCCCGATCAGCTCGCGCACAGCCTCCCGTCGGCGTTCCGTCTCTTCCCTGTTCCGAAAGGGCAGTTTCATGGTCTCTGCGAGCATGCGCCTCCCGTTCTCTGTATGGCATACACTGATCATCTGATACAGAGAATCCGTTCCCAGAAGATCCACATCAGATGCAACTGTATCTCCATCTTCCAGAAAAGAACCGCCATCATCCTCAAACGAATGCCATTCATCACCAAACCGCTTGAGATATCTCTCTGTCACCTTTTTTTTGCTGTCGGCGACTCTGGTCATGCGCTCAACTGTACTATGTCTTTTGATCAGAAAAATAAAAAAAAGCAGAAATATCCCACCGGCTATCCCTGCTGCCAGAATCCGGTCTGCAGCTCCCACGATCATGAGTGCCGCACCCGCAAGGAAACTGATAATCCTCAGACCCGATATCAAAGAAAATCTATGTTCCAGCACACGGATCTGTTCTGTCAGACATACCAGTTTTTCCTCAAAATTCTTCCTAATCTGCTCATTGTCCATAAAAAGCCTACTCCTGTCCCTTTTTCTTCGCACTATTTTTATCACTCTGCTTATCCTTCTGTCTGTTCTCATCCTTTGGAACAACAGTAAATGCCATGATTACAAGCACAACAGCAATTATAATACAACCAATTCCCATATTAGTCTTGCCCATCACAACAAAACATATACCACACGCAAGCATAAGTACGGCGCATACCAAAAAATTCTTTACAGCCTCTGACATCAGTCATGTCACCTTCTTTCATCTAATAAACTCATATTATTAAGAATACCATAATCATACCGTTATATCAAACAAATATTCGTGAACAAATCATGTCTTGATTTTTATTTTAGCATGTAATAGAATAATATTTAATTAATTGTAGCAGAATAAAACTATAATAAAAAGGAGACAAATCATGGGCAAGGTTTTAAAATCATTTGTGAAGGTAACTGTTGCTGCCGCCACCATCGGTGGTTTATGTTACGCATTTAAAGACAAGATCAAAGAGAGCAAGGTTTACAAAGACCACGATATGGACAATAAGATATCCAAGGTAAAAACTACGATCAAAGAGAAAATGCCAAAAGCTTTCGAAAGCGAAAAAGATTATGTGGAGGATGACGAGATCTTCTTTGATGATCTGGATTCTGATGCAACCGGTCGCGATTATGTTTCTATCGATCCGGACAGCAGTGATAATACAGACTGCGCAACCGAAACTGATGATCAGACTGATTCCGAGACAGGATCAGCACCATCAGAGGCCGAGACAGAAACTGAAACAGAGACCGAGACTGACGATGTACCTACAATTGAAATATAATCAGACAGAATCAAAAAGCTGCCTTGCAGATCATATGCAGGGCAGCTTTTAATATCTAGTTTAATTCATCGAGTGTTTTTGCATACGCAGGCAGAAACTCTCTTACAAAATCTCCAACTTCCGGCAGTTCTTTCTCCAACTTCTGTATAACATTCTCTATCGATGTTTTGGCTTTCACGAACTCCCGATTGCCTGTTTTTTCCTCCTCGATACATTTGATCAGCGCCGACAGCTTATCCGCAGCCTTCACCATCCGCCATTCCATTTCATATGCTTCCTGGCGGAAAAAAATATCCCGATATGCATCGCGCAGATCCTCCGGAAGCTGGTTTAACAGCTTACGGTCAGCCTCCTCCTCAATAGAATGGAAGACCTCTTTTATACTCGGATTATAATACTTGATCGGTGTCGGCATATCTCCCGTAATGATCTCAGAAGCATCATGGTACAATCCAATGATCGCCGCCTTATCCGCATCCAGAGTTCTCCCATAACGCACATTGCCGATCACACAGAGAGCATGCGCAATCATGCTTACTTCCAATGAATGTTCTGACAGGTTCTCCGCCCTTGTATTGCGCATCAATGCCCATCTTTCTATATATTTCATGCGCGCTATCGTTGCATAAAAATTATATTCCATCTCATTTTCCTCATCAAATATCCTGTCCGTACACGCACCTGCACTTTTTATCGTTCCAGACGCTGCGAAGCATCCTGTAATTTTACCTTTTGATACTGTTCAAACAACTTCATGAACTCATGTCCCGTCAGATTTTCTTTTTCAATCAGTACAGCTGCGATGGCATCCAGAGTTTCAACATTTTTCTTCAGAAGCTTATATGCCTTATCATAGGATGCCTTGATCATATTTTTAACCTCGGTGTCCACCTTAGTCTCCGTCTCCGAAGAACAATTCAGAACACGTCTTCTGTCCAGATACTCACCTGTGATACCCTCAAGCTGCACCATGCCGAATTTATCTGACATACCATACATCGTAATCATTGTTCTGGCTATATTGGTTGCTTTCTCTATATCGTTGGCAGCTCCATTTGTGACAGAGTCAAACTTCAGTTCCTCTGCGGCACGTCCGGCCAGCAGCGTAACGATCTCCTCCTCCATCTCCCTTTTGCTCTCCAGCTGCTTCTCTTCATCCGGAACACTCCACACATATCCAAGGGCTCCATCTGTTCTCGGAATGATCGTGATCTTCTGGATCGGCAGGGTATTTTTCTGCAGTGCGGAAACCAGTGCATGCCCCACTTCATGATACGATACGATCTGTTTTTCCTTTGCACTGAGCAGCTTTGCTTTTTTCTCTTTACCGGCAAATACTACCTCTACCGAATCAAGCAGATCTTTCTGGCTTACCAGCTCTCTGCCCTTTCTGACGGCTGTCAGTGCTGCCTCATTTATAATATTGGCCAGATCAGCGCCTACCGCGCCCGAGGTTGCAAGTGCCAGTTCCCTGTAGTCCACCGTTTCATCCATTTTTACATCTTTGGAATGTACCCGCAGTGTGTCAATTCGTCCCTGAAGATCCGGTTTTGACACAATGATCCTTCTGTCAAATCGTCCCGGTCTCAAGAGTGCTTTATCCAGAACCTCCGGACGATTTGTTGCTGCAAGTACAATAATTCCCTTGGATGTATCAAATCCATCCATCTCAGACAGAAGCTGGTTCAACGTCTGCTCACGCTCAGAATCCCCACCGGAATGTCTTGTATCCCTGCTTCTTCCGATTGCATCGATCTCATCAATAAATATAATACATGGTGCCATGGAATTAGCCTTCTTAAAGAGATCCCTCACTCTCGAAGCACCAACGCCCACATACATTTCCACGAACTCAGAACCTGACAGAGAGAAAAACGGAACATTAGCTTCTCCCGCCACAGCCTTGGCAAGCAGTGTTTTTCCCGTTCCGGGAGGCCCTACTAAGAGCGCACCTCGCGGCAGCTTTGCGCCGATCTGCAGATATTTTTCAGGCTTTGCCAGGAAATCAACCATCTCCGACAGTGACTCTTTTGCCTCGTCCTGCCCCGCCACATCCGCAAAGGTGACACCTGTCGCTTTCTCAACATACATCTTCGCATTACTCTTGCCAACACCCATAATGCCGCCGCTCTTGGACGCACTTCTCATGATCAGCATCATCAGCAGATAGAATGCCAGAATCATCACCGCATACGAAAGGATCGTAGACAGCACAGCATTCTTTCCTTCATCTACCTCCTCGAATTCAACGCCGGCTTCAGCCAGACGATCAACGATACTGAAATCATCTGTCCGCACTACATAATAAGATATTTTGTTGACGCTGTTTTCTTCCTGTTCTGCAGGTTCAAATATTATTTTGTCATTATAGATCTTAACCTTACTTACCTCTTCATTCTCGAGCATATTCAGGAATTCGCTATATGAAATTTTTTCCTGTCCCGCAGATTTGAAGCGGCTGTAGGTCTGCCAGAATACAAGCGTGAGAACCACCGATAAAATCAGTATCAAAACGGTAGCAGATGGTTTTTTCTGATTATTTCCACGGTTGTTCGGATCATTTGGATTATCCGGCTTCTTAGGATTGTTATTCTCGTTATTGTCCATTTAAGTCTCCAATCACGAAAGGCTATCACACAACGTGTAACAGCCCCCCATTTTTTTATTTAAAATTCTTTTATATGCTTATCTGTATAACGGATATTTATCCGTGATGCTCTTCACGAGTGCCATTGCCTTGTCATTATCTTTGTCAATGACTGCAGCCTTGATCGCATCTGCAATCACGATCATGTCAGCTTCATCAGCACCTCTTGTTGTAACTGCCGGTGTTCCAAGGCGGATACCGCTGGTTACAAACGGTGACTTCGGATCATTTGGCACTGTATTCTTATTGGCTGTGATATGAACAGAATCAAGCAATTTCTCAACTTCCTTGCCCGTCAGGCCAAGGTTCTGCAGATCAACCAGCATAAGATGATTGTCAGTTCCTCCCGAAACGATCTTGAATCCTCTCTCCATCAATGCAGCCGCCAGTGTAGATGCATTCTTCACAACCTGTGCCTGATACTGCTTGTATTCATCTGACAGAGCCTCCTTCAGGCAGACAGCCTTACCTGCGATCACATGCATCAGCGGGCCACCCTGAATACCAGGGAAAACAGCTTTGTTGAAATTATATTTTTCATTCACTTCATTGCTGGACAGAATCATTCCACCACGTGGTCCACGCAAGGTCTTGTGCGTTGTCGTTGTCGTAACATGCGCATATGGAATCGGACTCTCATGAAGACCTGCCGCAACAAGACCTGCGATATGAGCCATATCAACCATAAGAACTGCGCCCACCTCATCTGCGATCTCACGAAATCTCTTAAAGTCTATCGCACGCGCATAAGCCGACGCGCCTGCAACGATCATCTTTGGCTTACATTCCTTTGCGATTGCCAGAACCTGATCATAATCTATAAATCCATCATCATTGACACCATATGGAACAACATTAAAATATTTTCCGGACATATTGACAGGTGAACCATGTGTAAGATGTCCGCCATGTGCCAGATTCATACCCATAAATGTATCGCCCGGCTCCATCACTGCGAAAAATACGGCCATATTAGCCTGCGCACCTGAATGGGGCTGAACATTAACATATTCACATCCAAACAGTTCCTTCGCACGCTCTCTTGCCAGATCTTCAACAACATCAACATACTCACAACCGCCATAATATCTCTTTCCAGGATATCCTTCTGCATATTTATTGGTAAGCGGGCTGCCCATAGCAGCCATAACAGCCTTAGAAACAATATTTTCAGACGCAATCAATTCAATATTATTGTTCTGCCTGTTAATCTCTGCTGTCATAGCAGCCGCAACCTCAGGGTCAAAGTTCTCAATTTCCTCAAAACCGTACATTATCAATACCTCCGTTTAAGTATTTTTACATATTGTCCATTATCGCATATCCATTTTTTAGTGTCAACCTTTCATTCCCGTGCTTCCACATCTTCCTGCACTTCCACATCCTCTCTTGCCCGTCTGTCAAGATATTCTGATATGTGATAATTGATCTCCGCTCCATACAGCACAATCTGCATCCCGATATACAGCCATATTATGATCAGTATAATCGATGTCAGACTTCCATACATATATGAGGCTGACGCAACATTCTGGATATAAAATGAAAATATCCTTGACATCAGCATCCATGCAAGTGCAGCTATCGCTGCCCCCGTCAATTCATGCTTGACTCTGCCCTTCCGTCCCGGGAGCTGATAATATATCAACAAAAGAAAGAGGAAAATTATGATAAATGTAAATGCATTTTTCAGGCTTAAAATAAAAATTGTCGCATTGGCCATGGATGGTTTTTTTTCAATAATCTGAAGGCCGATCTGTTTTCCAAATACATGCACTACCATGATGACGAGACACATCAGCATAAATGCCAGGGTATACACGGCACTCAGCAATCTGGATATAAAGAAGTTCTTTGTTTTTTCCACACCATATATTTTATCCAGTCCATAAGTCAATGCCTGTATTCCTTTTCCTGCCGACCACAGACTGACCAGCACCGTGATGATCGTAAAGGAATTATTGTTAGAATAAACAATATCGTCCACAATATACAGGATGTAGGATTGCAGCTGTTTGGGAGCCACATCAAGAAGATACAGCACTACATTTGTTCTTGTAATGGACATCCTGGATGCGATCATAATAAGGAGCATGATAAACGGAAAGAAAGAAAGCATCACAAAGAAGGTAGTCTGTGCCGCATACGCTGCCAGACTATCTTCTGATGCTTTCCTAAAAAAATCGCTGGTTGTCCGGATCATTCTCTTTACCATACATTCATTGTCCCCATCTTATTTCTCCGATTTATCTTCCGTTTCATCTATTGAATATATATTCGAAAAATCAATATATGAAAAATAATGTCTGAGAATATATTTGTAATTATATCCTTCCCCTGCCAGAATATTCGCGCCATTCTGGCTCATACCGGCGCCATGCCCGAATCCTCCTCCATGTATCACAAATCCGTTATCTGTCTCTTCAACATAGTAATATGGACTCGGAAGAGAAGTCCAGCCTGTCACAGTACTTCCATCCTGTCTCACAATATCCTGTTCCACCGGAGTGATGAGATTACGGATATTCGTCTGTCCTGTCACAAGGATCGTTGCTTCCGTCCCTTCGATCTCCATAGCGGAAACAACACCGCTCTCCGTCCTCTCCGTTATCTTAATAGAGACGACAAGTCCTATATCTTTGATATCTTCAGACACATATCTGTCTTCATCTTTTTTTACTCTGATATTGTCAGCCGACATTTTAATGCGTTCCTCAAGCATGGAATTAATTGCATTGGATATGGCTTTCTGGGTAAATGTCACACTCCACCTGTAGTATGGCATATCCTTATCGATAATATCGTATCCAAGGCTGTCTTCCATAAACTGCTCAAAAGTCTCCTCGTCCGAGAGGTCTATTTTATCCTTTGTCCGGGTCTCCAGATTAGATTCCAGATACGGATATGCACTGCCACCCCATATCTCCTCATTTGTACATGTGGTACCACCTGAAGTAGAAAAATACAGCGGCACAATAACAGTTCCCTTGTATGTCGGAACAATACCATAGGTATCTTTTACTGCCCGCACCGACTCATCTGTTTCCCTGACATTGTTATATACCTGACAGAGACTGGAATCATCCAGATCCGCATTATAATCCTCAAAACTCTCATCCTTCAGTCTTGTATATGCATACCCTCTCGCGCAGATAGCCATGGCCTTTAATGCCTCAGGCCGGCTGGTAGAAGGCATCTCACTGGCTACAACACTGTAGAGATATTCCTCCAGCGGAACTTCATTGATAATATGCAGAACTCCATTCTCACAGATATCTATCTCGATCTTTCCTTTATAGACAGGGATCCCATAGCTTCTCGAAAGGGTGTTGATCTGAAAGCTTCCGGATTTTTCCTGAATCTCAAACGTGATTCTGTCTCCGGCCTCAAACTCTTCTGCATCTATCAGAACATTTTCCCCCGCCTGGAGCCATTTTTCACTTTCATCCGGATAAACCACTTTGAAGACAGAATCGCCGGATATCTCCGCACGTTTCATATCATAAGACGTATAATCATCATTGCTTAAGATGACACGTATGTTATCGCATACTATCTCACTGTCAACAATCGCACCGATTGCTTCTCCATTCTCCACTGCCAGCGTTAGCGATTTATAGCCGCTCAATACATACATACTATCCTCGCAAAATGGCTCATCGTACACATTATACACACAAAAATCATCAGCGTATCTGATCGTTCCTTTGTTCTGAATCGTCAGTCCATCCGCAGTCACCTTCTCCACCCTGACATCACGCATCGTCTCCTGCCGGGTTATACTGCATATCCCTTCATTGTCGATCGTAACAGCAGCAATGCAACGAGGTTTTATATTCTCAGATACTTCTGCATCTGAACCCGATGCCGTCTCTGCAAGATGCATCGGATATTGTTTTTCAATATCCCTGTACAAAAAACTGCAGTTTCCATCTTCTATACCGGAGATCCATACATTTCTGAGTGTAAATGTGGATGTTCCGTATCCATTTATCTTATATATATTATCATTTTTGATATAGACATCCAATATACAATCCATGTAACTGTCCGGCACCTCAATATCCAGAAGATATTCATCCAGACCATCAAAGATCACTTTTTCATCACCCGTCTCATCCGTCCGGGTATACATATCATATACAAAAACATCCTGTCTGTGCAGCCCTGTCACCACGCCTGAATCAGCAATGCTGTGGTAGATCGCATCAAACTGCTCTTTCGATACAATGTCTTCCTCCTGCATACCTACAAGCTCTCTGGCATACAGCTCGGCAGGTGCATCTATGACCTCGAACACATCTCTTATATACATGACATTTATACTCTGACTCCTGGAGAGCGGATCGATCAGACGGTCCAGTGCCTTCTCCTTCTCCTCAGAATCTGCCAGATATGATACTATGTTCTCTACCTCTCCATATGTATAAGCGTCCACACGCTGCACACTCTCCTCGGATGTAACAGCCGGATCCTCTGTTGTATCCTCAGACGAACGGTATCTGATCTCATTAATAACAAAAGCAAACAATGCAAGTATTGCAAATGCAGCCGCAAAGGCTGTTATCTTTTTTTTCATCTTCATGCAGACAAAATCCTCCAAAAAACAGAGCAGCAAAGCCTGCTGCCCCTGCAATTATTGCAAAAAAATATATCCGGAATGCCGGTTTCTGCCTTTTGACTCCTAGCAAAGCTAGGTGGGCAACCGCACGTAGTTTTCTGTCTTCCACTGCAAACGGAGGCCTGACATCCGACTCCGATATAGGAATCCCGTTTAAAGTAAATGTAGGTTCAAAATAAACAG
>JBJEJF010000037.1:0-43617 GCA_051877775.1 Wujia sp.
TTGAATATAATCCCGCATCCTTGCGAGATGTACTACCGGTCCTGCCGGCGTTTTTGATTTTTCTATGTAACACCCCGAAGAGTTATTACCTTGTTATAATCTGTAAGTTTTTGTTCCTTACACCTTATATATCGGAAGTATATTCTGATACTTAACCCCTATTTTAAATTTTTTTATTATTTTTTTCTATCATACAGAACTGAGTCATTTACCATGCCATTTGACATGGATTTATAGTATTTATTTGCCACATGCTTGGACTGTTTTACCTGCTTGATTCCCTTGAAGCCGACTGCAAAAGCCTGCTCTAGTGTTGCACGATTTCTCTCCTCAAGCACTTCGATCTGCATACCAAGATCCACACACTCCCTGATCAGCGTCTGCATATTGACCAGTTCATTATGATACTGCGCCTTATCTGCCAGGACCTCTGTTCTCACCCTGTCATATACAGAAGTAAATCCCTTATCGATCTCATTGATATTATCGATCAGTACTTCTTTCCTGTCGATCGCAGCGCCAAACGCTTCCTCATCAAACTTCTTCTCCTTGGCAAGGCGTTCCTGCTCACGTGTCAACTCCAGTATCTCCGTGAGATAATTTTTTTTGCGTACCAATGACTCCTGCATAATATCTACATATGTACTCGTCTGATCCATACTACACCTCTCATCTGTCTGACCAGTCAGCTGTCCTGTTCATCATACGCTCTACTTCGTATCCAGTACCAGTTGCGGTCCTTTCGTCTTGCCCATGATCTCCTTCCAGATATCACGGATACTTCGAAGCTCATCCAGCGCACGCTGGAGCAGCTCCATATCCTTCTTCATATTGGCTTCTACCAGCAACGCAAATATATAATCGTATAAGCGCTTGAAGTCTTCCGCCACCGGATACTTATGGTTTAATGTCGATGTCAGCTCAACGATGATATTGCGGCATTTCTGTATATTCGTATTGGTGGTCTCATAATCCTTCTTCTCCAGTGCAGCAACAGCAATATTACAGAACTTCACCGCTCCATCATATAACATCAAAGTAAGTTCAGCCGGAGATGCTGTATTTACCTTATTATTCCCATATGCCTTTGCAGCATTGTATGCCATAACAAACCTGCCTCCTCATTTTCTCTCTCATACTACTACGCTGTTCCCATCAAGGCCGAGATATAGGACTGCTGCGACTGCATAGCTGCCATAGCAGACTCCATGGCTGCAAACTGGTCATAATATTTATCCTCCAGCTTCTGCAGTTTTTCCTGCCACTTATCTATCTCGTCATCCTTATCATCTATCTTATCATCCAGTGTAATATCATCATAAAACGTGAGGGAATGACTGCTCTCAGAGCGTCCCATTGCTTTTGTGAGGGAACTGTACAGCTGTGCACCGATACCCGGATTCTCCTTATCTCCAACAAAAGCCTGTGAAAAGATCTCTGGATTATTCTCAAGTGCTGCTTTGAGCTTATTCGTCTCGGATGCATATGCTGCATCATCAGCATCACCCATAATGTGAAGCTTTCCTTTCTCTGAATAATCTCCTGTCACGATACCAAGCGATGCCAGAGTTACCGTCTGTTCATTGCCATCCTTATCCGTGACAGTCACGCCCTTATTCAAGATCGTTCTCATGGATGACAGCAATTCATTAATCGTCTCATCTCTTCTTAAGATACCTGTCTTTGCCTTCTTCTCCCACTGTTCGATCTGTGTATCAGATAACTGACTTCTTTCCTCATCTGTCAGCGGTTCGTACTCCGGCTTTGACTCATTATACAATGTGTTCATCTCGTCGATCAGCTCATTATACTTCTTGACGAAATTCTTGATGGTATTGTACACACCATCTACATCTGTACCAACATCCACACTAATTGGTGAATCATTCGTAAATGTTCCTGTTTCCTTATCGTAAGTTCCTGTAACACCCTTTGCAGTAATAGTAAGACCATTTAACTCAAAGGTATTGCTGCTGCCGACATACTCAACACCATTATACTCTATGATCGCATCCTGTGCATCAACCTTTGTTGCGCCGGCAGACTTACTCAAGCCAAGCAGGTCAAGTGCACTGCTGTCAGATGACGTCAGTTCAAAATCATATTCAGCACCTGTTGATGATGCGTTAATATAGAATCTTCCCTGTTTTGCATCAAAGTTGGCAGACACGCCCATCTTGGATAATCCATCTGTGAGATCGGTTATTGTCGTATCAGCTGCCACGACAAAATCCTTACCCTTGATACTAAAAG
The DNA here is from genome assembly GCA_051877775.1 of Wujia sp. Taxonomy (GTDB): domain Bacteria; phylum Bacillota; class Clostridia; order Lachnospirales; family Lachnospiraceae; genus Coprococcus_C. Next base: position 2,254 of record JBJEJF010000037.1, read on the forward strand.
TCGTACCCACCTTGATTCCGATATCCGCAAGTTTTGTGTTGCCGGTGATATCAAGACTGGTAAAATCTTTCTTATAACGCATATCAAGAGAAGCCTCGAGCGTCGTGGACTGTCCGGTTGCCTCATCCTTCTTGAAGCTTACCTCTCCGGATATGCCAAGTGCCGTACTATCTACATTATATATCTCCCCAACTGTATTGCCATCCTCATCCGTTTTTGCAGAAGCATTTGTAAACGTAAGCTTTCCATCCACATAGCTTGCGGAGAGCTTCTCATATCCGGATGTAGACGCGAGTTTCTTGTTGAGCGCATCGATGCTTGCCACACCATTGTCACCACTGCCACCCAGTTCGAAAGTGAGCGGTGCAACGGTTCCGTTACCACTCGTTATGGTTATGGTCTGTCCTGCGAGTCCGAGATTGTTACCAGCTGCATCTGTCATATCTGCGAACTCCGTGCTCGCACCTGCATTTGCATAGGTAGTATATGTCTTTCCCGATGTCTTGATATTGGCACCTGTCAGATATGCAGATGATGCCAGCTGCTTCACAGATACACTGTGTGAACCATTCGCTGCACCGGAACCAGCCTTGACGGTCACCTTCTTGTCATCACTGACTGTTGCCGTCTTCGACTTAAAGGAACTTGCAAGACGCATGGAAGATACTTCATTCTTATAAAAATCATATAACTTTGTATTCAGACCCTGCCACGCCTCTTTCTTCCACTGAAGAAGCTGCTTTTCTTTCTTAACTTTGTCAACCTTACTGGAACTGGCAGAAACCATTTCCTTTACCATGCTCTCTGTATCCATACCGGATATGAGACCTGTCATTCTAACTCCGCCCATGGTTATTCCTCCTATCTGCGTTCATCCACCATAAGGCCTGCCAGTTCCCATGCCTTTGCAAGCATATCAAGTGCCTTTTCAGGTGGAATCTCCCTGATAACTTCGTCTGTATCACTATCCTTTACCGTGATAGAGATACGATTTGTATCATCATGATATTTGAAACTCAACTGTGTATGCTTAATCGTGCTGGTAGCCTGCTTAACCTGCTTGTTCAGATCGTCTACCGCAGCTTTCACCTTCTCGGTTGAGATCTCTTTGTCAGACTGAACGCCTGCTTTGTCCTGTTCCTTCCCACTCTGTCCCTGGCTGTCATTACCGCCCTTAGACGTAACAGGAGGAAGCGTATCCACTCTTACCTGCGCTGTGTTCGCATTTGTATTCGAATCAGCTACACGAATCTCTCTCTCCGGTTGTCTCACTGACTTTGTATTGCTGCTTACATTTACAGCACCTATACCACCGATTCCATCAATTGCCATCTTAAACACCTCCATGTCAAAAAACGCTGCTATCCATAGCATATAATACAATATGTAACTTATCTATATGTGATATCGTCAATCACATACCGAAAGTTTATATTTTATATAAAAAAATTCCGCACCGACCACCGGCCGGCACAGAACATTTTACTATATTACAGTAATTTCTTCAAGCTCTCCATATCAAGAGATGCTACAGTCTCTCTGTTTGCCTCCTGGATCTGGGCATAGAGTTCCTTACGATATACCGGTATATTCTTCGGGGCAGAGATACCGAGCTTGATCTGTTCTCCCTTTACCTCTAACACTGTAATCTCTATATTATTGCCGATTATAATTGATTCACCCTGTTTTCTGGATAATGCCAGCATATTACTCACCCGCCTTCTTCTTCAATCTCTCTATAGCATCATAGACATTGTATTTTATCATATAATCCTCATTCTCTACGATGACCTGCATTGCCTTTCTATTTACCGTATTGATAATAATTGGAGCCTTCAGGTTCGCAGTCATTTTAGTGAGATCTGAAGGTATGGACATCGTCACCAAGATCAGTATATCCGCATCTGCCGGATCTCCGATAATCTTGGTCAGTTCATCCTCGATAATCGGATTGTATTCCTCCCTGATATCGATCGGATTGATGACCGGCATAACCATAAGCGGTTCCTCCATGGACTGAAGCCAGCTTATGTTCGAGCGCTCCTCACGTTCTGAATCATAGATCAGTGCAAATTTCTTAAGATTCTCAAACCCGATGATCCCCATAGGAAACTCTATGATCTTCTCATCTTCAATATCGATCGTTCCAAAAAATTTTGTTTCTGCTACCATGTAATCCCTCCTGTACTATATCCCATATATGTATTCAATACTTCTATCAATCCCTGTATCCGGTGATATCATATTTTTTAATGTATGTTTTAACAACTGTATATTTTTATTATTATATATTTTAGATGTAATCAAGCAATGTCTTTTGCATGATATTGCTCGTTGCAGCAAGTGCCGATTCATATACCAGATTGGCCTCATTAAAATCTATGATCGTCTCATCTGTCTCAGCATCCTCATTCTTGGACTTCAGTTCCTTAAAGGAAGCATACTGCTCATCAACTCTGGTGCTCACCATCTCAAGCTTCGTTGCGCGGCTTCCCACATCAGACTGAACTGCTGACACTTTGGACATATAATTCTGGAAATTCGTGATGTTTGCCGAAAACGTTTTCTGCATATTCTCTTTCTTCACAGCGATCTCCACATCAATATCCGCAAGCATCCTGTTGATCTGCGTCACTGCGTCATCATTGGAAGCATACTGCACATCTGCAAGCATAGCCTTAAGTTTATCCTGTGCTGCCTCAGCTGCCTGCAATTCATCTAAGGCATATACCAAATCATTGATATCATTGCTCATCTCCTCTGAGATCAGCTGGTTTCCCTCAGTATTGACCTGAAGACTCTGGTTAAAATTCACCTCATAGAATATCTTCTGACCAGATTCCGGCTTGGTATATTCTGTCGTTTTTACACTGCCATCTGTCTGAACGGTATATTGTGTACAGTCAAAGTAATGCTCCGGTCTTAAATCACCTGCATCAAACTTCTTCTTTGCATAAGATACCTTGATATCCGCTGCAATTTTCAATGTATTATATACATTCTCACCAAATATGATCTCGCCGGTCTCCTTGATGACATGAATCTCATCATCACCTACCCTGTAGTAATCTGCCGCTTCATTTGTCTCCATGACCCTGGTCGTAAATCCGGCCAGAGAGATCGCATTCCCGTCAGCATCTGTTGCGCTGAGTGACAGAACTGTATCTCCGTCATTATTTTTATTATCTATGCCTTCATATGCAAGATTCAAACGATATACCATCTCCGGATTCGGCTGTTTGTAGCTGTCCGGATTATTGATATATGCATCTACCTGCGTATAATCCACACCATCCCACACGACATTCTTGGTATCAAGCGCATCTGCCGTAAAATGCTGTGTGATATCATAGGAGTACTTTGACGTATCCTCTGTCTCAGTAAAAGCCAGCGCACGGTCTGTCTTGTAACCGGAGAAAATATATCTGCCGGCATATGTGGAATTGCCCTCGCTATACAGCATGTCCTGCAATTCCTTTAAGCTGTCTATAATTGCACTTCTGTTTGTACTGTTAAATGAATCAGTGGAACCCTGCACACAGTAGGTCTGTATATCCTCTATTCGCTTGGTAATGTTCGACAGGGAGGTGGTTGTGATATCAAGCCACGACTCCGCGTCCGGTATATTTTTGCCCTTATACTGCTCTAACTGTTTTACTGTCGTCCTGAGCTTGAGCGCCCGGATAGCGATAACCGGATCATCCGATGCCTGGGATATCTTCTTGCCGGATGTCATCTGTTCTGTTCTCTTATTTACCTCAGCCATGCTCTTCTGCATATTTCTGAGTGAGTTGCCTGTCACCATCTGATTTGTAATTCTCATATCATCACTCCTTGCAAGACACCTTATACTCCTGTGTCATTGATCAGCTTGTCATAAACCTCGTTTAATATTGATATAACCTTGGAGGCCAGATTGTACAGATTCTCAAATTTGGTCAGATCTGCAGCTTCTTCATTCTCATCAACACCGGACACCGACTTTCTCTGGTTATCGATCGTATATCTGATATCATCCTGGTTATTTGAGAAGACCTCCATCTTGGAGATATCAACCGCCATGTTTGTCGTTGCTGCCTGCATGAACTGTGCCACGGTTCCCTGCTGGAACATTGTCTGATCTGTCAGTCCAAATATTATCTTATCTATGATCGGTCTCGCCTCGATATCCCCCTGCTCAACATCCTCAGCATAGGAGACAACGACTTTACTCGGATCTGTTTTCCATGACGAATTAAGCTCCCAGTTGGATGCCGTCAGCCTGTAATAACTTGTATCGGAGGAAGAGATCGTTCCCGTTCCCTCCATCGTTCCCTTGAGAATGTAATCGTTTCCATATGCATCTGCTGCAGTAAACATATCGAGCCCGGCCCCTCCGTTCTGATCCACACCCGCCGTCGTCAGATCATTCATGTATCTGGAAAATGTTCTTACAAGCTCGTTTAACTGTGCCTGATAGTACGGGATTCCCTTTGTGGAGTTATTGTTGCCGATCCTTGCTGTAAATCCCAGAAGGTTATCCGATAATTCCGCTGTAACTTCGACATTTTTTTCGTTGTACATCGTCATATTTTCGAATGTAAACTGGTTCATATTCCCATCCGCATCGTATTCGGCCGTCCATCCGTCATACAGATAATCTCTTCCGTTCAGGGTAATAATACCCTGACTTGGTATATTGAGTTTATCGACATGAATGGATTTCTCCAGTTTTACTGTGACAGTAGGTGGTGTATCCGTCTTCGATGCGATCTCGCCCGAAAATGCTTCACCATTGTTGCCATCCCTGATATTTACAAGTCCAGCCAGACGTCCCTCATTGCTGGTGACCTTAAACTCTTCCCCCGCAGAACCGTCTGCACACTGCCAGTAGACATCTACAAGACCTTCTGCATCATTCTGGTTCAGAAGCTGGTTTCTCGGAACTACCATAAGCTGGTTAAATTCTATCTCGTCTACCAGAATCTCCCCATTGATCCGTATCGACAATGCCTCTGCCTTAGACGGAACAGCATCCTCACCTACACCATACATAATGGAACGCTCTTCCACATCCACATCCACGTACTCGGATAACTTATCAATACACACACCACGCTGATCTCGGAGATCATTCGCGTTGGCGCCCTTCAGCTCAATACTTATGATCTGCTGGTTAAGCTCAAATATCTGTTTGGCAAGAGAATTTATCTCGCTAACTGCCAGCTCCATCTCATCGTTAATCGTTTTCTGCGTTCTCTGGAAATTGTCAGAGAGCTCATTTACCATATCCGTAAAAGAATCTGCCGTAAGTGTATAGGATATTCTTGTCGTATAATCAGAAGGATTATCCGCAATATCCTGCAAAGAACTGGACAACTGTGATAACCATTTGGTATATCCCGAATCTCCTGCCATCTCATTCATATAAGTCTGGAGCTGTTTCAGATTCTCTTCCTGTGTATTGTATTTGTTGTATCTTGAATTGGCCGCCCAATATTTATTGTCATAGAAAGAATCCCTCATTCTGTCAATGCTGCTTGCAGACACACCGGTTCCCATCATGCCATAAGGTGCATTGATATCCAGTGGGTTGGAAGCAGATGCCAGAACCTGCTGTCTGGAATACCCCTTAGTATTGGAGTTCGAGATATTATGTGCAGTTGTATTTAAAGCTGTCTGAAAATAATTCAATCCGGATAAACCGGTATTGAGTCCCAAAAATGTTGACGGCATACCATCTACCTCCTGTAATTCTACCTATTGCAAGTTCCGCAGGTCCACGCTCCGTTTATGCTCCAAGTGTATTGATCAGATGCTCGATCATCTCTGATACAGCCGTAATATAACGGGATGATGCATTGTATGCATGCTGAAAACGTATCATATTGGATAGCTCTTCATCCGAAGAAACACCCACGACCTGCTGCCTCAGATTATCTATATCAGTAACCGACTGCTGCTGCGTCTCCGCCATGGCGTTATATGTATATCCTCTGTCCGACAGATCCTCTATCATGCCGGCATAATAATCCTTGTAATTGCATTCAATCAGAGAGTTCGGACTTACCGTGGAGAACTTATTGTTCCACAGCCCCAGCAGCTCATCCACGACCTCCTGTGCTTCTGCACCGGTTCCCCTCGACAGAGGAAGCAGGGAAGGATTCTTCTGAAGCTCCGGATTGACTTCCACATTACCTGTCGTATAGAGCGAATAGAAATTGTCCGGATCCTCTTCATTATATACCTGAAGCGTCTGTGTCGTTCCATCTGCCAAGGTAACCGTCTGCTCCGTGTATCTCGGCGTACTCTTTCTGACAAAAAGCTCTGTTCCGGCGTATTCATTGCCATTTCCCATACCGATTCCGGCTTTTTCTTCATCCAGCACCTTGATAACACTGCCATCTGCCAATGTCACCTCTTTGTTCGGGCACAACACATCATTCATATGTGTCATCATGGCATGTACCAGTACATCAAATTGTGCCATCAGATTAGTTACCGTATATGGTTCAACATATGTATTGAAATAATCCAGTTCCTTTACATATGTGTTCAGATCCGCTTCGTATTGATTCATCGCCGCCTGATAATCGGCATCATTTTCAAAATCATCCGCCAGAGGCTTGTCAGGCTTAACAGGTACATCCGTGTAATTGCTGACAAAATATCCTCTTGCCATCATTAATCCCTTCAGGGAGCCTATGTCCGTATCATTTTCTGTTGACGGAAGGCGGTTAATGTTGAATAATGCAAGCTGATCATCCTTCCAGACCGGCATCATGAAGTCTGTTGAATCATCTGTAAATGCATAATTGTCTTTGTATTTTTCATTATCTTTGATCTTGACAGCTTCCAGCTTATAGGTCCTTCCCCTTGTCACCAGACACCTGCCCTCTATATATACTTCAACGGTTCCATCCGTATTATTTACGATCTCAGTATTGACAAGCCCGCTCAGCTCATCAATTGCCTGATTCCTTGCATCCTTATAATCATTGGCATTCTCTATATTGGATGCCTCCGCCGCAAGGATATCATCATTTAATCCAAGGATAGTATCTGCCAGCTCGTTGATACGCCCAACCTGCTCTTTGATGTTCAGATTCAGGTTCCTCTGATAATTGATCAGGCTTGTTCTGATATTCTGAACCCTGTCAAGAAAGGTCTGGGCAGTTGCAATAAATGAGCTTCTCGTCACGATACTGCTTGATTCCTTCTGCATTTCCTGCAGTGCAAGCCAGAGCTGATTCATTGTGTTATTAAAATCCTGTCCCTCCAGCTCACCAAAATATGTCTCTACCTCCGAGACTGTCTCATACTGTGCCTTATAATAATCCATCCGTCCGCTCTCGGTTCTGTATGCAGCATCTGCAAAATTATCTCTTACCTGCTTGATCTCTGCTGTTACAACACCAAGGCCGGTCTTATTGGTATAGATTGCACCAGTACTGAGCTTATTATAAGAACGGTCAGTGAGCATAACCTGCTGTCTGCTATAGCCATTTGTCTGGGTATTCATTAAATTGTGTGCCGTCGTATTAAGTGCATACTGGCTCGTCTGCAGACCTGTTACTCCTACAGACAATCTTCCCATGGTTCCACCCATTTGCTCACCCTCCCGGTTTATCTGTCATCATTCGTTACGTCTAGTTTTTAGTATCAAACTTGCCTGCTGTCGGCATCTCCGGAACTCCGGTATATTTTCCGGCTCCCCGGAACATATCTTTTGTATATTCGGCCGTCTCCGGTGCCCGATTCAGATTCTGGAGCAGATTGATGTTATACTCCAGCATTGACAGCGATTCCTGAATCAGATTCTGATTATGCGCATTGATCTCCCGAAGCCGCCTTGCTATCTTCGCCAGTTTTTCATTGATCCTGAGTAACGGATCGTGAAACTCCGGCTGTCCCTCCAGGAAGTTGACGATATCAATAATCTTCAGATCTGTATTTTTTCTGTTCAATACAGTTGCAATATTGTTCATCGTCTCTCTTCTGGTATTCTCAAGCCCCGTTATGGTATCTACCAGAAGCTGTTCTGTGTCAGTCGTCGCCTTAAGCCTCTCCAGATCATTTGCCACTATGGCAGATGTCTTCTCCATCGAGGTCTCAAGGAGTTTCTCGTATATAGCATATTCTTCATTTAATTCTGTTATCAGGTTCTCAATTAAGCTGGCCATATATTAAAACTCCCTATCTGATCAATATGTCTTCTTAGCTGCAAATGCACTGAGCAGTTTATCCGCAAAATCATCGGCACTCACCTCATAGGTTCCCGCATCCATTCTGGACTTGATATCATCTACCAGACTCTCCCGTACATCAGGCACTCCCGCAAGTGCATTTTTTGCAATCTGCATATCCTTTCCCATGCTTGAGAAAGACACTTCGTCCTTGAAGCTTGCATGGCTGGTACCGTTAGCACGCTTTGATTTGCCGGAATTATTCGTGCCATATATCTGGTTGATCATGTTATAAGTACCAATCCGCATACCAATCCCTCCTTGAAAATTATTTTCTCAATTAGATTATCGGCCAGATTCCCGATAACATAACACCCAAAAACAAAAAAATAAAAAAAGAGGAGCATTTCTGCTCCCTTTTATTCGAGGAAACGCATCTTGCCGGCTGCACTTCCCGAAGGCTTCTTACGGATAACAGCCTGACGGTATGCATCCTGCATTGCATCTGCAAGTCCTCCTGCACAATCCTTACAGAACCTTCCGCTGTGAATCATCTTGCCACATCTCTCACACTCCAGACCGACCAGGGAATCATCAGTGAAGGATAATCTTTCTTCCCTTACCCATTTCTTGATCTGCTTTACCGTAGTGTCACATTCTTCGGCGACCTCAGCAATATTTTTCCCCGGATTATCTTTTATGTACAGCTTTACCTCCTGAAACTTTTCTTCAAGCATTTCTTTACATTTCGGACATATCTTTTCTCCCGTTATATAGTTAAACAGTCTTTTGCAATTTCGGCAATTCATCAATTCCATATCAGTATCCCTTTCCTATACAAATACTTGTATAATAAACTTTTGTAACTCCGCTGGCATGCAGAACCTGCGTACACGCCTCCACGGTAGAGCCGGTCGTATAAATATCATCTACCAGAACCGCTCTCTTATATTCTACTATCTTATCTGTCGAAATAAAAGCCTTTTTTAAATTCTTTTCCCGTTCTTCATGATCGAGCTCCTTTTGAGGGAGTGTATTGACACTTCGCCTGATCAGCGATGCATCCACAGGGATCCCCAGTATCGCGCCGAGCTCCTCCGCCAGGATCTCGGCCTGGTTGTATCCACGCTTTCTTCGCTTTGCTGCATGAACAGGCACGGGAACCAGAACATCCGGCTGCACAGCAAGTATATCCTGACCACATTGCCGGGCGATCTCTCCCGCAAAAAATCTGCCATATTCGCGACGATTCTTATATTTGAAGGCCGCAATGCTCTCCGGCAGCGGATCCACATAATTCATAGCCGGATATCCTCTGATATAACTTCTGGTATGATTGCTGCAATCTGAACACAGAGCATTTTCCCCATCTTCGATCTCCTTTCCACAGCGCAGGCAGACCGGAGGTTTTATATATGAGATTTTTGCCCTGCATTCTGCGCATGCTCCCGAGGTTTTTATTTTGAGTACTTCCCCACACAGCGGACAGACAGGCGGGAATATTAGATTAAGTATTTTTTCTGTGATGTGTTTGCGCATAAAACATCTACTCCATCATTTCCTGAAGCCGGAGTGCAAGGGAGGTATAACGTTTCTGTTCCTCTGTATTATCGATCATCTGATTGACCAGACCAATATTTCCCACGATGACAACCATTTTCTTGGCTCTTGTTATGGCCGTGTAGAGCAGATTACGATTTAACAATTTCTTTGGACCTGTAAGCAGCGGTATCACAACTGCCGGATACTCGCTTCCCTGTGATTTGTGTATCGTGATTGCAAAGGCATGCTCCAGCTCATCCAGATCATTGTAGGTATATACTGCCACACGCCCATCATCAAAGAGCACCGTTACCTCTTCATCGTAATCATTGATATCCGTTATCGTACCCATGTCGCCATTAAAGACGCCAACACCCTCCTCCAGCACATAACCGCTTCCTGTTTTACTGTCAGAATTCGCATATATCTTCCATTCCTGCTTGTAATTGTTTTTGATCTGCATCACCTTGTCACCCTTGCGGAAGATAGTATCATGTCTCTCTTTTTCGGGCTTGCCGGGTGCAGCCGGATTCAGAAGTTCCTGGAGTCTGACATTCATATTCTCCACACCGGTCTCATATTTGCGCATCGGTGTCAGAACCTGGATATCAAGAGGACTTATGTTCAGATATTTCGGAAGATTGTCGGAGACAAGCACTTTCACTTCATTGATGATGTTGGCAGAACCATTTCTTGGAATAAAGAAGAAATCCCTGCTCTTATTCATGATCTCTAAATGTTCACCGCGATTGATCTTATGGGCATTAAACACGATATCGCTTCCGTCCTCCTGACGGAAGATCTTTGTCAGTGTCGTAACCGGAAAACAATCCGAGCTGATAATATCCTTCAACACATTTCCTGCACCCACAGAAGGGAGCTGATTCACATCCCCAACGAGGATCAGCCTTGTTCCATATGTGATTGCCTGCAGGAGTGCATGAAATATAAAGCTGTCAACCATCGACATCTCATCTACGATGATCGCGTCACACTCCAATGGGTTTGACGCATTTCTGGCAAATCTTACTCTGTCATCTGATCTGTCAGCCTCCTCCGCAGGTGCTCCATTAAATTCCAGAAGACGGTGGATCGTCTGCGCAGGCCATCCGGTAGATTCTGTCATACGTTTTGCAGCTCTTCCGGTCGGAGCACACAACCTGATCTCCATGCCCTGCATCGCATAATATCTGATGATCGCATCGATGATCGTCGTCTTACCTGTACCCGGGCCTCCCGTTATAACCACAACACCTGCTGTGATCGCGGATTTTACAGCATCCCTCTGTACGGCATCAAGGGTAATATCCTCTTCTTTTTCTATTTTAGCGATGGCTGCATCAAGCTCATGCTCCGGCATCTCATACCGCAGCTGCAGATCATATAGCATACGGGCAGAATTAAGCTCCATGTAATAATTCTGACTGTTGTATACTACAGTCTCCCCGTCAATAACCTTTATCACAACACGATTCTCTATGGAAAGATCCATGAGCTGTTCCGTAAAACGTTCACGCATTTCCTCATACACCGTTTTGGCGCTGTTCTCATCCCTGTACTCTGCATATCCATAATCAAACATACTGATATTCATATCATCATGTATCGCAGATGTCTCTCTGGTAAGTTCATGCGCCTTTTTAATCAGCATATCCTCAGGCAGATACATGTGACCTTCCTGCGTTGCCATATTAAGAACATACAGTAATGCCGAGCGGAGACGGTACACCGAATCATTTCCTATACCCATTCTGCGAGCGATGTCATCAGCCGCCTTAAATCCGATCCCGGATATATCCTCCGCTATCCTGTATGGATTTCCTTTCAGAATCTCATATACCTGATCTCCGTACTGGTTGTATATCTTCATTGCCATATTGACAGATATTCCATACTCGCTTAAGAATATAACGACCTCCTGAAACTCACGTTTTTCCGCATAGGAAGCCGCGATATTTCTCGCCTGGCGCTCCGATATGCCACGGATCTCTGCCAACCTCTCCGGTTCTTCTTCAATTATTCGCAATGTGTCTGACTTGAATTTCTTAACGATCTGTTTGGCGCGGACTTCGCCGATTCCCTTGATGATGCCGGATGCAAGATATCTTTCTATCCCAACTGTATCTTCAGGCATCTTTACTTCACAGGATGTGAACTTGAACTGTATGTCATACTGAGGATGATTTACATATTCACCCTCAGCAATAATGTACAGACCTTCGCCTATACCATATAAGTTACCTACAAATATTTCTTCGCCGTCTTCACCTTCCACGGTGAAGACAGCGTAACCATTTTCTTCATTTTTGTATATTATTTTTTCTATGTAGCCTTCTCTCGTCATCGTCTTTCTCAAGGCCTTTCATATATCTTATAATGTGGCCGGATCTATCCCCTGGCTCTGCGTCTTCATAGCGTCATACAGCTGCTGGGCGAGCCCGAAAGTTCCCTGTTCAGATGCCATACTGGCATACTGCTGTATACGCATATCTCCAAAATACTGTTCGTATTCGTTTTCTTCCTCTTCATCCTTCATGATCGTCTTTTCCATCTGTTTGTAGACCTGTTCGATCATGTATGCTTCAAATTCTTTGCAGGCTTCCATCATCTCAGCATCTGACGCAGTCTTCACACCATTTTTATTCAGGCTGCTGATATTATTTTCCAACTCATTGGTCTGTGTCTGCCTGATAGCTGCCGCATAGTCATTGCCACTGATTCCGCTGATCGAGTCCATAACATTCTCCCTCCATCACTATCTCAGGTTGTTAGCCTGCTGCATCATATCATCAGTTGCCTGAATCGCCTTTGAATTCATCTCGTATGCTCGCTGCGCCACGATCAGATTCACCATCTCATTGGCCACATCCACATTTGATCCCTCTGTATAATATTGATGAACCTTGCTTACGGTAACATTATTGTTGCCCGTTTCAGCCACCGGTGCGCCGGAAGCCACCGTAGCGGAGTAATTATTGCCACCCTCCTTGGACAGACCGGCCGGATTGTTGAACTGCACCAGTCCAAACTTGACCTGGTATCCATTATTGGTTAATGGAGCAGGATTACCTGTCTTATCCGGGAAGTTAATCGTGCCATCCTGTGATATCACCAGCTTTGTTGCAAGCTCTGTAGTCGGAAGATAGATATTATTTCCATTCTGGTCAAGAACAGGATATCCATCTGTGGTACACAGCAGATTGCCTTTATCCGTCGGGGATACGATAAATCCGCCATCCCTGGTATACTGTATCTCACCATTGTTTGTCCTCACCTGAAAGAAGCCTTCTCCTTCTATAGCCACAGAAAACGGGCTCTCCGATGCCGTCAGATTACCCTGTCTGAAATCACTTGTTATCGCTGCTACCCTGCTTCCCAGACCCACTTCTGCAGGAACAGGCTTATCCTCACCTGCATTGTTTGTAGATTTGGATTGAAGATTCTGATACAGCAGAGATTTGAAGCTTGCCTGCTGTGTCTTATATCCTATTGTATTTACATTTGCTATGTTATTGGCTATCGTATCAACATTTGTCTGCTGCGCTCTCATTCCTGAGGCTGCAGTCCACAATGAACGCATCATAATATATCCCTCCTAACAGTTAGGCCTTAACTAACTGTACCAATATTGTTGACTGCTTTATCCAGTGTCTGATCCACTGTCTGTATCATTTTCTGATTCGTCTCATATGCTCTGGTCACAGCTATCATGTCGACCATCTCCGTAACCATATTAACATTGGACATCTCCAGATACCCCTGTGCTACAGTCGCGTCCGGAGCTGTCATCGTTGCCCCCGCAACCGCCTCATACATATTCTCGCCGTAGCTTGAGAGGAAATCATAGTTTTCAAAATCGACGATCTGAAGTGTAGACACATATGTGTTTCCACTGTAGATCTCTCCCATCTCATTTACACTGATATCAACAAGATTCGCATTTGGTATCTGAATTCGATTGCCGCCATCTCCCAGCACATAATCTCCATCCTTAGTCACAAGATAACCATCCTTGGTAACCGTGAAATCTCCATCTCTCGTATATCTGATGTGTTCCGTTCCGTTCTTGTCTGTTGTGCTGATGGTAAAGAATCCCCTGCCGGATAATGCAAAGTTATACAGATCCTCCGTCTGACGAAAGTTTCCCTGGCTCATGTCATAATAGGTCTCTCCTATCTTGACTCCCAGAGCAACGCCTCCGATGCCTCTGATCAGATTAACGCCCTCAGTCTCATCATTGATCTTGACTGCAAGCTGTCTGTCAAAGGACTGTGCTGTCACATCAACCTTCTTAAATCCGGTGGTATCGGCATTGGCCATATTATTGGTCACAACGTCCATTCGCTTCTCTTCGTTTCGAAGACCGGTCCAGGCCGTATACAGTGCTCTTACCATCTTTTCAACTCCTTACTTCTTCTCACTCAAAAATTCTATATATTTTCCTGTTCCAATTGCAACCGCAGTGAGCGGTTCCTCAGCGGTCATGGTTGTAATACCCGTATTCTCCTCGATCAGATCCTCCAACCCGTGAAGCAATGAGCCGCCACCGGTAAGAACGATTCCTCTGTCTGCGATATCTGCAGCCAGCTCCGGTGGTGTTTTCTCCAACACTGAATGTACGGCATCCACGATCTGTGCCGTCACCTCCCGCAACGCCTCCTCCGTCTCATCAGACGAGACCGTAACAGTCTTCGGCAAACCTGTCACAAGATTCCTGCCTCTTACATCCATTGTGATATTCTCCGGACGCTTATAGCATGTCCCGATATTGATCTTGATCTCTTCAGCTGTCCGTTCACCGATCAGAAGATTATGCCTTTTCCTCATAAATCTTACAATGGCATCATCAAAATCATCTCCTGCAGTCTTGATAGAAGCCGACACGACCACTCCATCCAGCGAGATAACCGCTATATCTGCAGTTCCGCCTCCGATATCGACGATCATGTTACCACACGGTCTCGAGATGTCTATCCCTGCACCTATCGCTGCAGCAACAGGTTCCTCTATGATATATACATCTCTGGCTCCCGCCTGATAAGTTGCATCCTCAACTGCCTTCTTCTCGACCTCGGTTACACCGGACGGAACACAGACGCTTATGCGGGGTCTTCTGCCAAAAAAGCTCTTGCCCACCGCTTTCTGAATAAAATATTTCAGCATCTTCTCTGTTATTTTGTAGTCTGATATAACGCCATGCCTGAGCGGTCTCACCGCAACGATATTGCCCGGTGTTCTGCCGAGCATCAGTCTGGCTTCCTCACCGATCGCCTTGATCTGATCAGTGTCTCTGTCGTAAGCAACAACAGAAGGCTCTTTTAACACGACACCCTTACCCTTGACATATACTAAAATACTGGCTGTTCCCAAATCAATTCCTATATCTGAACTTGCCATGATTGCTCCTTTCCGCTATCTATTATATCGTCAATTTTCTAATTATCTTTAGCCTTTCTGAGAATAATCAGCGATGCAGGTTCGCCTTTCATCCACTCCATCTGAATCTCCGTTATATCCATAATCGCATCCATCTTCTGGATATAGCTTCTCCAGTTTACAATTTTATCCTTGGTTATAAACGGTTTTCTCATACCCGTAATATTATCAAATCTGTCGTGCAGATCTGTCAGAATCTCTCTGCTGTCTCCACCCTCAAAATCATATCCCAGCATCTCATTCATTGTTGTATTGGAAAAAAGAACTTTTCCGGATTGCGCATCTCTGATAAATATACCCACTTTGAAGTTATTGTATGTCTCAATCAGATGTTTATTCACATTTCTGATATTGTCGTCTCCCTCAGCATTTTCAAGCATATTCTGAATAACAAGACTGATACTCTCCGTAAAACGGAGCTCTTCTGCGGTCCATACGCGGGCGGATTTGCATTCTGCAAAAAACAGCATTCCATAGAACTTGTCATTGACATACACAGGATAAACGATAATAGCCTTAAAATTATACCGCATCAGATTAAGCTTGGACTCTTCTGTCATATTGCTGTTATCCACGATATATCTTCCATCTCCGAGTTTAATACCGTCTTCCACCAGATACATTCTCGACGGCAGTGTCTCTGTCAGCTCATCATCAGGAGCCGTACCTGAAACATCCCAGTAATTGCGCAGATCATAAGCACCCTCTCTGTCCGCGCTGTATGTATATAAAAATATCTTATCTATATCCAGATGAAGTCCAACGTCCCTGATCGTCTCCTCGATGACCTGGTCTGCAGAATCAACCAGTTTACTGTTGATCTTGTTGAGTGCTGCATTGACGATGCTCTGTCTGGCAAGCTCCTCGCGCAGCTTCATGCCTGCGCCTCTTGATTTTGCTGTCTCTATCTCTGCGATCCTGCTCTTATTCAGATAACTGGAGATCACCTCTGCGATAGCCCACTGATCTTCACAGATCTCCTCCAGTTTCTTAGTCTCCTGCTCTGTATATGATCCTAAGATCCATAATCCAAATACATCATTTTCTATACAGATCGGTGCGGCGGATATCTTTCCTACGCCACCCTCTTCTCTACCTAATACGATCGGCTCATTCCTTTCAAGAACGATCTTTTTGATCTCTTTGTAATATTCCTTATAAGCAGGCTTCTCAAACAGATCATAAAAATCTCCCAGATTCACTGCCGGACCGGTTGGTGCGAATAATATCTTGCCATCCTGATCAACAAATACAGAATACAGATCTGTCAGTCTGGCAAAGGTTCGCATCATCAGCTGTATATTATCCATCTCAGGTATAAAATCTGCCGGATTCTGCTCGTCCTGCGATTCACCCGGAATTCTGTTTTTGACATGACGTGTCTTTCTTCTGGTGCTATGTTCATCCCCCTGCTCTCTGTCAGATATCTTCTTCAGATATGATTCTACGACCAGCGTATCACCCTTTATCTCAGACAGACATATCTCATTTGATACATGATAGATCTGTCCGTCATCACCGATCATACGGTATTCATGAACATAATCCTTTACATTATCTCCGACGGCGTTGACCAGCGTCTTCATGACACGTGCCCTGTCTTCCGGCACAATATAGTCTTCCGTCAGTTTTAATCCTTTATTCAGGAGTTCTACATTCATCCCCAGCATGGAAGCATTTGGAGAAATGTAATCCAGACGTCCGGTCCTGTCAGTAATATGGCATGTTTTTACCAACACAACACAGCCTGCCTTTTCAACCGCTTTCCTCAAATATTTGTTTTCTACTACCATACACTCTTCTCCTTACGTACCGGCCAGCAATTATCTTACGACTGCACAGATCCGTCCATTGAGCCCCATCATGAAAATCGGGTTGCCGCACTAAGCCAGTGTGGCAACCCCATGCTTTCAAATCATTTCGGGTCACAGTCACGCAGTGCCCACGTTTACAATATCACCCTAATTGGACAGATCCGGGAATGCCTGATCAGCTACAGCCTTGGTATCTTCACAGGCCTTAACTACATTGTCAACAGAATTCATAAGCTGTGCCAGAAAATCACTGACACTCTCACATTCACGTTTTACAGACATTCTTACATTATATGCCTCTGCTCTCGCCTGACTCTTCTCATCTTCACACTCTGCGATCGTAGTAGCACGAAGCTCCTCGCATTCTGCATGTGTGTTTTCACTCAGCGTCCTGCATTCATACTCTGTCTTCTCACGCAGATCATTCGTCTCCTCTCGGGTTCTGCGCTTCAACTCCTCACAGTTCGCATAAGTTGATTCTTTCATTTCCTGACAGGAGCTTCTCGTCTCAGCGTTTAATTTATCGCACGCTGCTGTCGTCTCAGACTGCATTCTCTCACACTCATCTGTCGTCTCATTCATCATTCTCTCGCATTCAGCCGTTGTCTCATTCATCATTCTCTCACACTCTGCTGTTGTATCATTGGAGAGCTGTTCGCATTCAGCCTGAGTCTGTGCGCGTTTTTCTTCACATTCTCTCTCAGTCTGATGAATCATATTATCTGCATTCTCTCTTGCTTCAAGCAATGTTCTGGAGATAGATTCATATCTGCTGGCTGATTCCTCTTCCCTCATCTGATATGCTTCCATCTTCTCCTTAAGCTGGGTCACCTCAACCTGGAGCTCATCGTTGACCTGCTTCAGATTCTCGATCGTACTAGTGGATTCGTTAAGATTAACCTCCCGCATCGTATGCAGATTCTTTACTGTCTCACTAAGCTTTACGACATTCGCCTTAAGATCTGCGACTTCTTTCTCATGACTTGCCTGTAACTCATCTATATAGGTCTCAACCGCTTTCTTGTCATATCCGCCAAACGATGTCGTCTTTAACTGTACATCCATCTCACATATTCCCCTTTCGCGCTTTATGTTACTGAATAATGATTCAGTTTCATCTTATCATAAAAACCGACATATTGCACTTGTTTTTTACAAAACATTTATGAATTTTTCATGAAGGATTCTACATTTTTCTATCGCTTTTCTCTATTTTGTGTGGTATATTTTATGCAGAATGATTTAGGAAAGGATTCTGTGTTATGAATGTAAACAAGAAAAAAATAATATGTCTGTTATTCACCGTCGCTCTCATATTCAGCCTCACCGGCTGCAAAGATAAAAAAATCGAACGATATCAGAATTATGTCAAAAGCCTTATATCGATCAATTACATGGGTGCGACAGAGGATTACATCAAGGCGACCGGTGCAAACCGTGAAGATGCAGAAGCCCTCTATCAGGCTAATATAGAACATCTGACCGACAATATTCTCGCATATTATAATGTCACTATCAGTGATGCATCTGATATGAGACAGGGTTATATGGATCTCGCCAGGAACATCTACAGCAAGGTCAATTACAAAGTGTCTGAGGCAAGAAAAGATGGTAGTGCATACCTTGTTGATGTAACCATATATCCGATCAATATCTTCTCCCAGTCATCAGAGGATATCACCACATATATCGATGGTTTTAATACTCGTGTTAAGGATGGAGATTATAATGAATATACTCTGGAACAATATGAGACAGAGTTTTCCACAGGCATGCTCGAGATTCTGAATCAGGCCTGTATCAATATGACCTATGCAGATCCTGTTACCGTCACCGTAGAGATCATCGAAGACGGCGATACTTTCTACATCAGCGACCGTGATTTTCTGGCTATTGATGCTGCTATGATATCTACCGCTATCCAGACTGATGTTTCCACAGCTACGGATGCTGCAGAGTAAGCTGCAGCTGACAGTTAGCAAAAAACAGCCATACTATTTTTAGTATGGCTGTCTTTTTTATTCATTATCTTTTACAGGTTACTCTACCACTACTTCTATCTTAGCGTATACACCATTGTTCGCTACGACATACACGTTACATGTACCCGGCTGTCTGGCAACGATAACTCCGTTTTTATTTACAGTTGCCACTGCCTTATTATCAGAATAGTATCGTTTTTCAGCCACATGTTGAAGCGCCGGCTTATTCTCATTTTCTTTTGTATAAGAAGATTTTATTGTATATCTTGCTCCAGTGCTAAGCAGAACACTAGGCTGTTCAACCTGAATAGCTGCGATATTGGTCCTGGCATCTCCCGGCATTGCAACATGGATATATGTCGATTTGGACAGATATACCTTCTTGCCGTTTATCTTCTTATATGCGACTACATAGTACTTATATGACTTCTTTGTATCCGGAATCGTATGTGTCATAGTAAGTCGTTTCGTTGCCTTTAACAGTGTATAATTGGTTTTATTGCAATAAGACCAGTATACCTCATATCCCGTAGCGCCCTTATACTCGAGCCAGTTTAAGGTTATCTTATTGCCCTTAGACACACCTGTCGTCAAAAGAAGGCACAAATCATTTCTATTGGCGATATCGTTTCCTGTCTGTCCCGAATCATCTGCTGCAGAGATCTTAAATGTTGTCTGCGCAACAACACCCTTGATACCGATCTGTGCAATTCCCGTTCCAGGCTTTACATTATTGCTGTATACAATATCGAGTATTCCGCCCTTCCAATCATCCGAATATACGACCTGTGCATTTGTGATCTCCTGCGCCGTGTACTTGGCATCGGAAGCGGTGATCGTTGCGGTAGCATTGTGACCACATCCATTTGCACATGACTCAATTATAATATTGCCTGTCGCAGTATAAGTGTATTTATGCGGCAACGGCTTTCCGTATGTAAACAGGATCTCACGATCTGTTCCCTTACAGCTCTGTCCACATGCGCATGAACGATAATATACAGCTGCCGACTCACATGTCGCCTCGCTCTTCAGATATCTGTCTCCTATTATCTGATAATTATATACATGTACATGTGCCGCATTCCAGCCTGCATAGAGATCGGTTGCTGTATCTACTGCCACGGCTGTGAAATCATATTCCTCTCCGCCGGCTGCCTGTGTCATCCAGCCTGTGAAGCTGTATCCTGCCTTAGCCGGTGTAGCCGGTGCAACTGCCTTATCTCCCTTCAGGATGATCTGTGCATGCTGCGGTGTATCATCTCCGTATGCGACATCCCCATCATAGAATGTCACTGTGTAGTAATCAACAACTGCATTTACTGCACTGTCTGTCACTGTCACATCCACTCCGGTATCTCTTGCTGTCTCCCCGGCACCTTCATAGATGTCGTAGGTTCCCATGGATACCTTGGTCATATCTGCGACAACTGTCTCATTCTCACTGTCTACCAGACTGTAGACCTTGTCACTATCTTCCCACACAGCTCCGTCCTTGTGTGTCTCCACCGTTACCGCGTAAGTATTTATGCTCCAGCCTGCATAGAGATCGGTTGCTGTATCTACTGCCACGGCTGTGAAATCATATTCCTCTCCGCCGGCTGCCTGTGTCATCCAGCCTGTGAAGCTGTATCCTGCCTTAGCCGGTGTAGCCGGTGCAACTGCCTTATCTCCCTTCAGGATGATCTGTGCATGCTGCGGTGTATCATCTCCGTATGCGACATCCCCATCATAGAATGTCACTGTGTAGTAATCAACAACTGCATTTACTGCACTGTCTGTCACTGTCACATCCACTCCGGTATCTCTTGCTGTCTCCCCGGCACCTTCATAGATGTCGTAGGTTCCCATGGATACCTTGGTCATATCTGCGACAACTGTCTCATTCTCACTGTCTACCAGACTGTAGACCTTGTCACTATCTTCCCACACAGCTCCGTCCTTGTGTGCCTCCACCGTTACTGCATAAGTATTCAATATCGCATCTGCCGTAATGACTACCGCGCCGATTATCTCACTTCCGTTTATTGACACAACGCCGGTTCTGCCATTATAGGAATAATCCTGACCATCTGTCAGCTCCCTGCCATCCACTGTTACTTTTATTGTCTCCGGCAGCGAATAACCCGCATCAGCCTTCAGGATCGCACGATAGTTGATATCAACGGTCGCCTTATCTGCTCCTGTTGTTGTCATATTGTCAAGAACAGAAGATACAGGATATGTATTTGCAACACCTCTCGCAGTGATCTCTATATCACCTACCAGTGTTCTGCTGTTAACAGCGATATCTCCTGTCTCCTTCATATAAGAGTATTCTACGCCTTCTGTCACAACGACTCCATTTATCTTTACCTCTATCTCATCCGGCAACGAATATCCCGGATTCGGTTTCAGTATAGCCTCATAATTAGCTTCCACTGTCGCTGTGGTTTCACCCTCAAATGTGAGCTTCATCACATCAGCTGAGACTGCATATACTACCGGCACACCCGATATCGTTATGTCGACATCTCCTATGATCTGTGCCTTGTCGATCACGATCTCTCCGGTCTCTGCAGAATATGTATATTCTGTACCGGCCTCAAGGGTCTTGTCACCGACCATAACTGTGATATTCTCAGGCAAGCCATATCCAGGTTTTGCTGCCACTGTCGTCTCATAGTCGAGTCCGGCTGTCGCTGTCGTTGCACCGGACATTGTAACATTCCTAATATTTCTGCTGACAACGTATGTATTAGCAGTTCCTGCAGCCTCGATCACTACATTTCCTATGATCACACCGGCTGCTATATCTATGGAACCTGTGTCACTATCATAAGCGTAATCCCTGTTGGCTGCGAGTGCATTTCCACCAACCCTGATCACGATTTCTGCCGGCAGCGAATATCCTGCTTCTGCAGTGATATCCGCATGATATGCTGTCTCGATATCAGCATTATCTGCACCACTTATAACTACATTTGTTCCATTCTTAGTGACAGAATATGTATCTGCCACGCCTGTAACCTCAATCGTCACATAATCCGTAACGGAATCTCCTGATATCACAAGTTCACCAGTCTCAGAAGAATATGTATAATCCGTATCCGCTGTTAATGTCTCTGTGCCATTTTTGACTGTTATCTCATCTGGCAGATGATATCCGGTCGCAGGGGCAATCGTTGCAGTATAATCTGTTCCAACTACCATTGTATCTCCACCCGTGATATCCGCATTTGCAGCATTTTTTGTGACCGCACACGTATTGCCGATTGCCGCAGCATCAAGCATTATATCCTCTACGATTCTGTCACCGTTTATAACCAGATATCCTGTTCTGGCATTGTAGGTATATCCGTTTCCGGCTCTTAAGATATCTGTACCGATCTTGACCGTGATTGTATCAGGCAGAGTATATCCTGCCCTGGCAACAAGCGTTGCCTCATAATTGTTTCCGGCAACCGCCTTGTCATCTCCATCGAGTGTGATCGCACGAAGATTCTGTACCACATTACACTGTACCTCATCACCATCTATGCGAATCACAACGTCTCCGATGATCTCTGTACCATATATGGTGATCTCACCCGTCACACTGCTATACAGATAATCTTCATCCTGTACCAGCGCGTTTCCGTCTACCGTGATTGTTATATTATCCGGCAACGCATGCCATGCATCTACTGCAACTGTTGCCTCATAATCCTGTCCTGCTGTGGCTGTGTTACCGCCTGTATAGCTGACATACGTTCCCTGCTTTGTCACAGAATATGTATTGGCTGAGCCAGCAGCGATGATCTCCACATCGTCAATGATCTGCTCTCCGTTTAATACAATAAATCCCGTCTGATTATTATATGTATAAGCAGTACCCATTTCCAATACTGTGTCTCCGATCAGAACCTGTATTGAATCCGGCAGTGAATATCCCGGTGCCGGTATCAGCGTTGCATCATAGTTTATACCGGCTGTAGCATATGCTGCACCATCTATGGAAGATGCTGTGCAGGTCCTGGTCACAGGATAATCATTGGCTGTCGCCGTGACGGCGATTACAATGTCATTTATAATCTGAGACTCATCGATAACAAGCTCACCAGTCTCGGATGAATATGTATAATCCGTATCCTGTACAAGCTGCTTATCGCCCGCTGTAATAACAATGCTCTCCGGCAATGAGTATCCCGGATCAGCAGCTGCCGTAGCTGTATAATCCATGCCTGCCGTAGCTGTATCTGCTCCTGTCAGCACTGCATTTTTTGCTGTCTTTGTGACATTGTAAGTATTCGGTGTACTCTCAATGCGGATCACTACATTGCCGGTGATCTTACCGGCAGGAATATCCAATGTTCCCTGTGCCGCATCATAACTGTAATCATCTCCAGATGTAAGCGCTATACCACCTACCTCAACAAGGATCGCATCCGGCAATGTATATCCTGCTTTCGCTGTTATCTCAGCAGTATAGGCGGTATCAACATTTGCTTCATTTGCACCTTCTATAGTTGTGAAAAGGCCATTCTTATCTACTGTATATGTATCTCTGGTAGCCGCAGCCTCGATATCCACCTCATCGATCAGCCTGCTGCCATCGATCGTCAGTGTTCCGTCTGACTGATTATATTCGTATCCGTCAGTGAGTTCTATACCACCGACTTTTACTGTAATGCCGTCAGGCAATGTATAACCGGCTCTCGCCTCCAGCACTGCGCTATAATCCACGCCTGCCGTCACAGTATCCGCACCATTTGTCGTCACATCTGACAGATTATAGGTGACACCATAAGTATTGCCAACACCATATACCTCGATGGTTATGTCATCCACGATCTTATCCTGGTTGATAATAATGCAACCCATACTCTTGATATAGCTGTAACCTTTGCCCGCTGCAAGTGTTGTATCTCCTACCTTGACTGTGATGGCATCAGGCAGGGAATATCCTCTGTCTGCTTCGACATACGCTATATAATTCTCATCCGCGCCTGCCTGTGCCGGTCCATCGAAGCTCACATTGCTATAGTGTTTATCTACCGCAAATATATTGGTCACACCTGCTGCTGTGATCTCAATATCGTCAATTATCGCATCACCAAAGACGGTAAATGCTCCGCTCTCAGGATCGTAAGTATAGCCGGTAACTGTATCAGTCTCCTCATCATACGCATATGAGTCGCCCTCCGCAAGTATTTTTCCTCCGACTGTAACTGTAATATTCTCAGGCAATGAATACTGTGCATTATCCGTCAGCGTTCCCCGATAATCCACACCTGCTGTTGCCGCATCAGCTCCGGTCACGCCGGTATAAGTAAGATCTGTTATATCCGTAGACACTGCATAATCATTTGCGATCGGTGACCCTGTCACATAGATATCGCCCTCTATGCTCTCTCCGTTAATCACAAGGAAACCTCTTTCCTTGCTGTATGTATATTCTGTTCCCGCCGTCAGTTCCTCTCCGTTCATAGTGAGTACAACTGATTCCGGCAGAGAGTATCCCGGATCCGGTGTAAGAGTCGCCTCATAATTCTGACCACCAATAGATTTCTCCGGACCAACCATAGAAATATGGCTGATCTGATTGATGACATCAAACGAATTAATAACACCCTCTGCAATGATGGTAAGTCTGCCGGTTATATAACTGGAAGATACTGTCACTGCACCTGTCGCAGGGTTATAGCTGTAATTGCTGGACGAAAGTATATTATTGCCCACCTTGACTGTAATTGTCTGCGGAAGCTTGTACGCAAGACTCGGTGTTTTTATTGTCGTCGTATAGCCTGTACCATAAGTGATTTCTTCTGCTGTGTTTGTTGACTCAAGATTCGTCAGCTCTGTTACAACAGCTATCTTACTGGTATCCACCGCTATTTTTACAGGTCCGCGCATCAGAGAATGATCTATCGTGAGGGTTGTTCCATTAAATGTAATCTTGCCATCTTCAGCGCTGCCCTCATCTGTATAGACAACATACTTTTCCTTAGTATCTCCCTCTCCGACAGTAATCTCTGCCTTGACAGGTGTTACACCTGACTGACGGGAAAATGTTGTCGTATATGCGTTCTCATAGGTTGAATATGCACCATATCCTGTCGTCGTTACGCCAGTCAGTTCATACTGTACCTTTTCCGTATCTGCCACAATATTCACATTCCCGGTAATGGATGCAGTCTTTACAACAACCTTTCCGGTGCTCTTATCATAGGTATATCCTGTTCCGGCTGATAACTTCTCAGCATCTGCAAATATACCGTTATTATCAGTATCTACATATACACACACGCTTGCCGGATAAGTATAACCTGAGTCCGGTATGAGTGTAGATACAAAATCCATGCCCATCTTAATCGTGTTATTGCCCGATGTTCCCATTGTTATAGAGAGATGATCATCATCGGTTCCGTTATCATCAAAAAGTCCGTTAAAATATCCGTTTACACACGGTTGGACATTAAAAGACGATACAGACTTCTCTGTTCCGCCGTAGGTCATATTTAATGTATAAGTACCTGCCGGCCAGCTTGATTCAACGACAAAGGTATCACCTGTAATACTCACCGAAGTTCCGTCGGGCTTCTGCAATGTGTACGTAGCTGATTTGCCCGCCGTATTGATACTATTGTCTGTATTGATCGTCAGCGTGATACCACCTGCCGGAACCTTGTTGGTATTGATGGTACCGACCTGATATCCCTTATATGTAATATATGCATTTGGAATTGCCACATTGCCGGACACCGCAGATGTCGACGAACCGCCAGTTCCACTGTCATAAGTATTGTTATTTACAACATTCTCGATGGCTCTTGCCAGAGTCGCTGCACTTGTTCCTGATACCTGATATACATTACCCGTGCCAAGATATGTCTCCAGATTATAATCAGACGTTCCTGAGGCGTTGATATCCAGGTTGGTAATCAGGATCACATTCTCCTTCTTTATCAACTCCAGAAAATTCTTATCAGATGCCAGAGAGAAAGAATCGGACGAAGGATCCCCGATCAGAACATAATATTTGTCAGATGCATTCCCGGCACTGTCCTTTTTCTGTACGAAATCTGCATTGATATAACCATCCAGCACTGAACTGGTTGTCGTAATACTCATCTTCAGGTTAGAGTACATATAGCAGGAAGTACTGGAACAGCTATGTGTCCCATATCCTACTATCGGACCAAACCCGCCTTTGCCTGTGCTCGTAAGATTATTTAAATTAAATAATACATACGGAGATGCATTGGAAGAAGCACTTGATCCTGCCGGCTGCATCGTTGCATACAAGCTGGTATCTGTAATCGTAAGACTGATATTACTGATATCATAATATCCCGAATACGTTATTGACGGAGTTACTGACTTGATCAGCGATACACCTGAATCACTTGTATTGGTGACCGTATAATTTGAATTGTGCAGTGAATTTACATTTACATTAGTCAGTTTATACAGATTGACTTTGCTTATACCCGTCAAAGCTGTATCTGTACCAGTATAAACAAACATCATCGCATAACCATTCAGCACGCCGCCTTCCGTACTGCAGTTGATCAAAAATCCCGCATCTACCATGGAATGCGTATTTCCATTTCTGGCATCTACGGTATAGCTGACCTTCTTGGTCCCGCCGGCTGCCGCCGGATAAAACAGGAAATCCGTATTAGCCCCATAGCCATAACCGTAACCATAAAATGTCATCGCTGTCTGGGTTGCATTTATATGTTCATTCAAAGGCATCGCCTTGCACCACAAAGACGTTCCTTTCAGCGCAGGAATTGTAGTATAACCACCGGACGGTATCTGATATGCATTGTTCTCTGTATATGCATAATATGGCCGCAATGTTTTGTCATATCCTGTCTGCTGTTCCCACACTGTCTCATTGGCATATGCCCTCGTATCATAGTGGTCATACACATACCACGAAGACAGATCTGCCGTATCAATATTTGTCGTTCCGACATTAATCTTTCCCGAACTGTCAAAAGATAGTTCATTCATCAGATCCGACAGCGCAACTGCCGAACCCCCTGTTACGGACAGAATGACATCCGAATCCGCTATCTTCGGAGATACGATCTCCTCATCCGTATACGTCGTGCCACCCGCCTGTGCCGGTATCGTTGTAATCTGTGTAAATGCCATAATACCGACCAGAAGAACTGCCAGCGCACGTCGCAAAGCATAATGTTTCTTCATAAAATTCCTCCTCCATATTGTAATTATGAAATAAATCTGGCTTTTTCACATTTTAAGAAAATACATTATAGTCCGCCGTTTATATATCATACATCACCGATAGCACCAAAACCGCACCATAAAAATGCAGAAAACGACATATTTATAAACAAAAATGCATTTCAGAGACAAGAATTATCACATAAACATCTGTAAAGCGAAAAAAATCAAAAAACCGACCCGTCACGTGAAAATAAAATGGCATGTATACATCAGAGAATCTTATACCGGCACCGCTTAGCGGGCACATTCTCCAATATATACATGCCATATATCTGGTATAACTTTTTATTATTTGTAAATGCAGCAGCTTTTTGCTAACTGATCATGGCTCCCGCCGGCATATCTTTCTCTGCTGTAAGCAATGCCAGATTACCATCAAAATCTTCCGCACAAAGCAGCATACCTTCCGAGAGCACGCCCGCCAGCTTGGTCGGCTTCAGATTCGTGATTACAACGACCTTCTTACCTACCATTTCCTCCGGCTTGTAGTAGTTCTTAATTCCTGAAACGATCTGAAGTGTCCGTCCCTGTACCTTTACCTGGGAGCAGAGCAGCTTCTTAGACTTGGCAACCTCCTCACAGGCAATGATCTCGCCCATCTGAAGCTGCATCTTATCGAACTCTTCGATAGATATCTCTTCCTTGACCTTTGCATCGATCGTAGGGATCTTAACATCCTTCTTCGGCTCTTTTTTCGGTTTCTCCTCTTCTTCCGGTTCCTCTATCTTAGACGGGAATCTCTTCTCTATCTCCTCGAGCATAGCTGGTGCATCAATTCTTGCAAACAGGATCTCCGGCTCAGCTGTCACCTTGTTGCCTGATGGATACAGACCAAACTGGGACAATTCTGTCACTCTTCTCTTCGTTGTATTGAGCTGCGCCAGAATCTTCTCTGATGTCTCAGGCATAAACGGCTCAAGCAGGGTCGCTCCGACTACAATACTTTCTACCAGATTGTAGAGTACTGTATTCAATCTGTCTGTCTGGCTTTCTTCCTTGGCCAGCGCCCAAGGCATTGTCTCATCAATGTATTTGTTACATCTCTTAAATAATGCAAATATCTCTGTTATGGCATCCGCTACTCTGAGCTTATCCATGCAGGCATTTACTTTCAGTCTTGTGTCGATCACGACTTTTTTCAGCTCATCATCGACCGGCTGATGATCTCCCGCATTGGTAACCACACCGCCAAAGTATTTATTGGACATGGATATGGTTCTGTTGACCAGATTACCAAGTGTATTGGCAAGCTCTGAATTGATTCTCTCGATCACAAGCTCCCATGAGATAACACCATCATTTTCAAACGGCATCTCATGCAGCAGGAAATATCTTACCGCATCAACGCCAAAAAGATCCACCATGTCATCTGCATATATAACATTGCCACGGGACTTGCTCATCTTACCATCACTCTGTATCAGCCAAGGATGTCCAAATATCTGCTTTGGAAGCGGCTCTCCCAACGCCATCAGCATACATGGCCAGTAGATCGTATGGAAACGAAGAATATCCTTACCGATCA
This sequence comes from Wujia sp., assembly GCA_051877775.1. GTDB lineage: Bacteria > Bacillota > Clostridia > Lachnospirales > Lachnospiraceae > Coprococcus_C. The sequence continues at coordinate 30,941 of JBJEJF010000037.1, forward strand.
GATGCAGATCTGCAGGCCAGTAACGTCTGTACAGCTCATCTGAGTTGCCATCCACATCATATCCAAGACCTGTAATATAGTTCGATAACGCATCAATCCATACATATACGATATGACCCGGATCAAAATCTACGGGGATACCCCACTTAAAAGATGTTCTCGATACACAGAGATCCTGAAGTCCCGGAAGCAGGAAATTGTTCATCATCTCATTCTTACGTGATTCCGGCTGAATAAAATCAGGATGTGTATTAATATAGTCAATAAGCTTGTCCGCATACTTGCTGAGCTTGAAGAAATATGCCTCTTCCTTGGCAGGCTGAACTTCTCTGCCGCAATCCGGACATTTTCCATCTACAAGCTGTGATGGTGTAAAGAATGATTCGCATGGTGTGCAGTACATTCCCTCGTACTCGCCCTTATATATATCACCCTGATCATAGAGCTTCTTAAATATCTTCTGTACCTGTTTTTCATGCTCCGGATCAGTTGTTCTGATAAACTTATCATATGAGGTATTCATCAGATCCCAGATACGCTTGATCTCTGCTGAAGTCTCATCTACAAACTCCTTTGGTGTAGACAGATTCTCAAATGCCTTGATCTCTATCTTCTGTCCGTGCTCATCTGTTCCAGTCTGAAATCTCACATCATATCCCACAAATCTCTTGTATCTCGCGATACTGTCAGCAAGCACGATCTCATAGGTATTGCCTATATGAGGTTTCCCTGAGGTATACGCAATCGCTGTTGTGATGTAGTATGGTTTCTTTGACATGTGTTGTAACCCTCCTTATACCCTGTTTGTCCGATATATGATCAGACATATTTTTTGTCACTACAGGCACAGGATAAACCTGTGCCTGTAATTCTAATTATGGTTCTTATACATTAACCGACTCTGAGTTTAAATTTCTGCATTTCTTTATCGGAATCGACTACTTCGATCTGACCGCCGAGACTTCTGATCTTACCGTCAAAATCCTCATAGCCTCTCAGTATATACTTTATATCTTCCACAGTGGAAAAACCATCCGCTGCCAGAGCAGCTATGACAAGTGCCGCACCTGCGCGAAGATCCGGCGCAACAAGATTGGCACCGGTGTAATTCTCGATACCATTTATGATCGCGGAATTACCTTCCACCTTGATTCTGGCTCCCATGCGGGATAACTCATTTACATACTTGAAACGGTTCTCAAATATACTCTCCGTTATGATACTGGTTCCCTGCGACAAAGCAAGCGTCACAGCCATCTGCGGCTGCATATCTGTCGGGAATCCCGGATACGGAAGTGTCTTGATCTGTGTCGACTTTAATCTGCCATCCGCCATGACACGAACCGAATCATCATATTCTATGACATGCGCTCCGATCTCGTTTAATTTGGATGAGATAGCCTCAAGATGCTTCGGAATAACATTTTTGATCAGAACATTTCCCTTCGTTGCCGCCGCCATCGTCATAAATGTGCCGGCCTCTATCTGATCCGGTATGATGGAATACTCCGTACCCTTCAGCTTCTGAACGCCACGGATCCTTATCACATCGGTTCCTGCTCCCTTGATATTGGCACCCATGCTGTTCAGGAAGTTCGCAACATCAACGATGTGCGGTTCCTTCGCCGCATTTTCGATCGTTGTCTTGCCCTCTGCAAGCACAGCCGCCAGCATGATGTTGATCGTCGCTCCTACTGTCACGACGTCCATATATACGTGATTGCCGGTCAGATGATCCGCTTTTGCTCTGACCATGCCTCCGTTTACGATATCAACCGTTGCTCCAAGAGCCTCAAATCCCTTGATATGCTGATCGATCGGTCTTAATCCGATCTCACATCCACCCGGCAGTGCAACCTGCGCAAAGCAGTATTTGCCAAGCAATGCTCCCAGCAGATAATAGGATGCTCTTATTTTTCTTATGTATTCATCATCCACACAGAGCTCATCTCCCCGATGGATCGTTCCACCACAGATAGAGACTGTATGGGAATCTATATATCGAACTGTGGCACCAAGTCCCTGAATCGCACGAAGCAGCACTTTTGTATCCTCGACGTTAGGAACGTTCTCTATAATACATTCCTCATCTGTCAGGATAGCAGCCGCAAGAATACCGAGTGCCGCATTCTTTGCTCCTGCAATCGTTACTTCTCCTTCCAGGATCTGTCCACCTTTTATAACATACTTTTCCATTCCACACCTCTGGACATTCTACATAGTCTTATAAATTATATCACATTCCTTAAAAATGTAAACCTAAAATTAAGATATGCCTGCAACGTCGTTTTCCCGCTGCATTTTGTATTCTTCCCGATCTATTTATCCGCTTCGCAGTACACACATCTGTAGACTCTGTTTTTCTCGTCTGTTAATTTGAATATATGAGGTATTCCCTGCTCAGTAGATGTGACACAGCGTGGATTCTTACACTTTTTAATGTTTACCAGCTTTTTCGGCAGTGCAAGTTTCTTCTTCTCCACCGTCTGCCCATCCTTTATGATACTGACCGTGATATTGGGATCGATATATCCGAGCACATCCAGATTCACATCGTATTCCTGATCGATCTTCAGAATATCTTTTTTTCCCATTTTATTACTTTTGACATTTTGCAGGATCGCGATACTGCAGTCCAGTTTATCAAGCTCCAGGTCATGGTAGACCCGCAGTGCCATACCGGCAGTAATGTGATCCAGTACGATTCCATTTTGTATACTGTCAATCTTCATATTATACAGTCACCCCCAGCAAAGTCATAATAAGTGCCATTCTGACATACTTTCCATTTAATGCCTGCCTGAAATAACACGCTCTGGGATCATCATCAAGCTCTATGGATATCTCATTTACACGAGGCAGAGGATGCATGATCGACAGGTCGGATTTTGCATCTTTTAATTTGCCGTAATCAAGTATATAGGTATCCTTCAGTCTGATATAGTCCGCCTCGTTGAAGAACCTCTCCTTCTGGACTCTGGTCATGTATATAATATCCAGCTCGCTCATGACCTCCTCCATAGTGGAAACCTCCTTATATTCTATATTATTCGGTTCAAACACTTCTGTGATAATATAATCCGGAATTCTCAATTCTTTTGGGGAGATAAGCACAAATTTTATCCCTTCATATCTCGACAGCGCCTTGATCAGAGAATGGACAGTCCGTCCAAACTTAAGATCACCACACAACCCGATCGTGAAGTTATCCAACCGGCCCTTTTCACGTTTGATGGTGAGCAGATCGGTCAGCGTCTGCGTCGGATGATTATGTCCTCCGTCTCCGGCATTGATGATAGGAACGCTCGACACCATTGATCCATACATCGGTGCACCCTCCTTAGGATGACGCATAGCTATAATATCCGCATAACAGCTCACCACCCGGACAGTATCTCCCACGCTCTCCCCCTTGGTAGCAGATGAAGAGTCGGCAGAAGAAAAACCAAGTACATTTCCTCCCAGCTCCATCATCGCAGCCTCAAAGCTGAGTCTTGTCCTCGTACTTGGTTCAAAAAACAAAGTTGCAAGCTTCTTGCCCTTACATACTTCTGAATATTTCTCCTTGTGATCAATAATATCCTGGGCAAGATTCAGGATATCGTCTATCTCTTTTACGCTCAGATCTGTAGAATCTATCAAATGCTTCATCATACACTCCTTCTTCCATACAGGCACATCTCCACCGCGGAAAACTGATCTTTTTATAATAATAGCCCGATTTTTATAGACTGTCAACAAATGCGCGGGTTATTGTTCCCGTACCTCTGTAACACGAACATGATTTTTATTCATAAGCTCTGCTATGGCATGACGATCCCGGCGGTCACACACCAACACATACTGTTTTCTGTTAGCACGGATCTTAAGAATAATAATATTGCTGTCATCTTCTTCATCCACCAGTTTATAGCCCTTCATGAATTCCCATTCCAGAAATGTCGTTCCGATCATCGCTCCCTCTTCCGTGAGTCCGCTCTGAATACGGGTAGAGAGAACGACAAACAGCACAAATGCCAGCACCGCCGGAACAAAGACATAATAATGGACATACAGCAGCACCGCCAGCACGACCAGACCCAGATTGGCATATATGACCTCCGAATTATTTAGCCTGTGATGAAGTCTGCTTCTGATCACGATACCGGCCTGCCGTTTAAATGCCGCCAGACACACGCCTACCGCAGTGGCAAAACCCAGAAAAAGAACAAATCCAAGTACGCCGATCCATACATCCATTATCTTCCTCCATATGTCATGACAACAGTGTGAGCATAACCGCTTTCTCCGCATGACGGCGGTTCTCAGCCTGATCCAGAATATGCTCAAGATTTCTGTCAACAACACTCTGTGATATCTCATATCCCACATGCATAGGCATATCGTGAAGAACGATCGCTTTGCTGCCCTCCACCAGCTCATCGTTGATCTGATAAGGCATCATTTTAGCCATTGTTTCTTCTTTTTGTTTTGCATATGCCGGATTGTTGAAGAATTCCATATCCACCCATGTATCCGTATAGAGCACATCCATATCTTTTACATACTGTCTGACCTCTTCCATGGACATCGATGGATCCAGTTCTATATAATGTCCGCCAGCCTTTGCCTCCTCGTAGAAATCCTCTCCACAGGCAGTATTATTTACAAGCGGCGTCAACCCATATAAGGTCCCCTGCTTCATCTTGGCAAAGAACTCCACCAGCGAATTAAACACATTATTTTTGGCACCGATATAGAGCAGCTTCACATTCAGGCTGCCGAATTTCTCCTTTAATGTGAGTGCGTCAGCCAATATCTGGCAAGGATGATAAGAGTTGTCGCATCCATTGATAAACGGAACTGTAGCATTTTTGCCAAACATTTCGACCGTCTCATTTTTGATCAGACGCGCCATGATAATATCAACATTTCTGCAGACATAACGTATCTCGGAAACAGGCTCACCCAGTACAAAATTCGAATCCTTCCAGAGCTGATTGTAATATGTTCCACCCAGCTCTGTAATTCCTGTTGTAAACGACAGAAATGTTCTGGTCGATGTCTTCTCAAATAATGTATAAAGCTTCTTTCCTTTCAGAGATTCGCTGTACTTGCCCGGATCTTTTTTCATATCCATAGCCAGCTCCAGAATATTATCGAGCTCCTCTGCAGAGAAGTTCTTAAAATTAAGCATGTTTTTCATTGATTTTATCCTTTCCGTCACGCCTGTCCCCCAGGCATCCCTCTTCTATATGGCTGCCGGCATCCTATAAATATCCGGCAAGCTTTTCCGCCATATCTGTGCGCTCCCATGGGAAGTCCACATCTGTTCTTCCAAAATGTCCGTATGCGGCTGTCTTTTTATAGATCGGTCTCCGCAGATCAAGCATCCTGATGATGCCTGCAGGTCTGAGATCAAAATTCTCTCTGATTATATCCACAAGCTTATCATCCGGAAGTTTTCCTGTTCCAAAAGTATCTACCATAATGGACGTCGGTCTTGCGACACCGATCGCATATGAGAGCTGGATCTCGCATCTGTCAGCCAGTCCTGCCGCTACGATATTTTTGGCAACATATCTTGCTGCATATGCAGCTGACCGGTCCACCTTGGTACAATCCTTACCGGAAAATGCACCGCCACCATGACGCCCATATCCGCCATAGGTATCTACTATGATCTTGCGTCCTGTCAGACCACTGTCTCCATTTGGACCTCCAATCACGAATCTTCCTGTAGGGTTGATAAAGAATTTTGTATTCTCATCCACCATATCCTGTGGGAGGATCTCATCAAACACATATTTCTTTATATCCGCATGTATCTGCTCCTGTGATACTTCGTCACCATGCTGTGTAGACAGCACGACGGCATCAAGTCTGTACGGCTTTCCGTTCTCATCATACTCGACTGTGACCTGTGTCTTTCCATCAGGTCTGAGATATGGCAACGTACCATTTTTCCTTACTTCGCTAAGACGGTATGCTAACTTATGTGCCAAAGAAATAGGATACGGCATAAGCTCAGGTGTCTCGTTTACAGCATAACCGAACATCATACCCTGATCACCTGCTCCGATCGCTTCTATCTGTTCATCACTCATTGTATGCTCTTTTGCTTCAAGTGCCCGGTCAACACCCATGGCAATATCAGCGGACTGCTTATCAAGCGCAATGATGACACCACACGTATCACAGTCAAAGCCATATTTTGCCCTGTCATATCCGATCTCGCGGATCGTGTCACGGACAATGCTCTGAATATCGATCTGCGCCTTACTTGTAACCTCTCCCATAACGAGAACAAGTCCCGTCGTCACAGCTGTCTCACAGGCAACACGGCTCATAGGATCCTGCGCAAGTAATGCGTCGAGAACCGCATCGGATATCTGGTCGCAGATTTTATCCGGATGTCCCTCTGTTACAGATTCTGACGTAAAAAGTACTTTTTCCATAATTCCTCCTAGATAGTATAATAATATTTCCGGTGTTTGCAAAACATATTTTATTACTTGTTATTTCGTATAATTGTTATTGTGTGAATATATCGTATATGCTCCAACTTCCTTTATGCCTTCTTTTTGAAGAGACGCAGTTTTGTCGGAAGTTCATTACTTTTATACTTCCGTCAATGCACACGCGCAAGTGTGTCTGAGTACCATCTGCGCACAGCATGGGGTATTCCAGGAACGCTCGCGCTCCATTGGAAACGCAGGGGTACTAAGGGTGAGCCTTAAGGCTCGCCCTAAGGACCCGCGTTTCCAAAAGTCCTTCCATAGCCCCATGCTGTGCGCAGATGGTGCGAGTTCGCTGTAGCGTGTGCATGATCTGACGGAAGTATAAAGGTAATAGAACTTCCCAAAACTGCAAAAGTCATTCAAAAAAAGGTATAAAGGAAGCTGGCGCCATTAAAATAAAGCATCACACAATAACAATTATACAAAACAAATGTTTTAAAAATATGTTTTGCAATTGCCTAAATTATATTTATCTCCCTCTTAGGGATTTGAAAAAGAAAAAATCCGGTAAGCAACCGGATTTGAAAGTCTTATACTCAAATCCTCTTATTGCTCGACTACTATGGTTTCACGATCCTAAAGGAACCGAAAACCTTTCATATAGTATCGCTCAGGTCGGCACCTTCCGTATAAACGGGGTTGCCGCGGCTTCATAGTCCCCTATGACTCCACCGCTCTGAATAAGAGAGATATCTTTTTTACAATAACCCATTCAATATAGCTTGTCAACTGGTTTATTCCTTTTTTCATGGTGTTTTTCAAGTTGCCATAAAATACACGTCATAACAACAACCCCAAGCAGTACGCCTCCGCTGTCGAGGAGAACATCTGATACCTGTCCACTTCTGCCGGGAACGAACAGTTGATGAAACTCATCCGAGGCGGCATACGCCACACCGAGCAGCCACGAAAATAACATATATTTCCATTTTTTTCCACCATTTTTATACAGAAATCCCGTGATCAGTGTCCCCAACACGGTATATTCCAATGCATGTGCTGTCTTTCTCACCGGGTAGTCGACTCTCGCAGCAAACTCCAGCTGTTTTTCCTCCGGCATCTCACTAAAAGCCGGAACGACCAGCCTGCCGACCTCTATGCCGACCCAGTAACTATCCTCTGTAGATTCCTCCGCATCTCTGCTTGAAAAGAAAAATATAACCGCCATCCATACTATCATCAAAATCAAAAATACCTTCCGGCGCAATATTCCCCACTCCTATTCTGCCAGTTCACATTCTGCCATCTTCAGTGCCGCAGCTATAACTGCATCCATATCATAATATCTGTATTCACCCAGACGTCCCCCAAATATAACATCCGTCTCTCTTTGGGCAAGCTCCCGGTACCGTTCATACAGACTGTTATTTTTTTCGTCATTGACCGGATAATACGGTTCATCCCCCGGTCTCCACTCCGAACTGTACTCACGGCTTATCACCGTCTTATCCTGATTACCGGGTTCGAACCATTTATGTTCAATGATCCTTGTCCACGGAGTCTCCCTGTCTGTGTAATTAACAGCGGCATTTCCCTGGTAATTCGGCATATCCAGTGTCTCTGTCTCAAATCTTACAGAACGGTATTCAAGCGGCCCGAAGCAGTAATCATAATAAGCATCTATGGCTCCGGTATACACGATCTTCCCAGCCTTTGCACGAAGTGCATCCCTGTCCTCGAGATAATCAACACCAAGCGCTATGTCTATACTTCCCTGCCTCTGTGTGCTCAGGGTCTCAACATGCCTGCACACCTTTTCGCCTATGCTTCCATCAGCATCACAAATGTCGAGCATACGCCCAACCATTGCAGTATAACCACCGATAGGAATTCCCTGATACCGCGCATTAAAATAATTATTGTCAAATGTAAATCTCACCGGAAGGCGCTTTATAATAAATGCCGGAAGCTCGTTGCAGGGTCTGCCCCATTGCTTCTCCGTATATCCCTTTACCAGCTTTTCATAAATGTCCGTGCCCACCAGGCTGATCGCCTGTTCCTCCAGATTGTGCGGCTGCGTAATTCCCGCTTCCGCCTTTTGTTCCTCAATCTTCTGCGCAGCCTGCTCAGGGGTCGTCACACCCCACATTTTATTAAACGTATACATATTAAACGGAAGCGAATATAGTTCTCCATGATAATTCGCAACCGGCGAATTTGTAAAACGGTTAAATTCCGCAAAACGGTTTACATATTCCCAAACTTTTTTATTATTTGTATGGAAGATATGGGCACCGTATTTATGTACATTTATTCCCTCTACGGACTCAGTATATACATTTCCCGCGATATGCGGACGCCTGTCGACAACCAGCACGCTTTTTCCATGTTCCTTTGCCTGCTGTGCAAACACGGCACCATATAATCCAGCCCCCACGATCAGATAATCATACATTCTGTGTCTCCTTCAAACCTTTTGCTTCTATTACGGACAGAGCAATATTGGTGGCATGATCCGACACTCTCTCCAGTCCCGATACAACATCCGAGAAATAGATTCCCGCATGCGCGCTGCATTTTCCTTTGTTTAACCGCTGAATATGTTTGGACTGAAGCTTCCGCTCCATGAAGTCGATCTCGTTTTCCAGCTCCGTTACTTCTCTGATATGCGAGGTACTTCCTGTCACAAACATCTCAAGAGACAGGTTGAGGATCTGGTTGATCTTATCCATCATCTCATTCAGTTCCTTCATGCTCTTATCTGAGAAATATATCTCATTCTCCTCGAGCTGCGGAACGATCTCAGCGATCCTCTCCGCATGATCCCCGATACTCTCTATCCCATTTACCACATGGAAATAAGCAGAGATCAGATTGACATCGGCGATAGGAAGTGTATCCTGATTGATCTCGATCAGATAATCACTGATCTTCTCATCCAGGAAATCAATATATTCTTCTGTATCAGACACTCTCTGCAACGCCTTCTCATCACGCGTGCGAAGGCACTCTACAGCCAGATTCAGATTGTCATATGCCATATGCGCCATGCGCTCCATCTCCTGAAGTGCCAGATAGATTGCAACTGTCGGATTGGGATTTGATGCACCGATAAATTTGACAACAAACTGTCTGTCCGTTCCCTCTGCATCCTCACCCGGTACCAGCTTATATGTACACCGGATGATCATATCCATAAACGGATAAAATACGATGACCTGGAAAACCTTAAACAGGAAATGTGCCCATGCAATATTACGTCCAAGGGTACCCGGATCCGTTCCATGTCCACTGAAGAACTGGATGATCTGCTCGATCTGCTCACCAAACAGAAGCAAAAGCACAAACATCAGAATCGTTCCAAAGATATTGAACAATAAATGAATAAGCGCCGAACGCTTAGCATTTTTGCTGCCTCCAAAGGATGCCAGCACAGCAGAAGTACATGCGCCGATATTACATCCAAGTATTACAAACATACAGATTCTGAGATCTACCAGCCCCTGGGACGCCATTACGACCAGAATGCTGACCGTTACTGAAGAACTCTGAACGATAGAAGTTATCACAAGACCAAGCAGAATACCCAGCACCGGATTCGTAAAGTTCGCCAGAAGTTCTATTACCTCCGGAATCTCACGAAGCTCTGCCATCGCACCTGACATTGTACTGATTCCGACAAACAATATACCGAATCCAAGGACGATCTCACCTGATTTATTAATGATAGGTTTCTTGATAAAGTTGACCATGATCGCTCCGGCAAAGACAAAGATCGGCGCAATCGTACTCAGGCGAAATGCGACAAGCATTGCGGTCACCGTGGTTCCGATATTAGCTCCGAGAATAATACCGCACGCCTCGGACAACTGCATCAGTCCCGAATTAACAAAGCTGACCACCATAACAGTTGCCGCACTTGAAGACTGTATCACTGCAGTGAAGAGCAGACCCACAAGAAGGCCAAGGAAACGGTTTCTCGTAAAAGCCTCCAGGATTCCCCTCAACTTATTTCCTGCTACTTTCTCAATTCCATGGCTCATAAATGTCATACCAAACATGAACAATCCGAGCCCACCCAATAATTGTAATATTATATAAACCATATCCTATTTATCCCTGTAAGAAATCCTCTACTCAACTGCAACTTTAATCGTTTTACCTGCATACATATCAGCCAGATACTGTTTTGCCTGATCGACCGTCGACATATCAGGCTCCATGACATACAGCTCCTGTGCACCACCGGAATACGTTGTCGCCATACTGTCATATCCATTTACACTATAGGACTGGATATCCCACGGCTTCATGTCATCTAACTGGAACATGACAAGATTGGATATCTCATCATAGCTCATGCTGGTTACGATATTCTCAGATATCTCATCAAGAACCTGTTTGTAATTCTTCAGCATATCAGATGTCGCCAGATCATTTACAACAGCCTCGATCACCGCCATCTGATTTCTTCCTCTCTGTCTGTCACCATCCGAGAAAGCATGTCTTGTCCTGGCAAATACCAGCGCTTCCTCTCCATTCAGCTGATTGTATCCCTGTTGATAATAATGTCCATAGGATTCAAACGAATACTCAGAATATACATTAACACCATCCAGGGCATCTATGATATTTTCAAAACCGGTAAAGTTCACTTTAACATAATCATCCACTTTGACACCATACAACATACCCAGCGTGTCAGCTGATACGTCTATACCATACATGCCCGCATGCGTGAGTTTATCCTTCTGGCCTCCCGATATGGAAAGCGGTACATAATAGTCTCTCGGTGTACTGATCATCAGTATCTGCCTGGTATCCATATTGACAGTCAACAGTATATTGACGTCACTGTTATGATTCTGTTCCGGTTTTCCCGGCGTATCCACTCCACTGACGTAAACTGTAAAAACAGAATCCCCATTATACAGATCATCATCTGCTCCCTGGGACGTCTCGACCTGAGATACGATATCCTTAAATGAAATAGATTTTACACGCGATTTAAAATCATCAAAACCTTCCGTCTCTGTTACAAACCCCTCATATGCACTGTTAAGAACAATTGCACCTACCTCCTGGTCATATAACCCTCTGACCAGTGCCAGTGCGCTGTCATACTCTGTAGTCTTCAGCTCCTGCCCGACCTCATCTCCGCTCTCGCGAAGCACGGCATCCGTATTCTCACGATCCAGAGTACTCAATATGCCAAAATTATAATCCTTTGCATCCATTATATTCTGCGCCGGATCATCCACCATGACGTAGATCTGAATACTATCCACCTTGGTCTTAATTCCGGTCATCTCTTCCAGCTTCTTCTGGGTAAAGTTAACATAAATACTTCCTATTACCATGACCACAGTCAACAGTACAGCCAATATCTTTGTTATAATTCCGGATACAAACCACCTCTGCGCAAAAACAAATCCCACTGTGAGGATGACAAGTACAAGTGCACCTACCAGCATATAATTAACCGGAAGGATCTGGAGTCTTGCTATCATAAACATCAAAATCCCACCTGCCACAAACATGGCTGCACATATTATGTATCCTATTATCTTTAGTACTTTTTGAAGTTTTTCTTTATCCATTGTGATCTCCTGATAATTTTTTATAACCTTTCTCTATGATAAACACTGATTCAAAAGATGTCAATAATTAGAAAAAAAGTACCTGATCACAAATGTCTTCAGGTACCTTTTCTTCATCAGGCGCAAGCCTGTGCAATGCTCATTATATATGTTTTTTAATTGCTTTAGCCAGCTTTTCCTGTTCTTCCGGATCTGTCTCACCCTGCTTCCAGGTAACCTGTACACCATCCCCCTGAAATCTCGGAATCAGATGCAAATGAAAATGATTTACCGTCTGTCCCGCAACCTCTCCGTTATTCTGGAGTACGTTCATTCCCTCACATCCGGTCTCTTCCTTCAGAGCTCTTGCAACGACTGTCGCCAAAGAAAAGAGCTTGCCGGCGGTCTCCGCATCGATCTGGAAAATATTATCAAAATGCTCTTTCGGTATAATAAGGGCATGTCCTCTGTTGGCAGGTGCCACATCGAGCATTACCTTGAACTCCGGTGTCTCATATACCGTAGCTGATGGAATCTCTCCTTTCGCAATCTTACAAAAAATGCAATCATCCTTAATCATGTCATATCCTCCTTGTATAATAACTCGCAAAACATATTTATTTTATAATATATACTTCGTGTAATTGTTATTATGTGA
>JBJEJF010000038.1:0-43378 GCA_051877775.1 Wujia sp.
TAGTGGAGCTGGCGGGAATCGAACCCGCGTCCGAAGACTCTTCCATTATGGCATCTCCCATCACAGTCTATGATTTAACATTCCCTCACGAGGACGCCCATAGACAGGCTACCCCGTTTGGTAGCTTCATGGATTTTCCGAAACCGCAAAGCTTTGGCCCCGGAGTTTCCCGCAAGTTTGATGCCAGGGTCCCAAGCCGCGGGGAGCCTGGGTCTGACAGCTGCCTTAATTAGGCAGCGTACGCGTAATTTTCGTCTGCGTTTATATTTAATTCCATGTTTTATAGTGGTTCTGGTCCACTGATGGCTTCCATAATTTCTAAATCCCCGTCGAAACCAGTACAACCCCCTGGTTTTATATATAGATCTGCCTAATACAGAACTTGACGAAAATCCTTTTTATAAAAATCAATCTCACACAACCGATATCATAGTGCATATCAATCATGTAATAGAATCAAGCGCATGTTACAAGGTTTTATTCTGCATCAGAGGCAGTTGCATCTGTATCACTTGCTGTAGCATCCGTGTCTGATGCAAGTTCGTCATCCTCACCCAGAATACCGCCATAATTGGCACTCCAGTACTGCTGTACCCAGTAATCATATAGCTCAGTCTTCACTGTGGCGCTTTCTTTTCTTTTCTCTGCAGAGACCTTATACATCTGCTTTCCCAGAGGATAGCCTAGAATGCCCCCTATAAGCGCTGCACATATTAAGACGCCAACTACTTTTTTAACACGCTTCTTTTTCATATTCTTAGCGCGATTCTTCTTTTCCTCTTTATATCTGTCAACTTTTGCCTGACTCATAGTTCACCTCGTATATTGTAATATTCTTATGTTTATTGATCTGCCGACCCTGTCTCCTGGTATCATTCTGATACCCCGTATATCATCCGAGATTACGAATCTTAAACTCTCTCTCAGCCTCACGTTTCATATCCTTTTTGGCTATATCTTCCCGCTTATCATATAATTTTTTACCACGAGCCAGACCTATCTCTATTTTAACCAGGCTGTCTTTAAAATATACTTTAAGTGGAACAAGAGTATAACCCTTCACCTTCTGCTTGCCAAGCAGCTTATTAATCTCATATCTGTGCAGCAAAAGCTTTCTGGTACGAAGCGGATCTTTGTTAAATATATTACCCTTCTCATATGGGGAAATATGCATCTGATATATATATATTTCGTTATTGTCAACACCAATAAATGATTCCTTTATACTGCATCTTCCCATCCGGAGGGATTTGACCTCAGTTCCTGCCAAAGCAATTCCTGCCTCATATGTTTCTTCAATAAAATAATCATGATATGCTTTTTTGTTGTTGGCTATCAAGCGTGAGCCCTTTTCTTTAGCCAATCGAATCAGCTCCTTTTATATTATCATCAATTATGGAAAAATCAATGGTTTTCTTAATTTTATCACATTTTAATACCTTAATTCTAACACGATCCCCCAGCTGGTATTTCTTTCCGGAATTTTCACCGATCATAGCATACATATCTTCGTTAAAATAATAACAGTCATCATACATATATGCAACAGATACAGCACCCTCTACAGTATTATCCAGTTCAACAAATATAAAATTAGATGTTACACCGGATACAACACCATCGAATTCTTCTCCAATATGGTCACTCATATATTCTATTTCCTTGAGCTTTATTACTTCACGTTCAGCTTCTTCTGCACGTCTTTCCTTAAGGGAATTATCATCAGCAACCCCCGGCAGAATCCTTCTGTAATGATTCTGTCTCTTCTCATCCAACGTACCATGAAGGTTCTCTTTTATGATCCTGTGAATCTGAAGATCAGGATATCTTCGGATCGGTGATGTAAAATGGCAGTAATATTTACATGCCAGGCCAAAATGTCCACTACATTCCGTGGAATACCTTGCCTGTTTCATAGAGCGAAGCATCATTTTACTGATTAAAGCCTCATATGGTTCTCCTTCTATACGTTCTAACACCTTCTGCAGTTCCTTCGGATGTGTCTCTTCCTGAGACGGGCGCAAAAACAGTCCAAAATTATTGATAAATACTGTAAGATTCTTGATCTTTTCCTGATCAGGACTCTCATGCGTTCTATATTCAAATGGAATCTCCTGCCAGAAATAATCCTCTGCAACTGTTTCATTTGCCATCAGCATAAAATCTTCAATAATCCTGGTCGCAGGATTCCTGTCATAAGGCTTTATCTCCAATGGTTTATGATTCTCATCAACAATGATCTTGGTCTCAGGTACATCAAAATCAATAGATCCTCTCTTGTGTCTGTTTTTCCTTATAATGTCTGACAATTCTTTCATCAAATCAAACATATCCACAAGGTTCTTATATCTCTCAAGTACTTCATTATCACTTCTGTCCAGAATCTTTGCCACATTGGTATATGTCATTCTCTCATTTACGCGTATAACTCCCTCACAGATTGTGTGATTGAGAAGATGGCCTTTTTTATCTATATCCATAACACAACTCAATGTCAGCCTGTCCACACCTGCATTTAATGAGCAGATGCCATTTGAGAGCTTGTGCGGAAGCATCGGAATAACACTATCCACAAGATAACAGCTGGTTCCACGTTTTAATGCCTCTTTGTCAAGAGGGGACTTCTCAGTCACATAATTGCTCACATCAGCGATATGAACACCCAGGGTATATATGCCATCTTTATAGATCAGCGTAATGGCGTCATCCAGATCCTTGGCATCCTCACCATCGATCGTCACCGTATCAAGCATACGAAAGTCTGTTCTGCCGACAATATCTTCCTCGCTGATCTCATCTGGAATATCGTTCAGAGACTCCATAACTTTGTCAGGATATTCCATAGGTATATCATATGCTCTCACAACAGACAGCATATCCGTTGCAGGATCATTCACATGTCCGAGGATCTCTATAATCTTTCCCTCAGGAGACTTCCCCTGTTCCCCGTATGACGTAATCTGACATACAACCTTGTGACCGGTCATCGCTCCCATTGTATCTTTTTTTCCGACGAAAATATCGTCCGCAACTTTCTGATTGTCCGGTATCACAAATCCAAAACCATCCTGCCGTTCAAATGTACCGACAACAACTGTCATACCGCGTTCAAGAACCTTAACGACCTGGGCTTCACGTCTCTTTCCCGCCGCTGCATGCATCTCCGGCTTGATCAGAACACGATCATTGTGAAATGCATCCATGCTGTATTTGGCAGGTATGAAAAAATCATCTTTTTCTCCATCAACACGAACAAAACCGAACCCCTTTTTATTACCGATAAAAGTTCCTGTCAAAAGATTGTCATCCGTCTTTTTATATTTCCCTTTTGGAGTAACCATTACCTTTCCTTCGGAGACCAGTTCACTCAGAGCATCATCAACTTTCTTTCTGTCTGCATCCGATACCTGAAGCAAAAAACGGATATCTTTAAGCCGCATCGGCTTGTATATGTCATCACATATAAAATCATATAATTTTTGTTTGATTAGCTCTCTTTTTTCTCCCATATGCATCATCCCCCAAAACAAAAAGTCCTATTTTCAAGTGCACATCATTGCAAGATCTCACAACAATATCATTTGTATTATTATACCATATCCCGAATTCCTTTTACAGAAAAAAATGATGCTTTGAATATTCCAAAGCATCATAATGATTAACCGATAAATTTTGAAGAAAGAAGTAAGGCAAGTACCATATATATAACACCAAGTACTGCAGTTATCTTTTTGAGAATCGACTCTTTTGACTTTCCCTTGTTCTTACTCCAGTAGGTATCTGTACTTCCACTTAAGGTACTTGTCAGTCCACCTTCTTTACCTTCCTGCATCATTACTACTACTGCCAGAATAACTGATATTACTATCAAACCTATGATCAACGCTGTCTTCACGGAAAAACCTCCTAAATAATTCAAATTCAAAACATCACAACTTTGTTTATACTACCATAATAAGACAACGTTGGCAATAGTTTTTTTAAAAAATTGCCACCTTCGCCAATTCTTCTTCAATTCTAAGCAGTTGGTTATACTTCGACGTACGATCAGATCTGCATGGAGCCCCGGTCTTGATCTGTCCGGCATTCACCGCAACTGCAAGATCTGCAATAAAAGAATCCTCTGTCTCCCCTGAACGATGGGATATGATCGTCTTATATCCCGCCCTTTTTGCCATCTCTATCGCTTCAAGTGCCTCTGTCAGGGTTCCAATCTGATTATATTTTATCAGAATTGCATTGGCAATACCATCATTAATACCCTGATGAAGTCTGCCTGTGTTTGTCACAAACAGATCATCTCCTACCAGCTGTATCTTATCACCAAGTCTGAAGGTCAGTACCTTCCATCCCTTCATATCATTTTCGTCAAGTCCGTCCTCAATAGAATAGATTGGATACCGCTTGGTGAGTTCCTCATAATACTGTACCATTTCCTCTGCATTTCTGTAGACCTCTCTGCCTGTCATACTGCTTTCTCCCGGAAAATAATACAACCCGGTATTCTCATCGTACAGCTCACTTGCTGCAGCGTCTATGGCAATCTTTACATCATCAAACGGTTTATAGCCCGCTCCCTTTATAGCCTCTACAAGATAATCCAGCACTTCAAATGAGCTGGCGAGATTTGGGGCAAATCCGCCCTCGTCACCGACTCCTGTCGCCAGTCCATGATCCGACAACAGTTTTTTTAACGTATGATATATCTCGGCACTCATTTCCATACAGTTCTTAAATGAATCAGCTCCAACAGGCGCTATCATGAATTCCTGTAGATCTACTGTATTATCCGCATGGCATCCGCCATTTAATATATTCATCATCGGCAGTGGAAGCTGTCTGGCATTTGTACCCCCGATATAACGATATAATGGTATTCTAAGGGAATTAGATGCAGCCCGTGCCACAGCAAGAGATACACCCAGGATCGCATTTGCACCATATCTGGACTTATTATCCGTTCCATCAGAATCCTTCAGAAATTTATCAATTGCAGCCTGATTGTATACATTACTTCCAATCAATCTGTCTGCAATTCTGGTATTGACATTAGTAACTGCCTTCTCAACACCTTTTCCCATATAACGTTTTTCTTCATCACGAAGTTCATGTGCTTCATATTCTCCTGTTGACGCACCAGAAGGAACGGAAGCTCTCGCAGATGCACCGCTATCCGTTATAACCTCCACTTCAACCGTAGGATTTCCTCTGGAATCAAGGATTTCTCTGGCAGATATATGTTTTATCTTATCTACACGCATAAAAAAGCCTCCCATCGCTCTGTCGACACATCTGTGTCACATTTATAGTCATTATTCTCCATATATGCAACTTTTATACATAACCGATTCAAGATAAAACAAAAAACCGAATCAGCATAGATGGCATACAAACCAGCTGATTCGGTCTTTTTATTAGAGCATAAAATATTTTGTTAATAATTGTATTTATACTTCGGGTGTTATATCAGAGGTACAATACATACACTTTGTAGCTTTGATATCAATCTCACCATAGCAATAAGGGCACTTTCTGGTAAGCGGTGCAGCTGCCGGTTCCGGCTTCTTGCCAAGATTAGTGATCGCATTGATTCCTTTCATGATCAAAAAGATTACAAATGCCATGATCAGGAAATTGATTACTGCTGTCAGAAATGCACCATATTCAATATACTGTCCTGTACTGAATATCTCAAAATGCCCCGCAACCTCAGCGCCACCGATACTATTGATGATCGGATTAATAAAACAGTCTGTGAAAGCTGTTACGATTCCCTGAAATGCAGCACCGATAATAACACCGATTGCCAGATCCATAACATTGCCTTTTAAAGCAAATTCCTTAAACTCCTTCAAAAATTTCTTCATAGAATCACTCCCTATTCTTCTTTTGTTATATTTAAATCCTTATCTTACAATCAATGACTTTCCTGTCATTTCCTTTGGCTGTGGCAGTTCCATGATCTCAAGCAGTGTAGGTGCAATATCAGCAAGGCATCCACCCTCACGCAGTTTAACTCCATCCTCATAATTGTACAGAATAAATGGAACAGGGTTCGTCGTGTGTGCTGTATGCGGTGCTCCTGTTTCATAATTGACCATCTGCTCTGCATTTCCGTGATCAGCACAGATGAATAATACGCCATCCACAGACTTAACAGCTTCAACTGCAGCACCTACACACTGGTCAACTCTCTCAACAGCCTTGACAGCCGCAGGGATAACACCTGTGTGTCCAACCATGTCAGGATTTGCGAAGTTAATAATAATCACATCATATTCACCTGATGTGATAGCTGCATTAAGTTTTTCTCCAACCTCCGGTGCACTCATCTCAGGCTGAAGGTCATAAGTTGCAACTGCAGGAGACTTTACAAGTGTTCTCTCCTCATTTTTGTTCGGCTCCTCAACTCCGCCGTTGAAGAAGAAAGTTACATGCGCATACTTCTCTGTCTCAGCCAGACGAAGCTGTTTTTTGCCACATGCTGCAAGATATTCGCCAAATGTGTTCTCGACCTCTTCCTTCTTGAATGCAACAAGCTTATTAGGTATAGACTCATCATAATCCTTGAAACATACATATACGAGTGGCATACGGCCGTTTGGTCTCTCAAATCCGTCAAAATCATCACAGCAGAATGCTCTGGTGATCTCTCTTGCTCTGTCAGGTCTGAAATTGAAGAAAATAACAGAATCATTTGGCTTTACAAGAGAAACCGGCTTACCATTTTCTGTGATAACAGTCGGAACAACAAATTCATCATATACTTCTTTATCATATGATTCCTGGATAGCAGCAACCGGATCCTCAGCCTGTACACCCTCACCTGTAACAAGTGACTTATATGCAAGCTCTACTCTGTCCCATCTGTTATCTCTATCCATTGCATAATAACGTCCTGACATGGATGCAACCTTACCTACACCGATCTCTTTCATCTTCGCAATCAGCTCTTCGAGGAAACTCTTACCTGATGCAGGTGGTGTATCTCTTCCGTCAAAGAAAGGATGAACATAAACATCCTCAAATCCCTGTCTCTTACATAACTCCAGAATTGCATAGAGGTGTGTATTATGGCTGTGTACACCACCATCTGACAGGAGACCCCAGAGATGCAGGTCTGAATGATTCTTCTTACAATTCTCGATGGCAAGAAGCATTTCCGGATTCTCAAAAAAATCTCCATCTTCAATAGACTTTGTAATTCTTGTGAGCTCCTGATATATGATTCTTCCGGCTCCGATATTCATATGTCCCACCTCGGAGTTACCCATCTGTCCATCCGGAAGACCTACGGCAAGACCGGAAGCATTTCCTTTTACATACGGACATTCGGCCATCAGCTTGTCCATGACAGGTGTATTGGCCATAGCAATTGCATTGCCCTCTGTCTTATCACTGATTCCATAACCATCAAGTACCATTAAAACTACAGGTTTCTTACTCATGAATGTATATCTCCTTTATTTTAATATCATCTGATTACAGCCGCATGACATCTAAATGTCCACGACAATACAGGTATATGATAACACATATTGTTTTTTTCGCAAGAAAAAACAATAAAATTTACTGATAATATTGAATTGTATTTTCCTCTTTCTTCTTTTTTTGAGCCCGCAATATATCACGAATGACGATTGCAAGTACGATCGCCAGAACCACCACATTCAATATCTTTGTAACAATCATATATCTGTGCGACTCTTCGTTCATAGCCCTTGCTTCCAGAGAGTATGTCTCATAATTCCCCTGTGTATCCTGAACCAGCGAAAATGAAGCCGGATATTTTGCCTTGATACTCGGGAACTGCTCAAGCTCGGCTATATAATCTTTCCAACCAAGGAAATAAGCTGTAATATTTGTTATCTCTGCAGAGACAGAATCATATCCCATGACAACATCTGCACTGTTGCCGAGCATGATCTCCTTTGGATATTTTTCGGCAACATAGTCGACAAATTCTTTTGTAACACCGCAATCCTGGGATGTATAATACAGATCTCTTGCCCCAAACAAATGCAATATCTCATGTGCATAGCAGTCTGATTCCACGTTATTACCTGATGATTCCCATCTTAGATTAATAAATGCAATCTCTTCATAATAATATCCCTGATAGTCAGTCCAATAATGATGCGCTGTTGCAGCATCAGCCTTATGATCTATAAATACAAGGAATCCTATACTGTTCACATGATATTTTTCCATTATATCCTGTGAAGAAATATTGGTATGTACATAATCGATCACATCATTATCGAATTGTCTTACATCATCTGACGCTTCCTTCGTATTATATGTGCTTCCCGGGAAAGCTTTATTATATTTGAAATGATATTCCAGATCAGGGTGTTCCGTGAAGTCGTAGATAAGATTTACATTCCTGCCATACCGTTCCCCCTCTTCGACCAGAAAATCACAGGCGGTATCCGTATTGTCAAGGACAAGCGTTCTATCCTCTTCTGTCCAGTCTGCATCCGGATCATCCAGGAAAATACTCACCAATACCGTAGACCCATCCAGATATTTTGCACTTCCGGTATTACTTTTCTCCCAGTCACTGCATGGTGCTCCGGCGTCTCTTGCCGTGAGTATCTGATTTTTCGCCTGCTTTTCACCGCAGGCGCAGAGCATCATTGCCAATATGGAACACAGACATATAATTCTTATTTTTTGCATTTAGTAATAATCCCCCAAACTAATTCCGTTGATTCCGAGCGGAATCTCATGGTCAAGTCCGATAAACTTACTTCCATCATTCCATAAAACTTCTTTGACAAAAGCATATTTTTCTTCATCCCATGTAGTAAAATCATCCAGCACCATACCACCGGTATCACCCGAATTGGCATTAAAGCACCAGAATGTATGATGCAGCCTGTATTTTCCAATCAGTTCACGCATATAAGTCATCCATGTGATGTTGGGTTCAGACATGAATCCACCCCATTCACCGATCAAAAGAGGCGCAGTCTTATCTTCATAGATATAGAACCAATTATCATGCCAGCAGTCCTTCATCAGGCTGTCATAATCATATTCACCCTCAAACCATGGCTGTTGATATACTGTCGGTCCATAATCATGCGGGGAATATACCAGCTTGTTCTGATACTTACCCAGATCAACCGGATAATCAGCAACGCCTCTCAGATTGCCACCCCACCAGTTAAAGTAATAATCATTTTCATCTGTCGAAGAATAATCTCCATTTTTCTTCAGATCAACAGGATATATTTCTGTACCTTCAACAAGAATAAGCGCATTTGGATTCTCCGAAAGTACCGCCTCTGCCGCCAGTTCAGCCATATATTTCCAGTTGTTTTCATCCTTGGAATTATCCCATTTTGCTGCACCGTTTCCCTCATATGGCTTACCATGCGGTTCATTTTTCAGATCATAGGCTATGATCGTATCATCTCCTTTATATCGTCCTGCCATCCAGCGCAACGCTGAAAGATAATCATCTGATGAAATACGTTCTGTATACCACAGATTAACTGTATGTCCGCTGGCATTTGTTTCCGCACTATGTATATCAATAATTATCTTTAATCCGTTTGCACGGCACTGCCCCAGCACATATTCGAATATCTGCAGGCTGTCCATTCCAACCAGATAATCATTTGTTGCCTGATTAAAATTCGCATCCGGATATTCTCCCCTGGACCACTGCAGGATAAGTTCCGCAGAAAAAGGAACACGAATCACATTAAAACCATGATTGGCAATTTCCTGAATAGACTGATTCAGATCACCTGCCCATAATCCATCAAATGTGTTTGTCCCGGTGTTATATCCAAACCAGTTGATACCGGTCAGCCAGACCTCGTTTCCATCTGCATCCACAATGCGATTGCCATCGGTATACAGCCAGTCATCGGTCGTAGGTTCCGGAACATCCATAGCACCATAATCAATATCACGGTCTACCGTCACTGATGAAGTATTTTCAGAACTCTCAGTTATCTGAATCTCATTTTTATTTTCCTCTGATTGATTGTCCTGACTATCATGATCCGCAACTTCACCTGTTATATTTTCTTCTGTATCAGCACCGGCATTTCTTTCCGTCTGCGAATCAGAATTCTGTCTTATATTTCTTGATTTTTCTATACGCATCCCAATCAATATTCCAACCAGAAGTGCGATAACTACAGCCTGGATCATTATAATAATAAAAAGCTTTTTATTCATACAATTCTCCTGACAATCTAGAAATTGGAACCATTCCATCCCCAATTAGCAACAGCCTCATATTTTACATAAACATGGTCGGGTGCTATTCCCAAAACCTTTTGAAAGATGTCACATATCCTGGCTGTCAGTTCTGAAAATGCCTGTCTGTTCTCTGTGCCAAAGACACTTACCTCCACAAACGCCATTGGTTCTGTATTATCACCTCTAAAATACAGCGAATATTCCGGCTCAAATCCCAGCATAAGCCAGCTTTCGCTCTTACCCGGAATTGTCTTAATCGCCTGCCCAAGCTGCGTCTTAATCTCACATTCCTGTTCCTTTGTAATAGACATACTGATTTTTGAATTAATAAATGGCATATTATTACCTCCTTTAATGTTTTGCCCTGTGTTTTCGAAGGAAAAAAATAATAAATGCTATCATAATTCCTGCAACCATTCCTCCGAAATGAGCAATATTATTAATGTTTTCATTTGACAATCCTTCAGTCAGTGCCATGATAGCACAGATTATGATCCCTGGTAACGATATTTTCCTTTTTACTTCTGTATCGGCTATCGCCATTACGATCATAGCTCCGAGCAGTGCCAGACATGCACCAGATGCACCGACTGATACTGTGGAATACACATGCTGATTTATATAATAGATCAAGGTGAAAATTGATGAGATAAGTCCACCACCCAGATAAATGCAGAGAAATGCGGTCTTCCCCATAAATTTTTCAACATCATTACCAATAATATACAAAAAAAGCATATTTTGTGCAAGGTGCATGACACCTGCATGCAGGAATATACATATAAACAAACGATAATATTCCCCGTCCGGTATGGGCGCGATCAGGCCTCCGCATCTGACCAGATAATTAGGATTTAACATGTCACCACCTGAAGCAGCAATAATGTATACCAGAATATTGATTAGCACAGTCAGATTTGTGACAGTCAAAAAATCTCTGACCGTTATATTTCTTTTCTGAAACACTCCAGCCGTTTTCCCGGCATAAAGCCAATTCTCAAGAGGACGACGAATTCCTATAAAATCAGATGGCTGGTTCTCATATATAATCAGCATATCTTTATTTGTATCTATGAGCCAATAATTTTTATGCCCTGATAATTTCTCACGGGTTGTTATAATATCCTCTGTACTCACGATCATAAGCATCTCGATTTTTAAATATGCGTTATCTTCAAATTTTTTATTTATTTTATCTTCTATAATATTGTATGTGGAATAACCTTCTTCAATAAAACTTTCATTTATGAAAGCCAGAACATATGGTGTTTCATTTTGAATATTATATAATACGCGGACTCCAAATGAAAAACCGTCCATCTCTGCAAATCCGCTTTTTTGTAATTGTCCGATAAATTGAATAATCGATCCCATATATGTACCTATTAGTATTGATTTATTATTATATTTAAAATCAGCCTGGCAGAAGCCAGGCTGTGTAAAAAATTTATAAAATTATATTTTAGTAATTAACGATCTTACCAAAATCCGCTTTCAGAGAAGCACCACCTACAAGACCGCCATCGATATCAGGCTGTGCAAAAAGCTCTGCAGCATTGCCTGCATTAACAGATCCGCCGTACTGAATACGTACTGCCTCTGCTGTTGCTTCATCATATATCTCAGCGATACACTCACGAATTCCCTTACAAACTTCTTCAGCCTGCTCTGTTGTTGCAGTCTTACCTGTACCGATTGCCCAGATTGGCTCATATGCGATAACAAGATTCTTCACATCATCTGCTGCAACATCCTTAAGATCTGACTTGATCTGAAGTCTGATCCAATCCATCGTTACACCCATTTCTCTCTGCTCAAGTGACTCACCACAGCAAAGAATTGGTGTAAGACCAGCTTCGATTGCTTTCTTTACTTTCTTATTCAGTAAGCAATCATCCTCTTTGAAGTAATCTCTTCTCTCAGAATGACCAATGATTACATACTTTACACCTGCATCAAGAAGCATCTCAGCAGAGATCTCACCGGTATATGCTCCTTTTTCTTCAAAGTACATATTCTCAGCGCCAACCTGTACATTAGAACCTTTAACAGCCTCAACAACAGGTACAATATCAATAGCAGGTACACAGTAAACAACATCTACTGCATCATTTTTTACAAGTGGTGCAAGCTCCTCTACAAGCTTAACAGCCTGTGAAGGAGTCATATTCATCTTCCAGTTACCTGCAATAATCTTTTTTCTTGCCATTTTTGTATTCTCCTTGTTTTTATAAGGTATCTTCCACTTAAGCTTTCGCTAAGTGTTCACTATTTGTCATTTGCGGCTGCAACACCCGGGAGTTCTTTTCCTTCAAGGAACTCGAGAGATGCACCACCACCAGTTGAGATATGGCTCATCTTGTCACCATATCCAAGCTGGTTAACAGCTGCTGCTGAATCACCACCACCGATGATTGTCGTTGCATCTGTCTCAGCAAGTGCTGCTGCAACTGCCTTTGTACCAACTGCAAGTGTAGGATTCTCGAATACACCCATAGGTCCGTTCCATACAACTGTCTTTGCAGTCTTAACTGCTTCTGAATAAAGCTCAATTGTCTTAGGTCCGATATCACATGCTTCCTTGTTTGCATCCATCTTGTCTGCATCACAGATAGTTGTATCTACAGGTGCATCAATAGGATTAGGGAAATCATCAATCATGACAGAATCAACAGGAAGAAGAAGCTTCTTGCCAAGCTTCTCAGCCTTCTCCATCATCTCCTTACAATAATCGATCTTGGTATCATCTACCAGAGACTTGCCGATCTCATATCCCTTAGCTTTCAGGAATGTATATGCCATACCACCGCCGATGATAAGTGTATCACACTTCTCAAGCAGGTTTGAGATAACATTTAACTTATCAGCAACCTTTGCACCACCGAGGATTGCAACGAAAGGTCTTACAGGATTCTCTACTGCATTGCCAAGGAAATCGATCTCCTTCTGCATCAGATAACCTACAACTGCTGTATCAACGAGACTTGCAACACCAACATTTGAGCAATGTGCTCTATGTGCAGTACCAAATGCATCGTTTACAAATACATCACAGATGCTTGCAAGATCTTTGGAGAATGCCTCTCCGTTCTTGGTCTCTTCCGGTCTGAAACGTGTATTCTCAAGAAGAATTACATCGCCATCCTTCATTGCTTCTACTGCAGCCTTCGCATTTGGACCAACAACCTCAGGATCAGCAGCGAACTTAACTTCCTGTCCAAGGAGCTCTGAGAGACGTACAGCAACAGGTGCAAGTGTCTTAGTGAGCTTGTCCTCCTCTGTCTTTACTTTTCCTAAGTGGGAGCAAAGGATAACCTTTCCACCATCAGCAATAAGCTTCTTGATTGTAGGAAGTGCAGCAACAAGACGGTTCTCGTCTGTAATCTTACCATCCTTTAAAGGTACATTGAAATCACATCTGCAAAGGACACGAAGTCCCTTTACATTAATATCATCTACTGATTTTTTATTTAATGACATTTTATAAATCCTCCTTCATAGAAAAAAGGTCCGGTCCAAAGAGACCGGACCCATTAGGTCTGAAATAAATTACTTAACAGTTAAATTAAGCAAGCTCAGCGAAGTACTTGATTGTTCTAACCATCTGGCTTGTGTATGAATTCTCGTTGTCATACCATGAAACAACCTGAACCTCATAGAGATCATCAGCGATCTGAGCAACCATTGTCTGTGTAGCATCAAAGAGTGAACCATATCTCATACCAACGATATCTGAAGATACGATCTGCTCCTCATTGTAACCATAAGACTCTGAAGCAGCAGCCTTCATAGCAGCGTTGATGCCTTCCTTAGTTACATCCTTACCCTTAACAACTGCTGTTAAGATAGTTGTTGAACCTGTAGGTACAGGAACTCTCTGAGCAGAACCGATAAGCTTACCATTCAGCTCTGGGATAACAAGACCGATTGCCTTTGCAGCACCAGTTGAGTTAGGAACGATATTTACAGCAGCTGCACGAGCTCTTCTTAAATCGCCCTTTCTGTGTGGTCCATCAAGAACCATCTGGTCACCAGTGTAAGCATGGATTGTTGACATGATACCTGACTGAATAGGTGCATAATCGTTAAGAGCCTTAGCCATCGGAGCCAAGCAGTTTGTAGTACATGATGCAGCTGAAATGATCTTATCATCCTTTGTCAATGTGTTCTCATTTACGCTGTAAACGATTGTAGGGAGATCATTACCTGCTGGAGCTGAGATAACTACCTTCTTAGCACCTGCATCGATATGAGCCTGTGACTTAGCTTTTGATACATAGAAACCTGTACACTCAAGAACAACGTCTACATCAAGCTCTCCCCATGGAAGGTTCTTAGCATCAGCCTCTGCATAGATCTTTAATGTCTTACCACATACTGTAATTGTACCAGCCTCATCATCAGCTGAAACCTGGTCAGCATACTGATACTTACCCTGTGATGAATCATACTTTAACAGGTGTGCAAGCATTGAAGGCTTTGTCAAGTCGTTGATTGCAACTACTTCATATCCTTCTGCATCAAACATCTGTCTGAATGCAAGACGACCAATACGTCCAAAACCATTAATTGCTACTTTTACTGCCATTTTTTATTCCTCCTAAGTTTTGAATAATAATGATTTATAAGTACCGCTTGAACAAGCAGTAATTTATCAGTTGAAAATCACAGAATTATAATAACTTTTTTTAGTTTAAAATTCAAGTGTTAAATTATCAATTTTTTCTCTTTTTTTCGACCATTCATTTTTTTTGTACAGTTTATATATATAAACCAATTTTTTTAACTGATTTTTTTAATAAATACTTTAATTTTCCGTTAATTTGAATTATAATAACTTTAATTGTATTATATTTGGAGGTTATACTGATATGGTGTTTCCTGATTATCATTTACATACTTTTTTTTCCTCGGATTCCGAAGCAGATATAGATAAAATTATCGCTTCTGCACAGTCAAAGGGTCTCTCCTCGATCTGTATAACCGACCATTATGATATGGATTTTCCTGTATTTCCGGACGAACCAGACATGACCTTCGACCTGGATACGGATGCATACTACAATTACATGTCAGAGATACGTCAGCGTGTGGCACCGGACTTTGATCTGAGAATCGGCGTTGAACTTGGTATTATGCCTGAGACATCAGCAAGGCTTCACAGCTATGTTCTCTCCCATCCCGAGCTTGACTTCATTATAGCAAGTTCTCATCTTGTAGACGGATATGATCCATACAGGCCGGAGTATTTCGAAGGAAAGACAGATATACAGGCATATTACCGTTATTTTGAAAGTATTCTTGAATGCATAAGATCATTTCAGGATTTTAATGTGTACGGACATCTGGATTACATACTACGCTATGGGAAAACCAAGGCAGATCATTTTAATATCGCAGATTATAAGGACCTGTTTTACGAGATTTTCCGCCTGCTTGTCGAGAACGGAAAAGGGATCGAAATTAACACAGGCAGTCTCTATCGTGGTCTTGATTTTCCACATCCTCATACTGATATCCTTCGCATGTACAAGGAAGCCGGCGGTGAGATAATCACTGTGGGGAGTGACGCACATAAACCGGAATATATAGGATACGGATTTGACACAGCCCGGGAGATATTACTGGATAATGGTTTCAGGTATTACTGCACATTTGATAAGCAAAGACCGGAATTTCACAAAATATAGTATCATGAACGTATAGAATTATAAAGGCGGGGGGATTATATGGAACAAGTCAATCAAAAAATACTCAATATAATGATGCATACTCTGAATAATTCATTCTTCTATTGGGATGTCGTCAACAATTCCATAGATGTATCTGCGCTCTATATAGAAAAAGATCTGCATCTGAATAACACGGATCCGATAACCAGAATAATACAGAATAAAGCCATTCCTAAGGAAGATGTTGATGCGCTCGAACGCACGCGTGATAAGATAATTAACGGTGCACTCTCTCCTATTGATGATGCAACGATCTCTGTCAAGTTCCGTATATTGGATGCCCTCCATAAATCAGAGCGCTCCGCTCCATGGTACAAGATAATATTTTATCTGAATAAAAATGACCGCGGGCTGATATACGAAGCTGCTGCAGTTCTTCGTGAAATGACAGAAAATGAGATCATGAACAAAGAGATTCTGGAGTCCTTCTCAAATGACCGCAACCCACGTATATTTAATTCCAGGATCACCCGCCTGATCGAGGCACATCCTGATGAAGAATTTGCTTTTGTACAGTTTGATATCAAGAACTTCAAATTCCTGAACGAGAATTACGGTGAGGAATTCGGAAATGACATCTTAAATAATATATTAAATGTATTGAAGTTTTACAGTTCCAATACTTTTATCTACTCCCGACTTACGGCAGATGTTTTCATGTTTGTGACAACATACAAAAACAGAGATAACATCATCCGGTTTATAAACGAACTCGAACCACAGATCAATCATTATAAGGATGTAAGCTTCCGAATCTGTTTTGGTGTTAATTTTGCAGAAGACCTGACAAAACAGCCGCGATATAACGGTGACTGTGCGGCGATTGCCCGTTTTGCATGCAAGCGTGATGCAGTATCCCGTTATGTCATATATGAAGATTCCCTGCGCAGTAATCAGAGGCACAAAAAAGACCTTGAAGATAATCTCCGCATTGCCATTGGCAATCATGAGTTTGTCATGTTCCTTCAGCCAAAATATGATATAGAAACCAGAAAGGTACATGGTGCCGAAGCACTGGTCCGCTGGGTAAGACCGGATGGTATCACAGTTCCGCCAAATGATTTTATTCCGCTTGCTGAGGAAAACGGTTTTGTAAAAGAGATCGATCATTTTATCTGGGAGGAAGCCTGCAAGACAATAAGGAAATGGATAGATCAGGGAAAGGAACCTATTCCTATCTCCGTCAATGTATCCAGAGCACATCTTGATAATCATGATTTTATTACAATACTCAATTCATACATTGCAAGATATAACATTCCAAAAAACCTTCTTGAGATAGAGATCACTGAAACGATTCAGAATGACAATACTGATGCATCGATCATGGCACTGAAGAAGGATGGTTTTACACTTCTTATGGATGATTTTGGATCAGGCTATTCATCTCTTAAAATGATCAACGAGACACCATTTGATGTCCTTAAGATTGACCGTTCATTTTTGAATTCATTTCTTGACTCCGACCGGGGCAAGAAGATAATTGCGCATACCATAAATATGTCGCAGGACATTGGACTTGACATGATCGCAGAAGGTGTTGAAACAACTTCTCAGGAAGAATTTTTGCTTGCAAACGGATGCAGATATGCACAAGGATATTTGTTTTCCCGTCCGATACCTCTCAAAGATTTTGAACAAAAATATATGGCATAATACACATAATACATGCAATAAAACGGCCGGTATATCCAACTGATATGCCGGCCATATTACTTTAATACTCTTCCGTCTCCTCATGCTCACTAATATCATTAACCGGCTTTTCGAGTCCCTCGATCGTTATCCCGTTCTTCTCAGCATAATCCCACAGAGCTGCATGGATTGCCTCCTCCGCCAGAAGAGAACAATGTACCTTGATCGGAGGCAGACCATCAAGTGCTTCCATGACAGCCTTATTGGTAACCTGAAGAGCCTCATATATACTTTTCCCCTTGACAAGCTCTGTAGCCATGCTGCTGGTTGCCACAGCGGCGCCACACCCAAATGTCTTGAATTTAACATCACGGATGATCTGATTTTCATCAATATCAAAATAGATCCGCATGATATCTCCGCATTTTGCATTTCCAACGGTACCTACACCGCTCGCATTTTCTATCTCTCCTACATTTCTAGGATTTTGAAAGTGATCCATAACTTTTTCACTATACATATCTGTTTTTCCTCCTGAATCTGTATATTTTATGATATTTTTCCATGACATTTATATCTTATTTTATGCCTGAATATGTCATTCATGCTGATTCCTGCGAACAAAATCTTCATACAATGGTGACATGCTGCGCAATCTGTCCACGATCCGTTTTAGATTGTCTATCACATAATCCATCTCCTGCCGCGTATTCTCCTCGCCCAGAGTAAGTCTTAAGGATCCATGCGCTATCTCATGCGGAAGTCCGATTGCCAGAAGGACATGTGACGGATCAAGTGAGCCTGAAGTACATGCTGAACCGCTTGATGCACATATCCCAGCCATATCAAGCATGATCAGCAGTGATTCACCTTCGATAAACTGGAAGCTGATATTTACATTATTGGGAAGGCGACGTGTTCGGTGTCCGTTTAATCTGGCGTAAGGAATCTCAGCAAGAATCCTGTCTATCAGATAATCTCTCAGCTCCGTCTCATGCCGTGTTCTCTCCTCCATCGTACTGACAGCCAGTTCGACAGCCTTTCCCAGACCCACGATACCAGGTACATTTTCCGTGCCTGCACGTCTCGAACGCTCCTGTGCCCCGCCATGAACAAAACTACGTATCTTAACTCCTTTTCGAATGTACAGGAATCCTATGCCTTTTGGACCATTTAATTTATGTCCGCTGGCTGACAGCATATCGATATTCAGTGCTTCGACATCGATCGGCAGTTGTCCGTATGCCTGAACCGCATCCGTGTGAAATAGTATACCATGCTGATGCGCGATCTCCCCGATCTCTTTTATCGGCTGTATCGTTCCGATCTCATTATTTGCAAACATAACAGATATCAGAATCGTATCGGGTCTGATTGCTTTCTTTAACTCATTCAGCTTGATCACACCGTTCTCATCTACATCAAGATACGTGATCTCATATCCCCGTTTCTCAAGATATTCAGCGGTGTGAAGAATTGCATGATGTTCTATCTTGCTTGTAATTATATGTTTCCCCTTCTGTTCATAGGCCTCTGCCGTCGCTTTCAACGCCCAGTTATCCGCTTCCGATCCTCCTGCTGTAAAATATATATTGGATGCATCTGTATTCAGACTGTCTCCAATAATTTTTCTTGCAGCAGTGATTGCTTCCTTGCTCTGTGACGAAAATTTATATATGCTTGACGGATTGCCATATAATTCTGTATAGTATGGCATCATTGCCTGGACGACCTCAGGTTTTGTTGCAGTTGTTGCAGCATGATCCAAATAAATTAATTTATCCATTGTTGTTATCTCCTTTTCTTTCTTTTTTTCCATCGCTTAAAATCGTATTCCTACCATATCACTATGATTTGGTAAAGTCAACCTGTTTACACACAAATTCGGGTTATTGAAAAATATTATCAGTAATATTCGTTTTTCCCGATCAATATACTGTCTATAAGAAGAATTGCAGAGGCCTGCTTTGTCATCCAAAAAAACAATCTTAAAAGGTACACTTATACTTACAATCGCCGGTATTGCAACCAAACTTCTTGGGTTCTATAATAGAATATTCCTGACACGTCTGATCGGTGTTAAGGAACTCGGAATTTATCAGCTTATTTTTCCGTTATACCTGTTGGCTTTCTCATTTTGCTGTCAGGGTATATCTACAACACTTACCAAACAGATTTCCTTTTATATTGGACAAAAAAAACACCTTCATGCCACAGCTGTATTCCGATACAGTCTCATTATATCCGTAAGCCTGAGTTTTCTTGTAAGCTCCTGTATCTGGACACTGGCTGATCCTCTGGCATTACATATCCTAAAAAATACAGATTGTGCTCCGCTGCTTAAGGTTATCTGCACTGCGATTCCCTTTGTATCAGCCAAATCATGTATCAATTCTTATTTTATCGGCATGGAGCACCCGGGATATCATGGTTTTTCACATTTTATCGAACAGGTCATCAGAATCGGTTCCGCATATGTGCTGTCACTGCTTTGGTCAGCCGAACACATAAGTTCCATACTTGCCGTCACCGCTGTAGTGATCGGAGAGATATCAGCCACGATCATTGCGATCATATGTTATTGTGTTGAGAAAAAAAAAGCTACAAAAAGAACAGAGAACATATTACACCCTGCAGGTTCAGAAAACAGAATAACTGATCACGTAACAAGAATTCAGATCTTAAAACAAATGCTTACCGATGCAATTCCAATTACAGGAAATAATCTGATGTTTACCTTATTTTCAAGCCTGGAAGCAATCATCATGCCTTCTATGCTGTATTACTATTATCTGGATAATGATATGGCGTTGGAAATGTTTGGTATAATAAACGGAATCGTAATACCATTTTTACTTTTTCCCTCCACGATCACCACATCACTGTCTACCATGCTGCTTCCTGCCGTATCGTATGCCAATGCCACGCAAAACAAAAAAGCGATCCGTACAACACTCACGAACAGTATTACCTTTTGTGTCATGCTCGGCATGGTTGCATGGCTTGGTTATCTCATCCTGGGACCCTGGGCATGTAATTTTGCTTTTAAAAATAAAACAGCGGGCATCATACTGAGAAAAATGAGTTTTCTCTGCCCGCTGATATATCTTTCCGGAAGTCTCTCCGCCATGATGAACGGCCTTGATATGGCTTTCCGCAATCTGATATATAATATAATAGGAATATCGATCCGTATCATCTGTTCAATGACACTGGTTCCCGTCTATGGTATCTCCGCATACATATGCGGAATGACAGCCAGTTACTCCCTTGTCGATGTCCTGATGCTGACTGCACTATATAAACGTCAGAAAAAGATATCGCATACCTGAATACAGATTGTTTAATGTTTTTCTGTCCACTCATATGGTGTAGCCTGATATACATAGTAATTCAGCCAGTTCGTATACAATGTATTGGCATGGCATCTCCATGATTTGATCGGTGTCTTCGAAGGATCATCATCCGGATAATAATTTACAGGGATGTCCGGATTTAAACCACGTTTTACATCTCTCTTATACTCCTGATCCAGTGTCAGTGTATCATATTCCGGATGTCCGGTAACAAATATATTCTTACCGCCTTCACCAATAATAAGATACGGCCCGGTGATCTCCGACTCGGAAACGATCTCAAGCTTAGGATTATTTACGATCGCTTCCTTGTCGACAGCCGTATATCTTGACTGCGGCACGAGGAATGAATCGTCAAATCCTCTGACAAGCGGTGTACGTTTATGAAAAGTATAATGCTTATATACTCCGGAAAACTTTTTGTCAAGCTTATATTTATGAACACCGTATCTGTAATATAGTCCGGCCTGCGCACCCCAGCATATATGAAGGGTAGAAGTCACGTTTTTATCGGACCAGTCCATAATCTCTGTCAATTCTTTCCAGTACTCTACCTCCTCAAAATCCATCAGCTCTACAGGTGCGCCTGTGATGATAAGTCCATCCCATTTTCTTCCCTTTACGCTGTCCAGATCCATATAAAATCTATCCAGATGAGAAACAGATACATTCTTTGCCTCATGAGACATTGTTCTGATAAACGTTATATTGACCTGCAGCGGTGTATTGGAAAGACTTCTGAGTAGCTGCAGCTCCGTATCTTCCTTGAGGGGCATCAGATTTAATATTAAAATATCAAGTGGACGGATATCCTGGCTTATCGCACGGTTTTCGTCCATCACAAATATATTTTCCTGTTCAAGTATCTTTTTTACAGGCAGATCATTATCTATTTTTATTGGCATTTCAACAACCTCACTTATCCAATCTTCATTTTCTTACACTATAATCATTGATAGTTATACCACCTTTTTAATGCATCTGCAAGAAGTCATCCTCAGAAATGATCGGTACACCAAGTGATTTTGCCTTTTTATTCTTGGATGAACCGGACAGTACATCGTTATTGATCAGATATGACGTCTTTGATGAGACACTTCCCGCCACTTTTCCACCACGCTTTTCTATCAATTCCTTCAACGCATCCCGGTTGGCAAAATGATTAAGTGAACCTGTGATCACAAATGTTTTTCCTGTCAGATCCTGCTCCATAGTATTTTCCTCAATGGCAAAATGAACTTCTTTCATGATCTCGCGCAATACACGCACATTCTCTGCATCGGCAAAATAAGCCACAATTCCTTCCGCAATAACATCGCCGATTCCTTCGATCTCAGCAAATTCTGACGCGTCTGCTGCAATGATCGATTCCATATCATTTTTAAAATGCCTGCATATCAGTCTGGCTGTAGCATTTCCGACATTCAGTATTCCTATGCCATACAGAACTCTCGCCGGTTCCGTTTCTCTTGATGTGTCTATGGAAGATATAATATTATCATAAGATTTTTGTCCAAAACCATCCATCGCAATAATCTCATCTCTGTACTGTTCGATCCTGTAGATATCATACAGTTCCTTAAGAAATCCACAGTCTATAAATTTCTCAAGAGTAGCCTCCGACAATCCGTCAATATTCATTGCATTTCTGGAAACAAAATGGGTGAATAACTTTATGGATTTGGCCGGACAGTCCGGATTCGGGCAGTAAAGGGTCTCTACGTCATTTTCATTTTTAATAATTGTATGTCCATGACATGCCGGACATGTATCCGGTATCTCGAGCGTACCACTTTCGGTAAGATTCTCACTGATCTGAGGAATGATCATATTGGCTTTATATACCTTAATCTTATCCCCTATGCCAAGTTTTAGCTGTTTGACGATACTGACATTATGAACACTTGCCCTGCTTACAGAGGTTCCCTCCAACGATACCGCATCGAATACAGCAACAGGATTGATAAGTCCCGTTCTTGACGGACTCCACTCTATATGTCGGAGCGTTGTCTCTGCCTGCTCATCAGCCCATTTAAATGCTATGGAATCTCTCGGGAATTTGGCTGTTCTTCCCAGATTACGCCCATAAGCAACATCATCATAATCAAGTACCAGACCATCCGATGGAAAATCATTTGATTCTATCTTGTCAGCAAATCTTCTGACTACATCATGCATCGTATCAGAAGTGACATTGCAATGTTCCACGACCTCAAATCCAAGTTCCGAAAGGAAATCAAACTTACTGTTCATAGTGGCATCGATCTGTGTATCTCCCGTATCAAGCATATTAAAAGCAAAGAAATGCACGTTTCTCTCCGCCGTGATCTGGTTATTAAGCTGACGGACAGACCCGGAACATAGATTTCTCGGATTCTTATATCTGGCATCTGCGTCCTCTATCGTGGCATTGATCCTGTTAAAATCCGAATAAGTTATAACAGCCTCTCCCCGGATGATCAACTCATTCTTATATGCAATTGTCCTCGGAATATTGGCAAATACCTTGGCATTGTTAGTAATAACTTCTCCAATCTCCCCGTTTCCGCGCG
Source organism: Wujia sp. (assembly GCA_051877775.1). Taxonomy (GTDB): domain Bacteria; phylum Bacillota; class Clostridia; order Lachnospirales; family Lachnospiraceae; genus Coprococcus_C. Next base: position 23,500 of record JBJEJF010000038.1, read on the forward strand.
TAACAGCTTTAACCAGAACACCATTCCTGTACGTTAAAACAACGGTCAGACCATCTAATTTCCATGAAAGTACACCCTGCTTATCCTTTAACCATGCCGCAAGATCATCCACACTCTTCGTTTTATCCAGAGAAAGCATAGGTGCTGCATGCCGCTCTTTAGGAAGCTCACTCAGTATCTCATATCCAACCTTCTGTGTCGGACTCGATGACAGTATCAAACCGGTCTCTTTCTCTAATGCGGACAGTTCATCATATAATGCATCATATTCCAGATTGCTCATGATCTCCCTGTCATACTGGTAATATGCTTTTGAAGCTTCATTGAGCAGATTCACAAGTTCTTTTATTCTTTTTGTCTTGTCTGTTACGGTCATTTTTTTACCCCTTCCGCCATATTCCTCAATAACTTTTCCTCATCCTCTGTCAGGATCCGATATGCACCGGGTCTCAGGTCACCCAGCCTGACATTCATGACTCTCACACGTTTCAAATGTACGACCCGGTATCCAAAATAATCGCACATTCGTCTGATCTGCCTGTTTAATCCCTGTGTAAGAATAATACTGAATGACCTGGTCCCTGTCTTCTTTACTCTGCACTTTTTTGTCACAGTATCCAAAATAGGGACACCTTCTTCCATTCCTTTTATAAACGCTTCCGAGATATCACGATTCACCCTGACATGATACTCTTTTTCGTGTCCGTTTCTCGCTTTCTGGATCATATTTGCAAGATCTCCGTCGTTTGTAAGTAACAACAGTCCCGAAGAATCCTTGTCAAGTCTTCCCACATAATATACACGTTCAGGAAATTCAACCTTATTAAATATACTGTCCACATCTGCATCCGCTGACGTACACACCTGTCCTATCGGTTTATTATATGCATAGATCACGGTCTTTGAGGCAGGATAAAGACGTCTTCCATTATATTCCACAATGGAATGTCCATCCACCCTTGTTCCCAGATCGGCGACCTTACCGTCAACCCGGATCTCACCCTGCTCGATTAGTTTATCAGCCTGCCTTCTTGAACATATTCCGGCCTCACTGATATATTTATTCAATCTGATTTTTGTTTCTTCAGCCATTGCAACCTCCGTATCAAATCTGTTGGCACTCTGTTATAGAATGTGAATTTTATATATTTTAATATCTTATATCCCCGTTTTCATGTAAGTTTTCACAAAAAGTTAATTTTTTTAATTTTGTTCTTGCTAAACATGGTATTTTAACGTATAATTCCTTTATAAAATTTAAATAAAAGTGAAAGTAGGGATAACATGGACAACATTGATAAGAAAATTTTACACCTTTTACAGGAAAATGCAAGATATCCGCTGAAGCATCTTGCCAGCAAAGTATTTTTGTCATCTCCTGCTGTATCCGCCCGTATAGAACGTCTTGAAAAAAGTGGTATTATCTCCGGTTACCATGCATCCATTGCTCCGGTTTCATTGGGATATCATATCACGGCATTCATCAATATGGCGCTTGATCCAAAGCAAAAGCCGGAATTTTATCCTTTTATTGATTCCTGCCCGAATGTTCTGGAATGTAACTGCGTAACAGGTGCCTATTCCATGCTGATCAAAGTATGTTTTCCAAGTACAATGGAACTTGATACATTTATCGGTCAGCTTCAAAAATATGGTAATACAGAAACGCAGATCGTTTTCTCTACTCCTGTCCAGCCAAGAGGAATTGATATCCGTGCCGTTGATGATATTGATGAGGATTCTATCGGCGAATTTGACTAAACATATATATGTATATGAATAGTGGAAGCCACATTACGCCACAGAGCATGATGCGTCTTCCACTACTCATTTGTATATAATTTGTTATAGAATTCTGCAAATCTTGTATCATTTGCAAGACATTGGTTTATATCATCCTGGACACTTTTATATAATGCTTTTATATCATCGTTTTCATTTTGTTTATCTATATACGACTGAACAGCTTCATCCTGAACCCTGTTATCGATCTTGTATCCATTCTCTGTATGTACGACATAAAACTGATCGAGATTAAGTGGTGTGCTGTTCACTCCCACTATCGCCAGATTACATGTCACATAGACTATCACAGCATCTTCCGTATATCCCGGCAACGTATAACAATTGATATTGGAATACCCACTGACTGCTTCCGCACGTTTTTCGTATGCCGCCATATCTGCGAACTGGGATGCATCTGTAACAAGCTGCTGTAAACTCTCCTGATCACAGGCTGCAAGTCCCGTATAAAAATCTGCTATCAGTGCATTGATCTCCATATTGGCATTGGTCTGGTATGAATATCTGGTTTCATATCCTGAATTATTATCTGACACTTCTCCCTGTTTTTCCGTAAGAATATTACCAGGCAAAAAAGGAAGCTCCTCATAGAAATAAAAGTAAAAAATAAGCGCCAGAAGAATAAAAAGCAGCCAGCCAAAGAGAAGAAATAATCCGGCAACCCCGTTACCCTTTTTCTTTTGATTATCGCCCATTATGATATCTCCTTAATCATAGAGTGCACCAGAGAGGAATCGAACCTCCGCACATGGCTCCGGAGGCCATTGCTCTATCCACTGAGCTACTGATGCATAACATTTTCTTTATCTCTCTCAATCTGCTGTTTGAGCTCATCGACATTATGGAATTTTTTCTCTGTTCTGATAAAACGCCTGATATATAATTCAAGCTTTTTCCCATACAGATCACCGGTATAATCAAGAATATGAGTCTCTATTCTGATTGCTCCATCTGTGTCTGTCGTCGGATTGTCACCTATATTGGTGATTCCCTTGAACCTTCTGCCATCCATCATCAGATAACTCTCATAGACACCACAGACAGGAAGAAGCTTTGAACAATCCGGTATCATGTTGATAGTTGGGAACCCGATTGTCCTCCCCAGCTGCTTGCCATGACGAACATATCCGCTTACCATATAATCTCTTCCCATAAAACGCGAAACCGACTCCATATCTCCTGACTCAATCAATGTTCTGAGATATGATGAACTGACGATTCTGTCATCGACTGACAGCTTATCCAAAGCTATCACTCTAAATCCATATTTTATCCCAAACTCCACTAATCTGTCAATATCTCCCTGACGATTATATCCAAATTTAAAATCTTTCCCCACAACAACATAAGAAGCATGCAGTTTATCAATGAGCACTTCCCTGACAAAGCGTTCCGGCGACATCGAAGCAAATGCATCGGTAAATGGGCAATCCACAACCACATCAACTCCTTTGTCCTCCAGGATGCTGTAACGTTCCTCAGGCAGATATATAGTTCTGTCTGAAGGCATATTTATAGTAAAAACAACGCTGGTCATTCCCTCCGCGGCAAGGGAAAGAATCTTATCGATCAGCAGCATATGTCCCCTGTGCAGGCCCTGAAATTTACCGAGGGCAACAGCCGTTTTATCCAGTTTAGCCTGATCATAAGATATAATCTTCAAGTCACATATCTCCATTCACACTTTTGTACATAATCACGCATTAATTTAAAAACATTTTATACGGCTTATATTGCTTATCTGCCGCACAATATTGATATAAAGCAAGGAAATCATCCTGCAGATAAATACGTATTACTGACTGGTCAGAGATCTCCGCAGGTGCATCCTGAAGACATTTTTCAGCCAGTTTATTACCATTTAAAAGACCCTTGGCATATTCCTTTTTTATATGGCAGGCAGGATATTGCTGCAATAACGCATCCACAGGTATGATGTGTGGATCAAGCCTTCCTTCTTCCAGCAGCTTTTCTATCTCCGAGAGTCTAAGCGCCTCATCAAGTCTGTATCCATGGACCTCCTGCCTGACAAGTCCGGCCAATGCAGCACCACATCCAAGCTTATCACCTATGTCCCTGCACAGACTTCTTATATATGTTCCCTTCGAACAATGGACATCAAACTGTACATCCGGAAGATCAACATTGATATTCTCTATCGAGTATATCTCCACCTTTCTTGGTTTCCGCTCAACTTCAATTCCCTGCCGGGCATACTCGTATAATTTTTTTCCGTTCTGTTTGATTGCGGAATACATGGGTGGTATCTGATCATATTGTCCAACAAAGCTCTGAACTGCAGAAGTTACAACAGATTCTGTGAGAGCTTCCGCTATTCCGTTTTGGGATATAATACTTCCTGTTATGTCTTCTGTATCAGTCGTAAGACCAAGACGCATGATCGCCCGATACTCTTTGGTTCCAGCCGTCAGCATATCGACAAGTCTGGTAGCTTTTCCAAGGCAGACCAGCAATACACCTTCCGCCATGGGATCAAGTGTTCCTGTATGCCCTATTTTTTTTTGCTTTAATATTCCACGGAGCTTTGCGACAACATCAAAAGAAGTATATCCCTGCTCCTTATATACATTTATTATGCCATCAATCAACCGGTCATTCTCCTTTTTTAGCACTTACATCAGCTGGTCTTCTATCATTTCAAGAATCCTGCCCAGATTTTTTCTGTAATCACCGGCTGCCTCAAACCCGGCAGCTCTGATATGCCCGCCTCCGCCAAAGCTAACAGCAATACGGCTTACATCAACATAGGACACTGAACGCAGGCTGAACTTATATATATCATCATCCAGTTGATATATAAACACAGCCACCTCAATACCATCTGTCACGCGAAGTTTATCTACGATTCCATCTGTATCATCTTTATTTGCATGGTACAATTCAAACATTTCCTTGGTAACACAGGTAGAGATCACTTTGCCATTAAGATCAAGTCTCGCCTGAAGCAGCGCGCTTCCTGTCAACCTGTTCTGGTTGTAATTCACCTTATAAAATGTCTCATCAATGACATACTGGGAGCGTGCTCCTTTCGATATCATCTGTCCGGCGATCCGCATCGTTTCTTCTGTCGTGCACGGATATTTAAATACGCCCGTATCATGTACGATTCCAAGATATATCGCCTCTGCACACTCTCTCCCGATCTTATCCGGATCAAGCTGCCTGTATAATATCTCACAGGTCGATGAAGCATCCGGATCACAGATACACAGATCACCGAATCCTTCATTACTCCTGTGATGATCAAGACAGAGTTTATGACAGGCATCTGCATATATCGGCGCAAATTCCCCGTGTCTGTCCGTATCTCCACAATCGAGTGATACCGCCAGCTCGTAGCTCTCATGATCCGGTATATTACGGATCATATCTGCCCCCCTCAGAAAGCAAAACTTATCAGAGACCGGCTGCAGATATACAACAACTTTTTTTTCCGAATAATTATCCGTAATATAGTTATACAACCCCAGGCATGACCCAACACAATCCCCATCCGGTCTGATATGACCAAGGATTGCAATGGATGCTGCCCTTTCAATATACTTTATTACATCATTATCACTGTTCATCTGTTATTTCATAACCTCATCGATCTTTCTGGACATCTCTATTCCGTATTCAATAGAATGATCCATAACAAAAGTTAGTTCAGGTGTATTTCTCAGATTAACTGTTCTCGCAAGCTCACGTCTGATGTATCCACAGGCACTCTGCAGACCTGCAAGTGTCTCTCTGGCAGACTCCTCATCTCCGAGTACACTGACATATACCTTACAGTATTTCAGATCCGGAGTCACGACAACATCCGTAACAGAAGTCATCGGGTTGATACGCGGATCCTTTATCTCCATACTGATGATACGGCTTAATTCCCTCTGTACCTCACCATTTATCCTCTGATTCTTGTGACTTTCCTTCTTCATATAAACTCCTAACTATCCTATCTTGGAACCTCTTCCATTACATAAGCTTCGATAAGATCTCCTTCTTTGATATCATTAAATCCATCCATAACAAGACCGCATTCAAAGCCGGTTTTTACTTCTTTGACATCATCCTTAAATCTCTTCAGGGAAGCAAGTGATCCCTCAAATGTCTGTTCACCATCCCTTGAAATTCTGACACTGCAGTTTCTCCTGATCACACCATCCAGGACATAAGAACCAGCTATCGTTCCGACACCGGAAGCCTTATAGGTCTGACGTACTTCTGCATGACCGATCACTTTTTCTTCAAATATAGGATCGAGCATTCCCTTCATAGCTGACTCAATGTCTTCTATCGCATTGTAGATTACTCTGTACAATCTGATATCAACCTTCTCGCGTTCCGCTACATCCTTAGCCTGATTGTCAGGTCTGATATTAAATCCAATGATGATTGCATTTGATGCAGATGCAAGTATAACATCTGACTCATTGATTGCACCAACACCTGAGTGAATACATTTTACTGCTACCTCTTCATTGGACAGTTTCAACAGGCTGGATTTGACTGCTTCCACAGAACCCTGCACATCAGCTTTTATGATGAGATTCAGATCCTTGACATTGCCTTCCTGGATCTTATTGTAGAGATCATCCAGTGACATTCTTGACTTAGTATCTGCAATCAGCTTTTCCTTGCCTCTGGCAATAAATGCCTCTGATATCTGTCTTGCTTCTTTTTCATTCTCTGTTGCAACAAATATCTCTCCGGACTGTGGAACACCGTTTAAACCTAATATCTCAACCGGCATCGATGGTACAGCTTCCTTTACCTTTCTGTGCTTATCGTCAAACATGGCTCTTACCTTACCATGTACATCACCGATTGCAACGCAGTCTCCCACATGCAATGTACCCTTCTGCACAAGCACAGTAGCCACAGAACCACGACCTTTATCAAGCTGTGCCTCTATAACGATTCCTCTTGCCTTTCTCTTCTTGTTAGCCTTAAGCTCGAGGATCTCAGCAGTCAGAATAATCATTTCAAGAAGATTATCAATTCCCTCTCTGGTATGAGCAGAAACAGGACAGAATATAGTTGAACCACCCCAGTCCTCCGGCACAAGTTCATACTCCATAAGTTCCTGCTTAACACGGTCGATATTGGCACTCTCTTTATCGATCTTATTGATTGCAACAATGATCTCTATTCCCGCCGCCTTTGCATGGTTGATAGCTTCGACTGTCTGCGGCATAACACCATCATCTGCAGCAACGACAAGAATTGCTATATCTGTAGACTGTGCACCTCTCATTCGCATTGCGGTAAATGCCTCATGACCCGGAGTATCAAGGAATGTGATCTTCTGTCCATTTATAGAAACGACGGACGCACCGATATGCTGTGTGATACCGCCGGCCTCACCTTCCGTTACAGATGAATTACGAATGGCATCAAGAAGAGAAGTCTTACCATGATCAACATGACCCATAACACAGACTACCGGAGGTCTTGGAGTCATAGAATCTTCATCATCTTCCTCATCACGAAGAAGTTCTTCTATCACATCTACTTTTTCCTCTTCCTCAGCAATATAGTTGTACTCCAACGCTATATCCGCTGCTGAATCAAAATCGAGCTCAGAATTCACATTGAAGATCTTACCCGCCATAAAAAGCTTCTTGATCAGCTGAGCCACTGGCACCTTGATCTTGCCTGCAAGTTCTCCAACTGTCAGACTGTCAGGCAGCTTTACAGTCTTTATAACCGGTTCAACAGGCTCCTGTTTCTTTGGTTCCGGCTTCTTAACATCTTGACGTGGCTGGTTATTTTTTCCGTTTTTATTTCTGTTGTCCTGATTTTTATTATTTCTGTTGCCGCGATTATTGTCATTGCTGCGGTTATCAGTATTTCTATCCCCGTTTCTGTTATCATTTCCACGGAAATCTTTTCTTGGGTTATTTCCCTTATTATTCTTAGCCTGGTCTTTTTCCGGTCTTCCCTGACGATCACCTGCAGACTTTTCCGCATTCTGTACAGATGCATTCTGCTTTTTCACAGGCTTTGACTCGGATTTAGACTCATTTCCAGATTCAGATTTAACCGGCACATGTTCTCTTTTCGGTGCCGCATTTTGGGCATTAGCAGCAGGCTTTTTATCTTTCTGCTCTTTTTTTGCTTCAGGCTGTTTACGTGTCTGTTCCTGTCTGGACGGCTCAGCCTGACTCTTATTATCCTTGATATATATATCCCTGATATATTGAATCAGATCTTCGCTTATACTGCTCTGCGGCTTCATGCCCTCTTTTTTCTTATTCAAATATACAAGAAGCTCACTACTTGCAATCGTTTTATTTAATTCACTTGATAATTGCTTTGCTAACTCGTGTACTCTCATAGATTACACCTCCATATCATTGACAACTGACCACAACATGATCAATTGTAGTCAAATTATTACGTATATCTTTCAAATGTCAGTCATTAATTATTTATTTTATTTAAAATCTGTTGTGCAAGCCCCGAATCTGTAACTGTCACAGTCGTTCTGTTTTGTCTGCCGATCAGCCTGCCCAAAGTATTTGCATCACTGACGATCCTATAAGGTACATTATAATATGTACACTTGTTTATAAATTTTTTTTGGGTATTATCAGATGCATCTGTTGCTATCAGTACAAGGCATGCCGATCCTTCCTGGATCGAACGCTCCGTCATAAATCCTCCACTTACAACTCTGCCTGCTTTTGCAGCGATCGACAACATCGACAAGGCTTTATTGGGATTAGAATCTGCAGCCATCACATCAACTCCTCACCAATCATCTTATAGATCTCATCCGGGATCTCAACCTTCAGGGCACGCTCGATTCCCTTTGACTTCACTGCCTTTTTATAACAGTCCGGGTTCGGACACAGATAGGCACCTCTTCCGTTTTTCTTTCCTGTCTTATCAAGGCATATGTTATTTTCAGGTGTCCGGATAATTCTAACCAGCTCGTTCTTCGGTTTCATCTCCCGGCAGCCTATACATTGCCTGAGTGGAATCTGCTTTGCCATACAACACTACTCCTCATATTCGTCATAATTATCATCATAATCCGCATCTGCGTAATCATCATCATAATCCGCATCATCATGTGCAAAATCCATACCAAGTTCTCTGGCCTGTGATTCGCTCTTGATATCGATCTTATATCCTGTCAGTCTGGCAGCAAGTCTTGCATTCTGTCCTTCTTTGCCGATTGCAAGTGACAGCTGATAATCCGGCACAATGACCTTTGCACTCTTTGCATCCGGATCTACCTGTACGGAGATAACCTTGGACGGACTCAGTGCATTTTCGATAAATGTTGCAGGATCTTCACTCCAGTTAATAATATCTATCTTCTCACCTTTAAGATCATCGACAATATTATTTACTCTGGTTCCGTTCAATCCAACACATGCTCCAACAGGATCAACATTCTCATCATTTGACCATACTGCAATCTTAGATCTTGAACCTGCCTCACGGGATATACTCTTAATCTCAACTGTTCCGTCCGCTACCTCTGTGACCTCTTTCTCAAAGAGACGCTTGACAAGCTCAGGATGTGTTCTTGAAACAAGAATCTTGAATCCCTTGGTCGTCTTTTTAACTTCCACAACATACAACTTGATTCTGTCACCAATCTTATATGTTTCTCCCTTTACCTGTTCATTTTCGTTCAGGATTGCATCTGTTTTCTCATCCAGACTGATACTCAGATTATTCCCAACATATCTCTGTACTACACCTGTTATGATATCCTTTTCCTTGCAGGCAAAATGATCAAAAATCGCATCACGCTCTCCCTCTTTGATTGCCTGAACGATAATACTTCTGGCCTTCTGGGCAGCAATTCTTCCAAATTCCTTGGATTTGACTTCAAAGCTCACAAAATCTCCCGGTTTATTTGCAGGATCCATGGCAACAGCCTGAGTCAATGATATCTCGCAGACAGGATTCTCTACCTCTTCTACGACCTGTTTCTTCTGATAAACAGACAGATCACCTGTAGTTCTGTCCATGGATACCTCGACGATCGCATCTTTTCCAAAATCTTTTTCACAGGCTGACACGAGCGATTTCTCGATTGCGTCCATTATGACATCCTTGCTGATTCCCTTCTCCTTCTCCAACTGATTTAATGCGTCAATTATCTCTGACATTTTTTTATCCTCCTACATTATTTTCTTTAAACAAATGCCAATCTTATCATTGAAATATCACTTCTGTTCAGAACAATCTCATTTTGATCATCATCAGTGATCGTAACATCTGCGTCTGTATATGCCGTAAGTACACCGCAGAATTCTTTTTTCCCTTCCAGAGGCCGGTACAATTTTATCTCAACAAGTTTTCCAATACTGCGTGCAAAATCCTTTTCTTTTTTGAGTGGCCGCGTCAGTCCCGGTGAACTCACCTCCAGAATATACGCGTCCTGTATCTTGTCTGCTGCATCAAGTTTTGCCTCCAATGCCCTGCTGATCATGACACAATCATCGATATTGATGCCGCCTTCTTTATCTGCATACACTCTCAGATAATAGTCTCCGCCTTCCCTGACATACTCCACATCAACCAATTCAAATCCATTTTCCTCAATGATGGGCGTAACCAGTTCCATACAGTGCTGTTCAATCTCTGCCTTTTTCATCTTCACACCCCTTTACCTTGCAAATTCAAAAACAAAGAGTGGGTCATCTGCAACCCACTCTTATCATGTCATTATTTCAGTCTATTAAATTATAGCACCTTTATTATGAAATGCAAGTATTTTTTTGCATTTCCAGCGTCTTTTTTGTTCCATAAAATATTTTATCTTCTACTGAATATTGATCGTATGATTACATCCAATCATAAAATCATTATAGGGAACCAGCAGCACCTGGATTCCTGTTACCGGGCGTCCATAATCCGGTATACCTGCAGTTTTTCCGTTTTTGGTCCATGACAGCCATTCCATATCACCACATGCTACTCTGTAATATACGTCGTAATTCTCTGCAACAACCCCCGTGAGTTTTATCTGTATCCCTTGAATCATAGACTTATTTGCCAGGTCTCCGGCACATGCACCATTACCGGTCCATGGCTGCCAGCCGGCACCAGACAGATATACCCTGTAAAAGATATCTCCCTGTCCCGCACGCTCTCCCAATGCCATCCTGACGGTATGCATTATATTACTGTTTTCATGTAGTATTTCTGCATCACTGACTGCTGTTTTCCATGTTTTATCACCGAAGTATCCGGAATACGATACAAAAGAATCCGACACAAGCTTTTCCTGCATACCAGGAATTTCCTCTATTCCTGAATCCTTTTTAGAATGTTTATCATATACATAGCCATCTTTCAGGGAGCCTGCATACACAGACAGATTCTGCAGTTCTGTTGAAGCAACAGGATTCTCCAGCCACGCATACCTAAAAAGCGCATATCCATCATAACCAAGCGCATATGCGATCTCATACTGGGTAGCCAGATTATTGTCAGATTGTGACCATCCGAGATCAGATCCGGATTTTTCTCCGACTCTGTACAATGCAAGCCCTACATATATTGGAATATCTCTTTTGTTTATTGCCTGCCATTCTCTGCATCTGTCAGAGTACATAGCCGTGATACCACTGTCTGTCTGATATGAATCCGACCAATAGATCTGCGGCATAATATAATCTACATATCCGGGTGAAGACATCCATGTATCTATATCCGCTCCCTGCTCTCTGGCATTTTCAAGATTGCCTGCCGGACTGATTCCAAATTCACAGTTCTCATCACATTTCTTGACCGTCTGATATATAGTTGAAACCATATTGTTCACATATAATTTTCTGGTCTGAATGTCTATGTTATCTCCCATACCGGGCATATAAAAATAATCATCAAAATGGATACCATCCACAGCATAGTTGTCTATGATCTCTTCCACACCATCTGCAATCAGATTCACAGTCTCCTCCCTGGACGGGTCAAGAGAGAGCGCAGTTTCTCCCGCAGTAGTTGTATATTCAATTATAAAATCTTTATACAGTTCATAATATTCTGTATCTTTGTAACTGGCAGTCGTCTCATTATCCTTAGATAATCGGTACGGATTGATCCACGCTTCGATCTTCATATTCCTCTCATGCGCCAGGGATACCATGATATCCAGAGGATCATATTCCAGGATCCTTCTGTAAGATGCAATATATTCAGCTTGCGGAAAATATTCCGATGGATAAATTGCATCTCCGAATGCACGGACATGAACCAGCACTGTATTCATATGATTCGCTTTGATATTATCATACATCTCAGATACGTTATCGCGAAATGCCTTTTCATCAAGATCTTTCAGATATGATTCAATATCAAGAAATGATATCCAGCATGCTCTTTTATCGTTCATTCCCGGACTATCAGCCGCTTTCGTAACGAAAGCCAAAGGATATAAAATAACAGACAGCAGGATGATCAGACACAATATTTTTTTTGTACAGGATCTTATTTTTATAATTCGTTCCATGTATGCCATCCTCGACGTTTATGATACAATTTGATTTCTGCCGTTCTTCTTTCCTTTGTATAAGAGTGCATCCGCATTGGATATCACCCAGTCGAGCTTATGCGGCGCAATATATTCTGATACACCAAATGTCATTGTGATATTCACAGTATTCTGTTCGTATACAACAGAAGTGTTTCTGATCTCTTCTGCCACGATCTCAAGTTTTCTTTGCGCCTGCTCCCTGTTACCTTTGTAAACAATCACGAATTCCTCTCCACCCCACCTGGCAGCGAAGCCTTCTTCTTTTGATATACTGCCAATGATGGATGAAACCATCTTCAAAACCTCATCACCACAATTATGTCCGTATGTATCATTTACCTTTTTGAACAGATCTATATCTCCGATCACAAAAGTAAACGTCTCTCCATTCGTCTCATTCGCTCTGGAAACATATTCATTAAGACGTTTCATTGCTGCCCGCCTGTTATATAGTCCGGTGAGTGCATCCCTCTGTATCAGTGTCTGCAGGGAATTATTCAGCTCAACAAAATAACGGCTCATATATCCATATTCGTCTTTTCTTTTCGTGATCCACTCCGGCATTTCCTGATTAAAATTGCCTTTCTCAAATTCGCTCATATAATCCATGATTCCGTTCTGAATCCTGAGCAGATGATTGGCCACTGCAATGCAGATTACAAGGCATATCGCACATAAGGCAACACAGACCATAACAGCCAGCATATCAAGATGGCGAATAGTATTCTTGATATCATCGCGCGGCACACCGGCAAATCCCATGCCAATAATAATGTTGTCAACAGACTTGACAGGAATATAATATGCAAAATACTCCTTCCCTCTTATATTGAGCGACGAGGAAAAATACTCTTTTCCATATTGAACATAGTTATTCCATATATCTGTATTCTTTGAATTGACATAACGATCGCCATTATCATCTGTCAAAGTCGTAACGACCCGCGTATCCATATAGAATAAAGAAAGTTCAACCCCTGAGAATTCCTTTATACGATCAACAATACTGTAATCATCCGATACCACATAATCTCCGGCATAGATTACACCATTAATCTTCTTAAATCCATTCTGCCCGGAAGCGAGCAATTCATAGGAATATACAAGTTCCTTTGCAGCCCCCTGCAGCAGGTCCTTTGTATCTTCAACCTTTACCTGATATATGATCCTTGTAGAAATATATGTCAGAACCGCACTTACAATGAAAAGCGGCACAACCGCAAATATTATAAAATATCGTCCGACACTGCTTTTATAAAATTTCATGCAATCCCCCACAATCATACAGCAGAGCATTTATTTGAAACAGATATCACATGCAATATCCCCATACTATACATGTAAAACAATTATTTCAAAAAGCCGTTTACGATCTGCTCTTCTGCTTCTTCTTCTGTTAATCCGAGTGTCATTAGTTTAATAATCTGTTCCCCTGCAATCTTACCGATGGCCGCTTCATGAATCAGAGAAGCATCTATATCATTTGCCTCAAGCTGCGGTATAGCAAGGATCTTGGCCTGCCCCATAATGATCGCATCACACTCTGTATGACCCGTACATGGTGCATTGCCGATAATACGTGAATCAAACTTCTGATAAGAAGAATCCTTTGCGACAGAACGTGATACCACATCTGCGCTCGCACCTTCTCCATTCAGCTTCACCTCATAACCGCTGACTGCCGTCTGATTTCCATGTGTCATCAAACGCTCTCTAACAACAAGCTTTGCGCCCTGTGCAAGCTCAGCAGTCGTCATCCTGTCTGTGGAATCGACACCTTTTATCTGGACCATCTCCATCTCCATATAGCTGCCTTCTTCCATATATACTTCCGTACCCGGATTCAGGATCCTTTTTCCATCTCCCGTACCGGCTCCGTAATGTTTCTCGACATATTTTACTCTGGCATTTTTTCCAACATAAAAGCGATGTACTCCATCGTGTTCAGAATCATTTGAACCACTGTTATGAATGCCGCAGCCCGCTATAATAACAACATCACTGTCTTCACCTATATAAAAGTCATTATACACCAGCTCTTTTAAGCCACTCTGGCTTAATACGACCGGAATATGCACACTCTCATGTTTTGTACCCGGTTTAATTTTTATGTCAATACCACTTTTATCCTCTTTAGATATTATGTCAATGTTGGCAGTTGTATTCCTTGCAGCCATTGTCCCATTTGCGCGAATATTATACGCACCCTCAGGAACCTCATGCAAATCGGCGATCTCTTCTAGCAGTCTCTTCTGAATCTCGTCAATCATAACCGTCCCTCCTGTAATCTGTTGCATCCGGCCACTGCTGATGAAGTACCCAATAATTCTGGCAGAACTTCTGATTTTACACCATGTTTTCTGATAGTCCCATCCGCAATCAGAACGATCTCATCTGCAATATCAAGTATCCTCTCCTGATGTGATATAATAATGATCGAACTATCCTGGATCGTCTCCCGCATTCTCTCGAATACCTGTATCAGGTTCTGAAAACTCCACAGATCTATACCGGCTTCCGGCTCATCAAATACGGAAAGCATTGTCTTTCTGGCAAGCACGGTGGCTATCTCGATACGTTTTAACTCTCCTCCCGACAGACTCGCATTGACCTCACGGTTAATATAGTCCTTTGCACACAAACCAACTTCAGACAGATATTGACACGCATCAGCAGCAGACATATCTTTACCTGCAGCGAGCCGAAGCAGGTCAGACACCTTGATTCCTTTAAAACGCACCGGCTGTTGGAAAGCAAAACTAATTCCCATTCTGGCACGTTCTGTTATACTTTTTTCCGTAATATCCTCACCATTAAATAATATCTGTCCCTCAGTCGGTCTTTCAATACCTGCAATCAGCTTCGCCAGTGTAGATTTCCCTCCACCATTCGGGCCTGTGATCACAATAAATTTATTTTTATCAATCTTAAGACTGACATCCTTTAAAATCTCTTTTTTACCTTTTTCCTCTGATACCTCAAAAGAAATATTTTTCAATTCAAGCATATTTTTTCTCCAGGTTATTTTATTCACAAATTGCATTCAATGCCTGTGCAAGATCATTGATAAGATCCTGCTTATCTTCCAGGCCGCATGAGATCCTTACAAGTCCTGCAGGCACACCTGCTGCAATCAGCTGCTCCTCATTCATCTGACGATGTGTCGATGTAGCAGGATTCAGGCAGCATGTTCTGGCATCTGCAACATGCGTCTCAATGGCAGCAAGCTTCAAATGCTTCATAAAGATCTCTGCTGCAGCGCGTCCACCTTTAAGCTCAAAAGACACAACGCCGCAGCCACCATTTGGCAGATATTTCTTGGCGATCTCATAGTATTTATCGCCAGGAAGACCTGAATAGTTTACATATGCCACCTGTGGCTGTTCCTGAAGGAATTCTGCTACAGCCTGTGCATTCTCCACATGACGCGGCATTCTTACATGGAGTGACTCCAATCCAAGATTAAGTAAAAATGCGTTCTGCGGTGATTGAATACAACCAAGGTCACGCATAAGCTGAGATGTACATTTTGTTATAAATGCACCCTCCTTGCCGAACTTCTCAGCATATGTTACTCCATGATAGGACTCGTCCGGTGTACAGAGCCCCGGGAACTTATCTGCATGTGCCATCCAGTCAAACTTACCGGAATCAACAATTGCTCCACCGACAGCTGCTCCATGTCCATCCATATATTTGGTAGTGGAATGTGTCACAATATCTGCGCCCCACTCTATCGGACGACAATTGACCGGTGTCGGGAATGTATTATCCACAATAAGAGGAACTCCGTGTGCATGTGCCGCCTTGGCAAATTTCTCGATATCAAGTACGGTAAGTGCAGGGTTGGCAATCGTCTCACCAAACACAGCTCTCGTATTATCTCTAAATGCTGCGTTTAACTCCTCCTCACTGCAATCAGGAGATATAAATGTCACATCAATTCCCATCTTGGCCATTGTGACAGATATCAGATTATAAGTACCTCCATATATTGAAGATGACGAAACAATATGACTTCCACTCTCACATATATTAAAGAGTGCGAAGAAATTGGCAGCCTGACCGGATGATGTCAGCATAGCTGCTGTACCGCCTTCAAGCTCAGCGATCTTGGCAGCCACATAATCATTGGTTGGATTCTGAAGTCTTGTATAAAAATAGCCGGAAGCTTCCAGATCAAACAGCTTACCCATATCCTCACTCGTCTCATACCGGAAGGTCGTAGACTGAATGATCGGTATCTGTCTTGGTTCCCCATTGCCCGGCGTATATCCTGCCTGTACACATTTTGTATTCATGCTATAATCCTTCATCCTATCAGTATCCTCCTATTATTTTTTCATCTGTTATTTTTTACATTTAATTAATACAATTATACACTATAATTTGTTTTTTTTCTATGGAAATATACATTTATAATGCATATGATCAAACATACAAATCCATTTACTCAAATTATTTTATTTTAAGCGTTCTCAGATATGCTTTTCTTTCATCCGGTATCCTTCTGCTCTCGATTGCCTTCTGGATCGCCTTGTTGTGTGTCCAGACATCGAGAACCGGAGTTGTAAAATACGTTATGGTCTCATCATACTGTTTTACCAGTGCAATGCTAAAGTACCACGCTACAGCCATTTTCACATAATATTCCTCCGACCGGACACCCGCCACCAGTGCAAGCTGCTCCGGTCTAAATGCATCATCCAGATAAAAGCCGAGCAATGTCACGATTGCAAAACGTATCATATATGTATGTTCAGAGACAATCCATTTTTTTATGTACTCATATACGAGCGGAAGGTCTTTTTTAAATACCTTGGGCGACATCATATCACAGGTAGCCCAGTTATCCACATATGGTAAGAATTCTTCTACCCTGTCAAGCAGGATATCGACATCCTTATAGATCAGGGATAAAAGTGCACCATGCAGATTGTTTTCCTCATAATAAGTGTGTGGAAGCTGCTTCAGAAAATCTTCAGCATATGGCTTACAGGCTACTTCTCTGGCATATTTTCTCAGCTCCGGCATCCGTACACCTATAATACGGTCAAATTCGATCTCAGGCATCAGCTTCGCATGAAAGTTCCGATACGTTTCATCCTGCAATGCAAATAAATCTCTTTGTATCTCATCAACAAAATCATTCCGGTCCAAATCATCACCTCTTCCTGCCTGTAATGATAAATATACTGCATACCGCAAAATAATCCGGATATCCTATCTGCAATATACTGTTTCAACCGTTTCCATAGCTGCACGATAGAGTTCTTCTATCTTACCCGCAAGTGCCTGTTCCGACTTCTCGATTGCTTCGAGCTGCGGTCGGGTCACCGGATGCTTTGCGACAAAAGTTGTACAGCAATCCTCATATGGCAGTATGGATGTCTCATAGGTTCCGATCTTCTCCGATATATCAATGATCTCCTGCTTATCAAGTCCGATACATGGTCTGAACACAGGCAGTTTATCTGCCGCCCGGTCGATCACATAGAGACTCTGTGAAGTCTGGCTGGACACCTGCCCGATGCTCTCACCTGTGATGATACACTGACAATCATCTTTCAGCGCAAGATCCTGCGCCATCCTGTACATAATTCTTTTCATAATGATCGTGAGCTCATCATGCGGACAATTATCATAGATTGCAAGCTGGACATCCGTAAAATTCACGATATGAAGCTTGATCACACCCGCATACTGTGCAACGAGTCTGGCAAGTTCCACAACTTTCTGTTTTGCGCGTTCGCTGGTATATGGCGGTGCGTGAAAATACACAGCCTCGATCTCCACGCCACGCTTGGCAATCATATACGCCGCCACAGGACTGTCGATCCCTCCTGATAACAATGCCATTCCTCTTCCGTTTGTACCAACCGGGAGTCCTCCCGGTCCCGGAATGATCTTAGAATAAATATATACAACATTGCGGATCTCCACATTTACCAGAACCTCAGGCTCATGAACATCCACATGCATCTCTGGAAACGCTGACAGCAGGTCGGCACCGAGATCTGCATTCATCTCCATAGATGACTTAGGAAATGCTTTATTATTTCTTCTTACAGCCATCTTAAAACTGATGTTTTTATCTTCATACTCATCATCGATATAGGATATCACTGCCTTGGAAATACTCTCGTATGTGACATCTTCCTCAACACGGACAGGACAGATTCCAACAATACCAAACACCGTGCCCAGCACCTGCATAACATCATCATAGTCATAATCAGAGAATGCCTCGACAAAAATCCTGCCATATTCTCTCCGTACCTCAAATTCTCCAAGCGGTTTTAATCGCGCACGCATACGCTTACACATTACTTCCTCGAATACATAACGGTTTTTGCCCTTTGTACCGATCTCCGCATATTTTATAAGAAACATCTTGTAATTCATTGGTTCTCCTTTCATCTACTTTCTGACATATCTTCGCAGCATCGGCAAAAGTTCCCCGATGACTTTTATTGCATAATCTATCTGTTCAATTGTATTATCTTCACAGAAACTGAATCGCAAGGTTGATTCTAATCTGTCCTTCGGGAGTCCGATGGCCTGAAGCACATTACTGATATGCGGTTTATTTGATGAACATGCTGAGCCTGCCGACACATATATCTCCCTTTCCTCTAGTGCATGCAACATGACTTCGCTGCGCACACCCGTAAAACTAATGCTTGCAATATGCGGTGCATCTCCTGAATTGCTGTAGACATCAGGAAGTTTTGTAAGTTCATCTATCAGATGATTCTTCAGTCCAAGCATATGTGCAACTTTTTCCTCATTATTCTTATACATCATCTCTGTGGCAAGACCCATTCCGGCTATAGCAGGGACATTTTCCGTACCGGAACGCATTTCCTTCTGCTGACCACCTCCGTAGATGATTGGTCGTATTAATGTTTTCTCCTTGATATACAATGCACCGGAGCCTTTCGGTCCATGTATCTTATGCCCACTCATACTAAGCAGATCCACACCAAGCTTCCTCGGAGAAAATCTAAGCTTGCCAAATGCCTGCACTGCATCTACATGATACAGTATCTTAGGATTATATGATTTAACGATCCCTGCTATCTCCTCAACCGGCTCGATCGTTCCAATCTCATTATTAACAAACATAGTTGAGACCAGAATCGTATCCTCTCTAAGTGCACTTTTAAGCTCCTCGAGATTGATCCGGCCTGTGCCGTCCACACCCACACAGGTAATCTCGTAACCTTCTTTGGACAGAAAATCCATAGCAGCCGAGACAGAAGCATGCTCAATATTTGTCGTGATAATATGTTTTCCGGCTCTCCTATGTGCAAGCGCAGCACCGATAATCGCCAGATTGTTTGATTCCGTTCCCCCGGAGGTAAATACCAATTCTTTTTCCTGACATTTTATCTCGCGGGCAATCTGCTCCGCTGCTTTTTTTATATATTTTTCTGCCTCCACACCCTTCATATGCAGGGAAGAGGGATTTCCATAATCCTCCGTCAGAAGTTTCACCATCAAATCTTTTACTTCCGGAAATGCTGCTGTTGTTGCAGCATTATCAAAATATGCTTCCAT
>JBJEJF010000039.1:0-6225 GCA_051877775.1 Wujia sp.
TTCATCCGGTTCCGATCAGGAAACAACTGCCCTGGCAGAAACTGAACCGGCCGAAAAGGAAAGCATTGATGCAGAAAATACAGATGATAAAAAACCTGTGAAAGCTGTTGCCAGCATTGCAGAAAAGGATCCTGTGAAGCCACAGAAAGAAGCTAAGACCACGACAGAATCATCCGGAAAGACGGATGCAGATAAAACAACCACGGAACAGTCTGGTGGCAAGACAGAGCCGACAACAGAAACAAGGACAACCGAAGCACCGTCTACCACGGAACGTCCGACAACGGAAGCACCTGCGACAACAGAGCATAGAACAACGGAAGCACCAACCACTGAACACACCCACAACTGGGTAGCCCAGACCAAAACGGTTCACCATGACGAAAAGGGGCATTATGAGGTCGTAAAGGAGGCTTATGATGAGGAAGTGCCTGTGTACGGTTGGGTAACACATGATATCTGCAGAACCTGTGGTGCTTATCTGGATGGAGGAAAGGCGGTTCAGCACGTTACCGATGAAGAATATGAATGGGAAATTGGAAATTTAACTACCAGACCTCTCGGTTATTACACAGATGATGTCTGGGAACAGACAGGAACTAAGACTGTTCATCACGAAGCTGAAAAGAAGTGGGTTGTGGATGAAAAGGCATGGGATGAAACCGTAACGACAGGATATAAGTGCAGTATTTGTGGGGCTAAAAAATAAGGTAAAATAATACAGATAACAGCTAAGGAACGAACCGAAAAGGAACGTTCCTTTTTTCGTGCAGAAAATTATACTGCATTGCAGTTTTATATAGATATTTTGGAGAAAAGGAGAAAGGAAAATGCGAAGAAAAAGAAAACTGATTGCATTACTTTTGGCAGTCTTGATGATTATCACGACTGTCAATTTTAACGCCAATCTTCCGGAAGCTGCATCGGAAACATCAGAGATTCTTGTGGTAGATTATCCGGACACAGAGACAGAAGAGATCACATCTGAGGAACCGGAATCTGAGGATCCTGTATCTGAAGATCCGGCACCTGAGGATCCTGCATCGGAAGAAGTGACAACTGAAGATCCGGCACCTGAGGATCCTGCATCGGAAGCAATAACATCTGAGGATCTGTCTCTTGAGGATCCTGTACCTGAAGAACCTGTATCCGAGGAGACAGCCACTGAGGAAGCAATAACAGAAGCTGAGGAGATGCAAGTGGAAGAAGCTCCGGTAGAGGGAATTGCTGCAGCTTTAGACGGATTGGTGTCCGGTATAGCAATGGATCCACAGGGAGATTTCGGCACATGGACAGTGACAGGAGCAACACCAATCAGCTCAGGCAGTTCAAGCGGGCACATATTTACAGTTAACAATGGAACTTCAACTTTAAATGCATACTGCTGTAATAAGGCAAATGAGAACACGCCGACAGGAGGAAGTGCAGCAGAGGTTGATGTAACAGATACGGTATCAAATGATATCTACCGGAAAGTTTTTTATTATGGATATGGAGGCCCGGGGCAGCTGGCATCGATCACATCTGAAGCACAGGGTTCACTTGCAATGGCACAGACCCTGTCGAAGTATTACTCAGGAACAAGTAACAGCTTTTCGTGGTTCGAAACAGAAATATCTTCCCTGACTGTTCCCTCTGCTACCATATCCATCACGGAACCGGAATCAACCAAGGCAGCAATTACAACAGTAAACGGAAGTCAGATCCAGAAGACGGGAACATACAAGGTGGATGCACCGGGACATACGGATATCCAGGTCGGGATTCCGGACGGTGTAACACTCTATACCGGAGGAACAGGATATACAGGCAGTGTGATCCTGTCAGATGGCGCAGAGTTCTACCTGACAGCTCCCGTGAGTCTGTCCGGCACATATGCAAGTATTAAGGCTACGGCAACAGGAACCACAGTAAGCCGGGTATACTCCCTTACAATCGGAGCATTACAGCCTCTTATGTTTGCCAAGTGGATCAAACCGAGTACGACTTATTCTGCCGAGTTTGGTTCCGGGGTAAAGATCAGAATCAAAAAGACATCATCAAACACGACGGTATCAAATGATACAAGTGCGTATGACTTATCCGGTGCTGTATTCGGTATCTACAAGTCAAAGGCAGATGCCGAGACAGATAATTATACCGACAGAAAGGCTAAGCGTGTGGCAACCCTTACGACAGACGAGGATGGAATTGCGACATCATCAACCCTTGCAGTCAGGGATTACTACTATATAAGAGAAGAAAAAGCACCGGAAGGATTTGTAATGCCATCTGATGTTTCTGCAAGAATCAAAAAAGTAGATACGGCTGCAGGCGAGACATCGACGATCGAGGTTAAAAATACTCCGGTTACGGCATCCTTTATGATCGTAAAAACAAGTACGAAGCCTGAGTGGACGAAGAATAACGACTGCTACAGTCTTGAGGATGCACACTTTAAAGTCTACAAGACCAGATCGGACGCTGAAAACGATACTAACGCTTTAAAATTTGAAGAAAAGACGTACAGCAGCGGGGCAGGATACTACGCTTTTGCAAAAGGATCCGGAACAACGTCGATTATCAAAACCAATGCAAGCGGCAAGGTCAATATCACTAATCTTCCGATGACTGCAGCCGGAGAGGAGATCTATTACATCCGTGAGACCAAGGCATCCAAGGGATTTGCAATCAACACCAAGATCTTCAAGCTGGACTGCGGATATACAACAGATGATGCCACGGACGGAAAGCTTGATCTCGGGGAAGTGACCGTACCTGAGACACCAAAGGGAGACCCGTTACCGCTTGTTATTGTAAAAGCAGACAAAAATCAGGATGCGAGTGGAAACAAGATCTATCTTGACGGTGCGAAGTTTGAAATGAAATATTATCCGACCCTGGATAAGACGGAGATTACAAACGGGACTGTAAAGGCAACTGCCACATGGTATTTTAAATCTGGAGAGTATACTACAACATCTGGTGCAACAGTGCATGGCAGGGTAAGATATGACAGCGACCATCTCCTTTCCACCGGCAAAAACGGAAAGAGCAGTGATGCTCTGTTTATAAACGAAAGAGGCAACCCATCAATCCCCCTCGGAATCATCACAGTGCAGGAATACGAAGCTCCGGAGGGATACGTCCTTGACGATACGGTGCGGTACTATAAGTTCACCGAGACGACAATCGAGTGGGACGATACCCAGATTGAGAATGCCAGAACCGTGACGAATGAGAAAACTCCGTTCTACGGCAAGATTAAGATCATCAAAAAAGATGATGAGACAGGAAAGAGCCTGCTTCATAATTCCGCCTCGTTTAAGATCTGGTCTTATTCCGAAGAGGATTATGTCGCATTTGATGAGACAGACGCGGAAGGAAACCAGACTCTTACAGATATATTAAAGACAAATGACCAGGGCGAGCTTATCACCCCGGGCAAACTGGCGGAGGGAAAATACAGAATAGAAGAGGTTGAAACCCCGGATAATTATTACAACGACAATACGGCAGCATCTTATGATATCGTGATCGACCGGGAAGGAACCTTTGAAACATACCTGGATGAGAATGGTACGGAAGTCACGGACATGGGTGTATTTAAGATAGAAATTGATAATACGCCGCTTAAAGGACAGATTGAGATCAATAAATCAGGAGAGACAAGATACTGGGATGAGACTGCAGGAGAGTTTAAGACAAGCGTTAATCCGCTTGGCAATATCCTTTTTGGAATCTATGCAAATGAGGATATCTATTCTGCAGATGGCCAGGGAGATCTTATCTATAAAAAGGGTGATCTTGCAGAGACAATCGAGACGGATGCAGATGGACATGCGGTATCCTCAGAGCTTCCGCTGGGTACTTACCTTATTAAAGAGGAAAATACCCCGGAGGGATATATTGAGATGCAGCCTGTTACCGTGACACTGGCCGAAAGTGGAAACGTGATCACAACAGAGGACGGAAATACGGTTCATAAAGTTGTATTTGAAACGAAGGATATTACCAACAAGCCGGTTGTTCCATCCATAAAAACATCCGCAAAAGACGGAAAGACACAGGATCATACGGGAGTTGTAGATGAGATAACGACGATCATTGATAAGGTGACTTACAAAGATCTGATTGTTGGCAAAAAATACACCGTTAAGGGAGTCCTGATGGACAAGGAGACTGGAGAGACGATTAAGGTAAATGGAAATCCTGTCACTGCAGAAAAGACATTTACTGCGGAAAACAAAAATGGCTATGTAGAGCTTACCTTTACCCTTGATTCCTCCGTTTTAGCCGGAAAGACAACGGTTGTATTCGAGGATCTGTACCAGGACGGCAGAAAGGTGGCAACCCACAGTGATCTTTCCGACGAAGACCAGACCATTTACTATCCGAAGATCGGAACGACCGCAAAGGACAGCGTAACGGGAACTGACACGGGTGTTACCGGTGAAGACTCCGTTATCATTGATACGGTTGCCTACAGCAACATGGTCACAGGTGATACCTATGTTGTTAAGGGTATGCTGATGGACAAGGCAACAGGAAAGCCGGTCAAGGAAGATGGAAAGGTTATAACCGGGGAAGCAGAATTTAAGGCTTCCGAACCGGACGGAACAGTTGATGTATCATACACATTTGATTCCCGGGCTGTAGCCGGTAAGGATGTGGTTGTATTTGAGTATCTGTACAAGGACGGAATACAGATCGCAAGCCACGCGGATATCAATGACCCTGGACAGACCATCCACTATCCATCCATTAAGACAACAGCAAAAGATGTGGCATCCGATTCCCACACGGGAACCGTATCGGAAGAGACAACCATCACTGATAAGGTATCTTACAGGAACCTCATCATTGGAAAAGTGTACACGGTAAAGGGTGTACTGATCGAGAAGGTATCCGGGGAGCCGCTTGTTATAAACGGTGAGGAGATCCGGGCAGAAAAGACGTTTACGGCGGAGAAGAAGAACGGATATGTGGAACTGTCCTTTACCTTTGATTCTTCGGCGTTAAAAAGCTCCGTGGTTGTATTCGAGGATCTGTACCAGGACGAGAAGAAGATAGCAACCCACAGCGATATCGAAGACAAGGACCAGACGGTATATTACCCGAGCCTGTATACAACCGCAAAGGATAAAGCAACAGGAACTAACGTGGGAAGCATATCAGAATCATTTGAACTGATTGATACCGTTACATATGAGGGCCTTGAAAAAGGCAAGCAATATGTAATCAGGGGTGTTGTTATGGATAAGGCAACGGAAAGCCCTCTGATTGTAAACGGGAAAGAGATCAGGGCAGAAAAGGAGTTTGTTGCTAAGGAAGGAAACGGAACCATTGATATTTCCTACCAGTTTTCGTCTGTTGACCTTAGAGGAAAGGATATTGTTGTATTTGAGTATTTGTACAGGAACGGATCAGAAGTTACATCCCATGCGGATATCAATGATCATGGCCAGACAGTATCATTCCCTACGATTAAGACAACAGCAAGGGACAGCGTAACAGGAACCCATACGGGAACCATATCAGGGCAGACAACGATCATTGACAAGGTTTCATATGAAAATCTGATTGTTGGAAAGGAGTATACAGTCAAAGGAACACTGATGGTCAAGGAGACAGGAGAGCCGCTTGTTATAGACGGAAATAACGTTACTGCAGAAAAGACCTTTACAGCGGAAAAGAGAAAGGGCTATGTGGAGCTTACCTTTACCTTTGATTCTTCCGCTTTGGCCGGATTTACAACCGTTGTATTTGAGGATCTGTACCACAACGGCATTAAGGTGGCAACCCACAGTGATATCACGGATGAAGACCAGACCATTTATTATCCGGAGATCGGTACGACCGCAAAAGACCCGGTAACGGGAACTAATACCGGATCAGCTGTGGTTAATGCAACGATCATTGATACGGTTTATTATAAGAATCTCATTCCGGGTGAGAAATATGAGCTTAAAGGTGTGCTGATGGACAAGAAGACAGGCGAGAAGCTTGTTATAAATGGCGCATATGTTACAGCAGATGCAACATTTGAAGCTAAAAGCAGGGCAGGACAGGTAGATGTGACATTTAACTTTGATGCATCCGGGCTGCTTGGAAAAGAAGTAGTGGTATTCGAGGAACTGTATCTGGATGGGGATCTGATTGCAGGCCACGCAGATCTTAATGATCATGGACAGACGATCAGATATCCGAATCCTGACACGCCGCATACCGGAGACACATTCCCGG
>JBJEJF010000039.1:6325-10760 GCA_051877775.1 Wujia sp.
CAGACGATCAGATATCCGAATCCTGACACGCCGCATACCGGAGACACATTCCCGGTAATCCTTGTAAGTGTCATAGCGTTAGCTGCGCTGACAGGTCTTATCCTGATGCTTATCAGGATGAGAAAAAAGGATGAATAATAGATTTCGTCTTTTAACTATGTTACATGTTGACTCCCATCTCCCTGACAGGGGGATGGGGCATTATTTAAGAAAGAAGAGGTAATAATTATGGTAAAACAGAGATTATTAACAGGAATCATGGCAGCCACACTTGCCATTTCCGGGATATGCCCGGTGTCTTATGCTGCAGAACCGGCCGGAGAAGAGAGTACGATCCAGGAGGCAGAAGAGGTAACAGCGATTGATTCAGGGGAGATACCTGTGTGGGACAGCAGTGACAGGCTTACATGGAAGTTATATTCCGATGGAAATCTTGTTATAAGCGGGGATGACGGAGCAAAGATTAAGGAATTTACTTTTGGATTTTCATCCGGCATGGGAGATAAGGTTAAGAAAATCACATCGGATACATTAATGTATTATTCATATGATAATATAAAGTTCTTAGGTATGATGAATCTCGAAGAAATCAATCTTCCATTTCTGACCAATGAAAACTATAAGGGAATAGCTGAACCTTTATTTTATTATGATTCAAATAAATTAAGAAAAATTAATCTGCCAAAGCTGATGGTAAGAACACATCAGAAAGCTCCTGAAGGAAAGCCGGAACTGGAAATAAACGATTTCAAGCTGTTTGGAGAATCAGCAGATCTGGAATATATATGCTTCTCGAATGCTGCATCGGATATGTATTCCAGAGAGTATTTAGATAAGATGTTAGATACGGGATATGGCTGGTATAATGCAGATGGTAACACCCTGACAACAGGGATTTATACGACAGATGGCGGTTCCGAATATGAAATTTATTATTCCGGCACATATCCGATAACCAAAAAGAAAATCGAATACACTGCCATACGTTACCAGATAAAATACAGCTACAAAGAAGATGGTGCTTATTATTATGCTGATGGCAAGGTGGTTTCATTTGATCCGGAGAAAGCATCATCATATACCGGCGGTGTACGTGTGGAAGCAGAGGGCGGATCGAACATTGGACAAGGATATACATACACAATCGGGACAGATATGACAATCGAGCCTCAAGAGTTTGAAGGATATACATTAATAAGTTCCGAAAATAATGTGATCAAGCCTGAAGATTATGGGTATCGTAAAGTCACATTTGAGTATATTTCCAATGATGTCTTAAAGATGGTCGAAGGTACTACCACAGAGGAACCAACCACAGAGGAGCCAACTACGGAAGAACCTACTACAGAGGAACCAACTACAGAAGAACCAACCACAGAGCAGCCGGTTATTGATGAGCCTGTCGTTACCCCGTCATACAAGTTATCCTACAATGCCAATGGCGGCACGGTCAGCAAGACATCTAAAACCTTAAAGGTCGCTGCAAAATACGGTACACTTCCATCAACAAAGAGAACCGGATATACCTTCCTTGGTTGGTACACAGCGAAGTCCGGTGGTACTAAAGTATCTGCTTCGACCAAAATGGCCGGTAAAAATACAACCATTTATGCACATTGGAAGAAGATTACAGTTAAGCAGGAGCAGATCAAGAGTGCTGAACGTGCAAAAAATAAGCTGTCCGTAACAGTGAGATATACCAGGGATTACAGCGCAGACGGATACAGGATCCAGTATTCAACATCCCCGACTTTTGGCAAATCGGTAACAAAATATGTTAAGGGAAACAGCACAACCTCTTATAAGATCACAAATCTTAATAAGAGTAAAACATATTATGTGAGGGTGGCTGCCTATAAGTATGATTCGGCCGGGAAAAAAGTATACGGCAAAAACAGCAGCCGCAAGACAATTAAATAGGGAAGATTCACTAAAAGGCATCCGCAAGGGTGCCTTTTAGCTTCCATGGAAAGAGGTGATACAGTTTGGCAACCGAAAAAGATGATATATATGCCAGAATCGATGCGGGTATTGATGATTTTTTCACGTCGGAGAATTTTAAAAGTTATCTGGATGTCATGAGCCGGTTCCACCACTACAGTATGCGTAACATAATCCTGATCAGACAGCAGATGCCATATGCAAGCAGGGTTGCAGGATACCAGACATGGAAATCCGTTGGAAGACAGGTAATGCATGGTGAAAGGGGAATCCGCATAATAAGGCCTACGGCACGTATATCAGAGGTAAAGACGGATAAAGTTGATGATAACGGAAACCAGATCATTGAGAAGGTCAGTATACCGGGATTTACGGTCTGCAGCGTATTTGACGTCAGCCAGACGGAAGGCAGGGAACTTCCGTCACCGGTACATGAACTTTCCGGTGATGTGGAAGAATTTGACAGACTGCTTGATGCCATAAAAAATGTATCTGATTATACATTCAGTATGGAAAATGTCGGGCTTGGTGATGCGTATGGCATGTGCGACCATGCAATTAAGACCATATTTGTAAAACCGGGATTAAGCCAGGCACAGACGTTAAAGACATCCATACATGAATTATTCCACAGCAGATGCCACGGAGGGGATACCGTTCTTGAACGTAACATTAAGGAGATCGAAGCGGAAGCTGCAGCATACGTTGTATGTGATCATTTCGGTCTTGATACTTCGGACTACAGCTTCGGGTATGTTGCTTCCTGGTCAGCCGGTATGGATCATGCAGACCGGAAAGCCTGCATCAGGAACATCCACAAGGAGGTACAGCACATCATTGATGAGCTTGAATCCGTGCTTACTCCGGAACGTGCATTAAGTAACGGCATGACGGTTCATGAAATGGAACAGGCTGCCGTAAAGGAGGCTTCTGACAGGCTGTCAGGGACTTCCGTAGACAGGGATTCGTTTGCCGCAATCGTATATGATACCAAACCGGCCGAGAAAAAGGAAGTCATGATGTATATTGCAAACCAATATTACGGTTACCGTGGAGCTGCATGGATCAGGGGTCTTACGAAACAGGAGATCATGACCATGCTTAACAGGGACCGGGGTAAATTTTCTGATTTTGCCGCATACATGACATCACAGGGATGTGAGATGGATATCTATGAACCGGATGACGGGTTTGAGTATGATCTTTCTTACAGCATGTCAGAAGGTCTTGTTTATGACCTGAAGCCGGAACGGACGGAAGCGGTATCCGTCATGATAGCCTATAACGGTCAGGCCGGTGATGACGTGGTCTTTTCGGCATTGAATGACGGGCAGGATCAGATTGCAGGAGTAAAGGCATATATGAATCCGGTCAGTCTTGTTCCTCCGGCAGAGCCGTATACTGAACGGCTGGAGAAATATGAGAACGCCGGTTACAGTGCAGCATGGCCGATGGTGAGTATTACATACAGCAATGCAGCAGACATACCGGCATACAGTATGAATGTCCATGATGCGGTGCAGTATATCGGACGTGTATCAGATGAAGCCGGTAATGACCCGTCAAAATACATGATGCTGCGGATCACTTATACATACAATGACTGGACATATGAGCACGTGCAGAGCCTTGACTTTGGCCGGGGCAAGATCAACTTTCTTGACTATCTGCAGCTGGCTCCGAATGTGATCGGACATCTTAAGAGTCATAACAGCCTTCTTGAGATCACGGAGAAGGCAGGGAAATTTGCACCGGATACGACCTACGGCAGGGAGTATTACGACAAGGTTCTTGAATGGGCGGAATACTGCCGCATGGAGCTGAACCATAACAGTGACAGCCCGGTTATATCGAAGCCGCCGCTGCTTGACGAGCTGTATGGCAGTGCAGACCGGGAACAGGATTTTTACATTGACAGATGAAAGGAGGAATGGATCCGTGTGGATAAGCCGTGAAACTGTTGCCAGGGCAAAAGAGATGGATGCGCTTACCTGGCTGTCCATTCACGAGCCATGGAATCTTGTCCGTATTAAAGGCGGATATTACACGACAAAGGAGCATGATTCCCTTAAGATCGATCATGGGAAATGGTGCTGGTGGTCACATGGTATCGGGGGAAGGAGTGCACTTGATTATCTGATCAAGGTTAAGGGGCTGTCGTTTACGGATGCGGTATGTGCGGTTCTTTCCATACAGCCGGATGACATTAAGCCGGATGGAGCAGACCGTATGGCCGGACATGACATGCGTTCCGGAGTACAGGAAGAAAACGGATTAAAGCTCCCGGAACCGGACAGTAATAATGATATCCTGATCCGGTATCTGACCGGACGGGGCATCGACGGAGACATAATAAGGCATTTTACCGCTTCCGGAGACATGTATCAGGAAAAGGCGCATAAGAATGTGGTCTTTATAGGGCGTGACTATAACCGGAATGTAAGACTGGCATCGATGCGCGGAACAAGGGGACGGTTTCATAATACCGTACCCG
>JBJEJF010000040.1:0-10732 GCA_051877775.1 Wujia sp.
GTAGAATCGGAATCTCTGTTAGTAAAAAAGTTGGGAATAGTGTGGTCAGGCATCGCATAACCAGATTGATAAGAGAAAGTTACAGGTTAAACAGGGACAGATTAAAAGAAGGATATGATATTGTGATCGTATCCCGTGTCGCTGCAAAGGGAAAAAACTATTGGGATATAGAGAGTGCATTTCTCCATCTTGCAGAACTTCACCACCTGATAAAGGAGGATGAGTAAATGAAAAAGATATGTATTGCACTAATCAAATTCTATAGAAAATATATTTCCCCAATGAAAGGATATGGTGTATGTAAATATACACCTACCTGTTCGGAATATGCCTTGCAGGCATATGAAAAATATGGATTTTTCAAGGGAACAGCCCTTACAGTCTGGAGATTACTCAGATGTAATCCGTTTTCAAAAGGTGGATATGACCCACTGCCATAAAATGGTTAGAGAATTGTTTGGAGGACAGTATGTTATTAACACAGCAAGGCGGCTTTATTTTGAAGCCTATATCAAAGCTTTTAGGAGCTATCCTTAGTCTGTTATATGATGGACTCAGCAGCCTTGGAATCATTAATATCGGTATTGCTATTATCTTATTTACTTTGTTGATAAGACTTTGTCTGCTTCCTCTTATGATCAAGCAGAATAAATCAGGTAAGATTATGAATTATATTCAGCCTGAGATCAATAAGGTAGCAAAAAAATATAAGGGCAAAAAAGATCAGGAATCTCTGATGGCACAGCAGATGGAGACCAGAGAGATACAGGAAAAATACGGCGCAAATATGACCGGAGGATGTCTTACAGGTATTATACAGATGCCTATATTCTTCGGTTTGTATCGGGTTATACAAAATATTCCTGCATATGTAGGAAAAATCAAAGATTTATATGAGCCGATTGCGACACGTATATGTAATGATCCTGATGCTATGAGCAAGCTGAGAGAATTTCAGGAAGGAAATCAGACTTTAAAGGCAATTACACTGACTGATGGTAATGTAAATACCGTAATTGATGTACTTGCAAAGTTTTCTACAGAGTCATGGACAAGCTTTAAAGAATTATTAAATAATCAGGGCGAGATCGTTAATGCAATAAATCAATATGTACCTGAGATAGACAAGATATATGATTTTTTTGGTATTAATCTGACTACAACTCCTGGATTCCATTTATCAGTTGCACTTATAATACCTATATTATCGCTGATATTCCAGTATCTGAGTTTACATGCTACACCACAGCAGGAAGCAAGCAACGATCCGACACAGCAGGCAACAATGAAGTCAATGAAGATGATGATGAATGTAATGCCTATCATGTCATTTTTTGTCTGTGTTGGTGTTCCAGCCGGTGTTGGTCTCTATTGGGCTGCCGGTGCGTTTGTAAGTTTTCTGACTACACTTGTTATCAATGCATATTTCAAGCATTGTGATATGGAGAAGATCGTTAACAAGAGTATGGAAAAAGCTGCAAAGAAAAAGGCAAAGAGAGAGAAAAAAGGCAAGAAATCATTTATGCAGAAAATGCAGGAAGCTGCATATGGACCGCAGGAATCAAATCCAAGAGTCAACAGCAGCGCAGCAACTGCTAATCTGAAAAACTATACATCAAATACAATGCGCAATTCTGATGGAAATACAAAATACAGAGAAGGCAGTCTTGCATCAAAGGCCAATATCATGCAGCGTTATAATAATGATAATGGAGGTAAAAACTAGTGGAGTTTAGAGAATTCAAAGCTAAAACAGTTGATGAAGCAATCACAGCAGCTTCCATGGAGCTTGGTGTTGCCAGTACTGATTTAGAATATGAAATTGTTGATAAAGGAACTTCAGGATTTCTGGGACTTGGAGCTAAACCTGCTATAATAAAGGCAAAGAAAAAAGAATCCTTTATAGATGATATAAAAGAATATCTTGATAACCTGTTTAAAGCTATGGATATCGAAGCGCAGATAACGATAGAATTTGATCAGGAAAACAATAATATGGACATTGATGTTGCAGGTCCTGAGATGGGTATTCTGATCGGCAAGAGAGGACAGACACTCGATGCGTTGCAGTATCTGATCAGCTTATTTGTAAATAAGAAGAGCGAGTCTTATATCAGAGTAAAGCTTGATACAGAGAATTACCGTGCAAGAAGAAAGGATACACTTGAGAACCTTGCCAAGAATATTGCATTCAAGGTTAAGAGAACAAGAAGATCTTTTACACTTGAGCCGATGAATCCTTATGAGAGAAGAATTATTCATTCTGCATTGCAGAATGATAAGTACGTAGCTACCAGAAGTGAAGGTGAAGAGCCATATCGTAAGGTAGTTGTATACCTGAAGAAAAACTAATATAACTAATATTGTATTTAGAAATTATGTAAGGCGGATGAACTTTCATCCGCCTTATTTTATACATAAATTTATTTTCCCATACAGAATTCTGAGAATATTTTATTGACCAGATCATCTTCCAGTTCTTCACCTATAATCTGTCCTAAACTGGTATAAGCCGCCATCAGATCAATTGTATAGAAATCTTCCCCCATATTCATATTTATACTCTCCAGTACTTTATTCAGGCTGTCACGTGTATCATATAGAAGAGATTTGTGACGAAGATTGGTTATATAGATTTCGTCGTTAAACTGCAGTTCATTATTAAAAAACATCTTTTTAAGAAGATCATGCAGTTCATCGATACCTCTGCTCTCTTTTGCTGATATTTCAAGTATTTCTGTGTCAATTATTGAAGTTATCAACATTTTATCAACAACGATTTTCTGGTCATTTTTGTTGATGAGAGTAATTATCTTTTTACCTTTTATTTTGTCCATAATGATATGGTCATTTTCATTTAATTCGGTTGTTCCATCAACAATGTATAGAATCAGGTCAGCATCTGAGATTGTGTCAATTGCTTTGTTCACACCTATTTTTTCTACTATGTCGTCAGTGTCCCTGATACCCGCTGTATCCACGATATTCAGCGATATTCCGTCTATATTAACGATCTCTTCCAGTGTGTCTCTGGTAGTTCCCTCTATATCAGTTACGATTGCCCTGTTTTCACCTAAGAGCATATTAAGAACGGAGGATTTACCGGCATTTGGTCGGCCGACGATTACTGTTCGTATGCCCTCCCGGATAAGACGTCCGTCATCGCTTGATTTTATTAACTTATTTATAGTTATTAACAGGTTATCAACAGTTGATTTTAAATTCTGTGGATAATTATCCAGAGAGTAATTTTCCGGATCGTCCAGGGCAGATTCAATATAGGCAATGTTATATAGAAGCTTGTCTCTCATCTCCCTGATAACAGAATTAAGTCCTCCTGTGAGTTGTTTTACAGATGACTTTGCTGCCATGTCGTTTTTGGCATGAATAAGATCCATGACGGATTCTGCCTGGGACATATCTATCCTTCCGTTCAGAAAGGCACGTTTGGTAAATTCACCCGGTTCTGCAGGTCTTGCTCCGAGCTGTATTACGAGATCAAGGATACGCTTCATGACAGTAATTCCACCATGACAATCCAGTTCTACCACATCTTCTGCAGTATAGGTTGCCGGTGCACGCATGACAAGTGCAATTACCTCATCATAGATTTCATTTTCATAGGATATAACTCCATAGGCAGCTGTATAGCTTTCCATGGTCATAATTGATTTATGTTTATTTTTGGGATGAAATATTTTATCTGCAATATTAAATGCCTGTTCACCGCTGATCCTTATTATTCCGATACCGGAATTGCCCATGCCGGTTGCAATAGCAGCAATCGTATCTTTCATAGAAACCTCCAACTATCTTTTAATATTTGTGAAACATATTCGTATAACGCATATTTTATGTTTTTTTATGTGAGGATACGTTGTACAGCTCTTATTTTAGTTATATATTTTTTTGATGAGACGCAGTTTTTTCAGAAGTTCATTATTTTTATAATACTGCCAATGCACACGCGCAAGTGTGTTTGAGTGTCATCTGCAATAACATGGGGTATTCCAGGAACGCTTGCGCTCCATTGGAAACGTAAGGGTACTAAGGGTGAGCCTTAAGGCTCGCCCTAAGGACCCACGTTTCCAAAAGTCCTTTCATATCCCCATGTTATTGCAAGATGACGCGAGTTCGCTGTAGCGTGTGCATGTTCTGGTAGTATTATAAAAATAATAGAACTTCAAAAAACTGCAAAAGTCCTTCAAAAAAATATATAACTAAAACAAGAGCATATATAATATATTACACATAAAAAAAAATAAAATATACGTTATAAAAATATGTTTCGCAAATATATTAAATTTATTTTAATATAACATAAATTCTAGTTTTGTGTACACTTCTTTATTAAGAAGCAGTTTTCAATGTATCACAAAAAATGATTGTTTCCAATAGTATTAAAATGTATAATAATAGCTAATGAACAAAAAGCATTGATAAAGATCCATTATGAAAAAAAGGTGGATCGTATGGAGATATAATATTATGAGCAGTACAGTTATCGAAGAAGAATATGATGTGGTTGTAGTAGGTGCCGGACATGCCGGCTGTGAAGCAGCACTTGCAGCGGCAAGAATGGGTATGAATACCATATTGTTTACGATCAGTATGGACAGTGTGGCTTTGATGCCATGTAATCCTAATGTAGGTGGAAGCTCCAAGGGACATCTGGTACGGGAAATAGATGCGCTTGGCGGTGAGATGGGAAAAAATATTGATAAGACATATATTCAGTCCAAGATGTTAAATGTATCAAAAGGTCCTGCTGTCCATTCTCTCAGGGCACAGGCAGACAAGGTTGAGTATACCAAGCAGATGAGGCTTACTCTGCAGAATCAGGATAATCTGACACTCCGGCAGGCTGAGGTTGCGGAGCTTTTGTATGACGAGAAAAAAGTAATCAGGGGTGTAAAGACATTTTCAGGTGCCATATATCACGCAAAGGCAGTCATACTCTGTACAGGTACTTACCTCAAGGCGAGATGTATCTATGGTGATGTGGTTAATTATACCGGACCAAATGGTCTTCAGGCTGCAAATCATCTGTCAGATTCTATGAAGGATGCCGGAATATTTATCCGCAGGTTCAAGACTGGAACGCCGGCGAGACTGGATAAAAAATCAATTGATTTTTCTAAGATGGAGGAACAAAAAGGAGACGAACATATTGTTCCGTTTTCATTTACCAATACAGAGGAGGATATCAAACGTGAACAGATATCCTGCTGGCTTACCTATACAAATGAGGAAACGCATAGAATCATCAAGGAAAACATTGACCGCTCTCCTCTTTTTTCCGGTATGATAGAGGGAACAGGACCACGTTACTGTCCTTCTATAGAAGACAAGGTTATGAAATTTCCTGATAAAAACCGACATCAGTTGTTTATTGAGCCGGAGGGAGAATTTACAAATGAAATGTATATGGGTGGTATGTCCTCTTCATTGCCTGAGGATGTACAATATGCAATGATTCACACAGTTCCCGGATTAGAGAATGTAAAGATAGTCAGGAATGCATATGCTATAGAATATGATTGTATCAATGCTGTCAACCTTAAGGCAAATCTGGAGTTTAAGGAGATTGAAGGACTCTTTTCTGCAGGACAGATAAACGGAAGTTCAGGTTATGAGGAGGCAGCAGCCCAGGGAATTATGGCAGGAATCAATGCGGCACGCAAGCTGCAGGGAAAAGAACCTGTCGTTCTCGACCGCTCCCAGGCATACATTGGAGTTCTGATAGATGATCTTGTGACTAAGGAGACACAGGAGCCATATCGTATGATGACCTCCAGAGCAGAATACAGATTGCTTCTCAGACAGGATAATGCGGATTTAAGACTGACAGATATCGGACATGATATCGGACTTATTGATGATGAGAGATATGCAAAATTCTGTGAGAAACGCAGACAGATAAATGAAGAAATTGCCCGTATGAATTCGGTCGTGATCGGCGCAAATAAGAAAACACAGGAGTTTCTGGCGTCCCATGGCAGTTCTCCACTTGGAACGGCAGCTACACTGGCAGAGTTGATCCGCCGTCCGGAATTATCATATGAAATGCTTGCGGAACTGGATGAAGGAAGGCAGGAGCTTCATGATGAACTGTCACCTGAAGTTATAGAACAGATAGATATTGCCATAAAATATGACGGGTATATCAGCCGGCAAAAGCAGCAGGTAGAGCATTTTCAGAAAATGGAAAAGAAACTTATTCCGGCAGATATCGATTATGATGATGTGGCTAATCTCCGCAAGGAAGCCAGACAGAAGCTCTCTGCAATACGTCCGGCATCTTTGGGGCAGGCTTCGAGAATATCAGGTGTATCACCTGCTGATGTATCTGTTCTGATGATCTATCTGACAGCTAAAAACAAATAATGCAAAAATAAAAGGAAATCAATTTATGCAGAAAATAAGAAAATATCTGGAATCCATATCCGGGGGTCATATACAGCTTTCTGATGGTCAGCTTGCACAGTTTGAAATGTATTATGAGATGTTGATCGAAAAAAATAAAGTAATGAACCTGACGGCCATCACAGAACGGGAGGATGTTATATTAAAACATTTTATCGACAGTGTTGCTCTTGCCGGATATATGGAATTAAATGAAAAATCACTTAATCTAATAGACGTGGGAACGGGAGCCGGATTTCCCGGTATTCCTCTTAAAATAGCATTTCCACAGCTTAATGTTACATTGTTTGATTCACTGAATAAGCGTGTAAAATTCTTAAATGAGGTAATAGATGCACTCAAGCTTGATGGAGGAACTTCATTACAAACAGGCATTGGAAGTTGTATTGCACTTCATGGCAGAGCTGAGGAAGGTGGACAAAGCAGAGAACTCAGAGAACAATTTGATCTGGTCGTGTCCCGTGCAGTTGCGAATATGGCGGTATTGTCTGAATACTGTATTCCTTTTGTAAAACAGGGAGGATATTTTGTGCCGTATAAGACAGATAAGATCGATGAAGAATTAGATCAGGGAAAAAAGGCAGTTGCTATCCTTGGTGGAAAGATCGAAAGAATCGAAAAAATGCAGCTTGCGGATTCTGATATCGGAAGAAGTTTTGTGTTTATTAAAAAAATTAAGGCAACACCAAAAGCATATCCAAGAAGATCCGGGACAGCAAACAAACAGCCCCTTGTATGAAGGGGCTGTTTGTTTTTGTTTCGGATTATTCGAATTCAAGGTCTTTTTTATTTTTATTATGACGTTTTTCCTGACGCCGCAGTCTTAACTCATTTTGACGTTCCCGTATGTTTTCCATTCCTTTTTTATCAGTAGGAAGTGTTGTTATAATTGCAAAAACCTTTCCTTCACGGGTCTGTTTGAATCTTAGCTTGCATGCTTCCAAGCCATGATACCAGCATCTTCCCACACAGACATAAGAATTTGGTGTATTAGAGAACCATTTTATTTTTTTGGAAAGCTTTTTTTTGCATTTATAGCATCGGGTTGTAAGGAGATCTCTATCTGCAAGAGCTTCTTTTTTATCATTAAATTCTCTGGAAATATATTCCATATAATTCTTATGATATGAAATGATCTCTTCATCCACAGCCTTTGGATTATTATATACATCAAAACAGTACCGGTCATTCAGATCTTTTGGATGAATCTGTTTTAGGACTTTTGCTGTATAATATGCATCATTTACAGCGGAATGAAAAGGTCTGTCAATCTCTATATCCAGGAAGTTTACGGCTTTTTCCAGTTTCACAATCGATTTATTTTCATCGGTCGTATCAGCATATATCTGTTGGATATTATAGAATTTTAACGGCGCGTTCCATTGCAGCATATGATAATATTCCATATTATTCTGCAGATAACTGATATCCATAGAACCCCAGGTACAGAATATATAATCATCACCACACCATTTGATGAATTCCCGACATACCATATCGAAAGGTCTCCCCTTTCGAAGCGTAGCTTCATCATAATTCAAAATCGATTTGATGTGAGGCTGTAACCTTTTGTAGATGCGGGGTTTCACAATACTTGAATAAGAGTCTGTAATATTAAATTTACTGTCCAGCTTGACAGCTCCGATTTCGATTATCTCAAATGGCATCCGGGGATTCTCATTTTCATGTCCGCCACAGCATTGGTTCCATTCGAGATCAAATACAATATAATTCATTGGACTTCCTTTGCTGTTACTCTGCCTTGGACTTCATGACACGAAGATGTGAATAGTCGTTTGCAGTATTTAACTTTCCATTTCTTTCTTCCAGCTCTTTGCAGATATCGTTGAGAATCTCGATCGCTTCACTCTGGGACTTGGCATTTGCGGTTGCCATCTGGGCAATCAGGACAGCCAGACGTTCGTTGCTGTTTACAACTTTGGTCGTATTATCAGAATCTTTTTTAAGCTGAAGCTTGGCCATCACCTTATCCTGTTCAATCATTTCTTTGTATAGCTTGGAGTTCTCATCTTTAAGTTCAAGCATCATATCCAGAAGAGCTGACATGCTTTGCGTTCTTGAGACTTCTTCCCGCTTGGCAACTGAATAGATACCCTTTTGAACTTTGGTTATCTCATTTTGCTTGTCTATATTGATGGAGGCAATCTCGTCAACTTTTGCAAGGATACCGTCAACCATGAAATACGTATCAACGATAACAATCAGAGAAACAGCAATGATAAGTTCAATGCTGGCAGGATAAACGATAATCAGGTACAGATCAACCAGAAGTGCGGCAATAAATGCTACAGCGCTGATCGTAAGTGTAGACTGTGATTTGCGTTTCATACGTTACCTCCCTTTCATTATAATAATCATGTTGCCTGATGGCGCCCACGTAGATATTCATCTAATACAGTTTATCATAATACGGCAAATTATTCAATCTCTGTGAGAAACAGACGATTATAATTTTTGTGTCATATGACTATATTCTTTGATATCGGAGACTGAAATGTAAAATATGTCGGATCAGTCGTGTGTTGCCCGCATAATGGTAGGAATTACCTGCTTTTTACGTGACACTACTCCCTTAAGTCTGATGCTTCCTCCGGAGACATCATCAAGTTTAAATGCCTTGGATAAAAGCTTGTCAGCATCCTTACCGTAATAAAGAAGTTCTGTACTCTCTGTGAAGATATTAGTCAGCATGAAAAATAACATATCAACTTCTTTACTGCTGTAAATTGTTTCCATATATTTCAGGATCCTTTTACTTATGCTATCGAGAATGTCACTGTTAAAGGCAGTAATCTGGCCGATACCGAAAGTAAAGTTATCCGTTGAAAATACCTTGTAATCCTGATGAAATATCTCCTCATCAGTTTTATTTTTTAGTTTGCTGCCTGCATTAAACATGGCAACTGCATAAGCTTCGATATCCACATTTGCAATCTTAGCCAGTTTGCGGCATGCCTCTTCATCTACAGAAGTGCAGGTCGGAGACCGGAACATTAAGGTGTCTGATATAATGGCGGAACAGAGCAGGCCGGCAATATTTTTTGGTATATCAATGCCTGTTTCTTCAAACATCTGGTATATGATTGTTGCAGTACATCCCAGTGGCTGATTTCTGAAATAAACAGGATTCATCGTCTGCATGCCACCGATTCTATGGTGGTCTATGATCTCAAGAAGCTGTACTTCGTCTATTCCATCCACTGTCTGTGCATGTTCATTGTGATCGACAAGAATGACTTTTTTGGGATTCGCATTCAAATAATTTCGCTGGGATATCAGACCTACATATTTTCCTGATTCATTCAGAACGGGATAATACTGGTGTCTCTTGCTTGCCATGACACTTCGGATATCCGTGATGTAATCCTCTGTGGAAAAAGTAATCAGATTAGTATTTTTCATAAAGTGGCGGATTGGTATACTCTGATTGATCAGACGCGCAACTGTATAGGTATCGTACGGCGTACTTATGATGGAACAACCTTTTTCTTCCGCAAGCTTGGTTATCGTTTTTGATACCACTGCTCCATCACAGATAATGATGCACTGAGCATCCATCTCTATAGCACAGAGCTGGGATTCATACCGGTTACCGAGGATGACGATATCATCCTTGAAAATATAATTTTCCATCATGTCAGGGTTAGCGGCAGCAATCAGGACTTTTCCGGTCTGTACGATATTGTGAGGATCTCCGACAATTAATTCAGCGGAAAGGGTATCTATAATATTGGAATAAGGTGTATGCGCTGTGGCGATGATCTCGTTGTCATAGACTTCCATATAAGACATCGCGATATCGCGCACGGTAATAAGACCGGTCAGGTTGCCATATTCATCGACAGAAGGAAGTGTAGTTGCACCGGATGCACTCAGGATCTCCCATGCGTTTTTGATGGATATCTCGCCGGACACACCATCTAAATGTCTATATTCTACGTCCTTGACCTGTGTAAAAACATTTTCAACATACTCAGGGGCATCCATTCCAAAGGATTTCAGGACAAAAGTAGTCTCAGCGTTTATCTCACCGGCCCGCTTTGGAACATAATCTTTTCCCGTCAGCTGCCGTTTCAGGTATGCGTAACTAATGGCAGAACAGATTGAATCTGTATCAGGGTTCTTATGTCCTATCACATATATTTTATCAGTGTTATTTGTATCCATCTAAAGTCACCTCCAATATACAAAACCCGCACAGCCTGTGGCATATGCGGGTCTTTTGTTCACGTTCCCGAGGCGATTCGAACGCCCGACCTACCGCTTAGGAGGCGGTTGCTCTATC
>JBJEJF010000041.1:0-40529 GCA_051877775.1 Wujia sp.
ATACAGGCTTCCGCAAGCGCAATCCTGTGCAATGCTCATTATATCACGTCGCCTGACGGCTCCGTGTTCCTTTCGCATTATACAGGCTTCCGCAAGCGCAATCCTGTGCAATGCTCATTATATCATATATTATATTATGGTTTTTTTCAACCTGATTGTATCATCCTTTCCTGTTTTTCAAGGTTATGGCAACCATCTCCGGTCTGTTATTGACACGAATCTTTACGGAATGTGCCCCCATGCCACCTGATACCACCATTGTCGAACCGGATTTCCTATGTATTCCATAGTCATATTTCGGAAAAATATGAAGACGTGGTGAGATTACACCGCCAAGACCGGGTAATCTCACCATACCGCCATGGTTATGTCCCGACACAACCAGATCCGCCCCCCATCCTGCATAAGCATCAAAAAAATCCGGATTATGTGCAATAAGGACATTATAGTATGAAGAATCCGCATCTCCCACCAGATCACTTATTACAGTTTTCGTAGGATATGCACGTGAAAGTCGTCTGTAATACTCCATGTCAAGTGACAACCCGGTCACACGGATCGTTGCATCCCCTCTATGAATCAATACAGATTGATTATCAAGCAGATGCAGTGCCCTGTTATCTTCCAGATGCAGCTCATCCAGATATTTCTCCCACAGATCTCCAACATTTCTTACTCCCTGCTTAATACCCATCTCGTGATTACCAAGTCCATAATAACAATCTGCATAGCCTGTCAATCTGCGAACGACCTCTGTCATATCAAGATTTCTTTCTCTCATATCAGGTCGGCATACCAGCATGTCCCCCGCCAGCAGGATACTGTCAGGATGATATTGTTCAAGTACATCCCATATGATTTTGTTATCATCTGCATATACCACATCATGCAGATCTGCCATCAGCATAAAACGATACCCGTCAAATTCTGATGGTAATCTCTCAGATTCCACTGTATATTCTGTTACACGAAGATGCTTACATTCCCTGTGACTCTCAAGGAGAACAAGGGCAATGCATACCAGCATAAATATGCAGATGATACTAATTATTTTAACCATTCAATAACTCCCGCCATTTTCTGTGATAAACAGGTAATTGCATAATTTATTTTTCTAATAAATTATGCAATTACCTGTTAGTATAAAGATTATATAATATATCGGATTATTTTGCCATAAATAATTTACCGGATACCTGCTTTAATGAATACAGCATAGTCATCTTCTCAACATCTTCATCTGCATAAATGTGAACCTCATCGATCAGATCACCGTCATAGCTATACTGGACAGCTCCTATGATATCTCCTTTATGGACAGGTGCCTCCAGATTCTGATATGGAATAACCTTCTTGACTACATTTTCGGGTGTGCCATCCACCAGGATCACCGCATGCGGATCACATGGTGCATATGCAACATATTTTTGTGTTCCACCTGATACGGGAATCTTCAGATCATCCGGCAATACATTTGCATCAGAATATGTCTTGCATTTGGCATAACCGTAATCAAGCAATTTACAGGCTTCACTGTTTCTTATCTCCTTCGTCTCCGCTCCCATGATAACAGCGATAAGCTCAACACCATTTCTGCTGGCTGAGGCTGCCATACAATATTTTGCCTGAGATGTATAACCCGTCTTGAGCCCTGTTGCTCCGGTGTACTGATTCAGGAATTTATTTGTATTTGCAAGATCAAATCTGGATTCTCCACGGGCGGTCTTATGTATGATAGAGTCCATCCAGATCGTGGAGAAATCTTTGATATCCGGATGCTTATACAATAATTCTCTTGCCATTATCGAAATATCTCTGGCAGATGTCAGATGTCCTTCTGCTTCCAGACCGC
The DNA here is from genome assembly GCA_051877775.1 of Wujia sp. Classification (GTDB taxonomy): domain Bacteria; phylum Bacillota; class Clostridia; order Lachnospirales; family Lachnospiraceae; genus Coprococcus_C. The sequence continues at coordinate 1,853 of JBJEJF010000041.1, forward strand.
AGGCATTTTCAAAATGCGTATTGACCATCCCAAGCTCCTGTGCTTTCTTGTTCATCATATCAACAAATGCAGTCTCACTCCCCGCAATATGTTCGGCCATGGCAACAGCAGCGTCATTTCCGGATGCAATCTCTATGCATTTGATCATATCTCTCACAGTCTGCTGCTCTCCTGCCTCAAAAAAGCACTGTGAACCACCCATTGAAGCAGCATGTTCCGTCACTGTTACGATATCATCATAACCCATATTTCCCGCTTCTATCTCCTCGAAGATCAGAAGAAGCGTCATGATCTTGGTCACAGAGGCAGGTCTTAGCTGTTCATCCGGGTTCTTCTCATATATGATCTTACCGGACGAGACTTCAATCAGGATAGCTGACGGAGACTGAAGCTCCACCATCTGCCCTGTCTCCGCCGCTGCTTCCACATATGTATCCGATTTCTCCAGATCATCGTACTCTGTATCCTCCTGCACCGCATCCGTCTCTGTAGCATAATCCCACCCGGAGGAGACGATCAAAAAAGCCATCATGCATATAACAGCATAAATTTTTTTAAAAAACACTCTGATTTATCTCTCACATTTCTTATTGTTATATTATACGATGTCCATAAAAATATATGATAATAATATTATATTTGACTTTTTCACTTTGCACTGTTAAACTGTAAAGCAATGTGTTACGTAATAAGGAGGACTCTAAAGATGAGTATAAGTTTTGTAAAACAGCTTCCTACAGAGGAAGAACTGAAGGCAGCACTGCCTTTGAGTGATGAACTGAAAAAAATAAAAGATGCAAGGGATAACGAGATAAAAAAAGTATTTACCGGCGAATCAGACAAATTTATCATGATAATAGGTCCATGTTCGGCAGACAGTGAAGAGCCGGTCATGGATTACTTAAACCGACTCGCTGATCTTCAGGCTGAGATCAAAGACAAGATACTTATTATTCCAAGAATCTATACCGGCAAACCAAGAACGACCGGTGCCGGCTACAAAGGCATGGTGCATCAGCCCGACCCAAACAAGAAAACAGATATGGCAGAAGGACTTTTTGCAGTTCGAAGACTGCATCTCCGCGCCATTAAAGAAACAGGAATGGCTGCTGCAGACGAAATGCTGTATGCGGAAAATACGCACTATTTTAATGACCTTATTGCATATCATGCAGTTGGAGCACGAAGTGTCGAAGATCAGCTTCACAGACTGACTGCCAGCGGTATTGATGTTCCTGTTGGAATGAAGAATCCGACCAGCGGTGATTTTAATGTCATGATGAACTCCTGCCTGGCAGGCCAGACAAGCCATGTATTTATGTACAAGGGATATCAGGCCGAAACCTCAGGCAACCCTTATACACACTGCATTCTCCGCGGCGGTCTTGATAAGTACGGCAAATCTGTTCCGAATTATCATTATGATGATCTCGTGCGTCTTGTAGATGCATATGCCTCATTTGATAAACTGGTCAATCCTGCATGTATTGTGGATGCAAACCATAACAACTCCGGCAAAAAATGGTATGAGCAGCCTCGTATCGTCAAAGAAGTTCTGCATTCCTGCCGCCACAACAACGACATTCGCCGTATTGTCAAGGGTGTCATGATCGAGAGTTATATCGAGGATGGTAATCAGACTATCGGCGAGGGCTGCTATGGTAAATCCATCACAGATCCATGTCTTGGCTGGGATAAAACAAAACAGCTTCTGCTAGATGTAGCAGAATTACTCTAATCTGAATATGATATTACAAAAGCATTTTTGAGGATTATCATGTGCGGTATAGCCGGTTTCTATCATCCACATATGAATTATGCCGATAATCCAAAGAATAATTTTAAGATACTTAATAACATGATACAGTCAATGAAGATGCGTGGTCCTGATGATCAGGGCTGCTCTATCATTGGCTCCTGCTGTCTCGCCCATACCAGACTGTCCATAATCGATCTGGACACGGGCAGACAGCCTATGAAAATACATCATCAGGGCAATCATTATCACATAGTATATAACGGTGAGATCTATAATCACCGCGAATTACGTTCTGAGCTTAAAACTCTCGGTTTCTCTTTTCAGACAAAATCAGATACAGAAATTATCGGCAATGCTTTCATACATTGGGGAGCCGATTTTGTTACACATCTAAACGGAATATTTGCCATTGCGATCTATGATGAACTTCGCAATACTCTCTATCTCTTCAGGGATCATTTTGGCATAAAACCGCTTTATTATACTATGATGGAAAAGACCATGATCTTTGCATCCCGGATTGATACTCTGTTCGAATATCCACGGGTCAGGCCTCGACTGGATATTAACGGATTCAACGAAATATTTACTATCGGTCCGGCTAAGACCTATGGTTGCGGCGTATTTACCGGCATACACGAGGTTCTTCCCGGTGAATATATTACCTGTTCTCCTGCCGGCATAGCCCGGAGGATATATTACCGGATCAAGAGCCACCCACATACTGACAGTTATGAAGAAACCATCGAGAAGACCAGATGGCTGCTTACCGACAGTGTACGGATGCAGATGATCTCTGATGTGCCGATATGTACATTTTTATCGGGCGGTATCGACTCATCTCTGGTAACCTCAATATGCTGCCAGCACATGGCTCCTGGTGATACGTTAGACACGTATTCTTTTGACTACGAAGATAATGATCTTCATTTTCAGTCTAACAGCTTCCAGCCAAGTCAGGACAGACCATATGTTGATATAATGAAAGAATATCTCCATACCAATCACACCTATCTGACATGCCAATATGAAAAGCTGGCAGATCTGCTCAATGATTCGGTGGATTCCCGTTGTCTTCCTACCATGGCTGATGTCGATTCTTCACTGCTCTATTTCTGCAGTGAGGTATCCAAAAAACACAAGGTTGCCCTGACCGGAGAATGTGCAGATGAGATCTTCGGGGGATATCCGTGGTTTCACAAGGAGAGCATGATACATGCAGGAACATTTCCATGGATGCGTGATATCAGTTTCAGAAAAAGTATCCTGAACCCCGAATTTGCAGCAGCCCTGCACATGGAACAATATATTGCAAATGCATATCAGCGTTCCATATCCGAGGTAGATATCCTGCCGGAAGAAAATGAGCTCGAGACCAATCGCCGTTGTGTATCATATCTGAATATAAGATGGTTTATGCAGACCCTGTTAGACCGTATGGACCGGACTTCCATGCACAGTGGTCTTGAAGCCCGTGTTCCGTTTGCCGACTACCGTATCGTAGATTATGTATTTAATGTTCCATGGGAAATGAAGGCTGTGGACGGTGTTCCAAAGAGTCTGCTTCGCAATGCCGCCAAAGGACTTCTGCCGGATTCAATCTTAAACAGACCGAAGAATCCATATCCTAAGACTTATCATCCGAAATACGAGGAGATACTTGTCAAACGGCTTCGGGAAGTTATAAACGACTCAACCTCACCGATCAGGAGCTACCTGAACATTCCTGTCGTAGAACAATTTCTGGATCAGCCAAAGGAATATGGAAAGCCGTGGTACGGACAGCTCATGGCCGGTCCCCAGATGATTGCATATCTTCTGCAGATCGATTACTGGATGCGCAAGTACTCTCTGTCGATATAAAATGTAACTGTGACATGACAATAACTGAATATCCGAATTGTAGCAATCAACTGCAATACAACAAAACAGCTGCATTATGATAATATAGTATATTTTCCAGAATATACACATCATATCATTAATGCAGCTGTATTATTTTATACTAAAATAGGCTGGATCTGTTTACCGTCCAGTGCTGTCTCTAAAGCTTCCTTTAATCTGCTGAGATCTGCTATCATTGAATTCGGTTTGGCAACATAATTATCCTGTCCAAATGGTACAAAATAAATATTTTTCATCACCATCAGCCTGCCGATATTCTGAAAATTGATTCCCAGTGCATCATTTGTTGAGATCGATATCACAAGAGGACGATTGTTGCGCATATGCGCTTTTGCCGCCATCAGCACAGGTGAATCAATGATTCCGTTCACCAGCTTGGCGGCTGTATTTCCTGTACATGGTGCAATGACCATGATATCAAACATTTTGGTCGGGCCAACCGGTTCTGCCTGCTGTATCGTGTGTATTCCTTCATTTCCGGCTGCCTCCTCAACGTGTTTCACAAACTCATCCGCTTTTGCAAATCTGGTATCCAGACTATATGCATGAAATGAAAAAACAGGTATGACATTCGCCCCTTCATCTTTAAGAACTTTTATTTGCGGTATAATTTTATCAAACGTACAAAATGAGCCTGTAATGGCAAATCCAATATTGCACCCTGATAATTTCATTTTTTTACTACCTTCCAACTATATTTCGTTGTCGGATCTATCCTGCATTCATATCAGCAATAATAGCATAGGCAATGATCTCCCCTGCCTCCTTCGGATACTCTTTGCCCGGTATTCCCAGACTGTTCACGGCAAAAATATGATTCTCCTTGCAATATGCAAAATCTGTGCCTCCCGGCAATGAAGCTATATCAAATATCATGACATTATCTGAAAAAGCCTGCAGTACATCAGCTGTCAGCACGAGGGCCGGAACGGTATTAAAAACATAGCTGTATTTTTCAAGGCTCTTCCAGACCGGTTCAGCCATATCAACATATCCGAAACCTTCATCTATAAGCACCGGCGCAAGGCTCTTATTTCTCACCATGACATCAACATGTGCACCATGCTCAGCCAGAGCCCCGGAAAGCGCTTTTCCGCAAAATCCATATCCTGTCACCAGACAATTACTCTCCTGAAGAACCGCACCATATGCCATAGCTTCCTTTATAATTCCTTTGGCCGTAAGAACTGCATTATCTGCGGTGACCTGATCCCATTTCAGATAATCCGATATACAAACCCCTATCAACGCACATTCATGGATAAATCGATTTGATACCATACCGCCGTATACCCGCTGGCCTTCTACAAGATAAGGAAGCACCTGTACCATCTCCCGCTCTCCGCATGGCGGAGGAAGGATCAGAACAGACCTCGAATTCAGGTTTTTCAGATCTCTATATACATCATAGCCTCTGTCATAAAATATCTGGGCCACATAATCCATTCTTCCATCTTCACCGAATACACATATATTGCTTATATCCAAGATAAAATCCTCCTTACGATACTTTATTATATGCACATCAATACAAATGTTTAAAATCAACGAACAAACATATCGAACGTACGTCTCAGGCAATACGCAAAATCTATCCGCCTTACGCTATCTGCAGCATAAACATTTACACTGGAATACAAACTGTCATTGATATATATATCTATTGTTCCAACGATATCACCGGCTCTGACAGGTGCTTCTAATACTTCTGCCATACACACCCTTATTTCTGCCACATCCGAGTCCGCAAGCAGAAGCGAGACGTCATCCCGTATCTCTGTCGAAACGTGATCTGCACCGATCCCATCTATTACCGCTATGTCATCTGTATGCATATTCTTCTGCAATACTGTCTGATATGTAAATGCATCGATACCATATTCAAATAATGTCCTTGAATCCGACCATTTATAGTTTTTGTTTCCCGGCCAGCCACATCCAAGCAGTGCAATAATATAAGTCCTTCCGTCACGCTCCAGAGCTGCCACATAACAATAACCGGCATCAGCCGTAAATCCGGTTTTACCGGCGATAACCCCCTCCATCATATCAAGAAACCGGTTTTTATTATATACCGTAAAGTTCCTCTTGCCATTATAATCTGCAAAGGTGTGTTCCCTGGTCTGACATATATCGATAAACTGTTCACGCACCGGAGAATCCATAATGCAGTATCTCATGATAAACGCAAGCTCCACAGCCGTTGTGCTGTGCTTTCCATCTTTATTCTCCGCATCAAGTCCATTTGGTGTAATAAAATATGTATCCGTAAGCCCAAGCTCCTTTGCCTTGGCATTCATCATCCCGGCAAAACCCTCCACGCTGCCGCCTATATGTTCCGCAATCGCAACCGCAGAATCATTGTGGCTCTCCAACATCATGGAATAGATCAGATCCTCCAGTCTGTACTGTTCTCCCTCACATATTCCCAGCTGGACATCCGGCATCTTGGCTGCATAAGAGCTGACTGTGACAAGATCATCAGGATTCCCATACTCCAGCGCCAGGATCAACGTCATGATCTTAGTCGTACTGGCCATGGCGCGCACATCAGAACCATTTTTTTCATAGAGTACACGTCCACTGTCTCCATCTATCAATACTGCCGACAGAGAATAAAGTTCACTCTCTCCCGGTGGTTCCTCTCTCGCCTGTACAGTATCTGTATTCCATGACAATACGATCATGCAGGATATCAAAACAAGACATATTATTTTTTTCATATTATTCCTGAAATAATCTTTTCACAACTATTATATTGTTTTTATCATAAATATAGACTTCATGCTCACTTTTCAATTGAAATAAAATACCATATCAATTATAATTGATTTATATTACATATACAAAGGATTATGTCTATGAGCTCACTTTTTACATCGGAATTAAAAGAAGGCATGATTACCCTGTCTGATACATACTCCACGCAGGGTAAATTAATTCTGCCCAAAGATACAATATTAACCAAAGCTCTGATCAACAAACTGATTCAAAATGATGTACTGTTTGTAGACGCTTCAGAAGAACTTCCACAAGATGAAGGCAGTGTCCTTACATCTTACGCTGTCGATGAGGATATCATCACAAGCAGACCGGAATATAAGAAATTCAAGCGAAGATATGAAAAAAATGTCAATGACATGAATGAGCATTTAAATGATATTGTATATAAAAATGCACCAATCGATGTAGATATGATGCTTAAGGATACGTTAAATATCGTCAAATCAACAGATTCTCCCCTCGCGATATTTAATATGCTCTCCACATTAAAAAATTATGACGATTCAACATTCAATCATTCCCTGAATGTTGCATTGATCTGTAATATATTCTCCACATGGCTTGGCTTAAAACCCGAAGAAACCGAATTGCTTACTATATGTGGTATATTTCATGATATTGGCAAGCTCCTGATTCCGGATAAAATCATTCAAAAGCCGGGCAAACTGACCAAAGAAGAATTTGCTATCATTAAGACGCACCCCCAAAAAGGTTATGAGATTCTGCGCAAACAAAAAGTAGACCTCCATGTTCAATACGCTGCACTGATGCATCATGAAAAATGTGACGGTTCCGGTTATCCACTCGGCCTTACCGACAAACAGATCGATTGGTGTGCCCAGATCGTTACGATTGCCGACATCTATGAAGCAATGACCGCCAAGCGCGTCTATCGTGAACCTCTCAGCCCTTTTACTGTTATTGACCACTTTGAACAAGACGGACTCCGCAAATATAATCCAAAACTTTTGCTTACTTTTCTTGAGCACGTGGTAAACAGCTACATGAACTGCAAAGTACGCCTTTCAAATGGAGAAGAGGGAGATATCGTATATATCAACAAAGTCCGACTATCAAAACCTATGGTAAAAACCAAGGATAACTTTATTGATCTATCTAAGACATCGAATGTCGATATCGAACGTATATTATAAAAAAGAGCTGTCACCTCATTACTTACGTGACAGCTCTTTTTTATACTTCTACTTTGATATTGACTTCCTCCATCGCTTCCTGTCTGAAATCTTCTATCTTGTCAGGTGTAATTACCGGAAGCTCGTCCATGGATGTCACTCCAAAACTACGCAGGAAATCCTCGGTCGTTCCAAATAATATCGGCCTTCCCACGGCATCAAGCCTTCCAACTTCGGTAATCAGATTATACTCTACCAGCTTGTTGATGGCATGAACACATGATACCCCTCTGATTGCCTCTATCTCCTGTCTGGTTACAGGCTGCTTATATGCCACAATGGACAAGGTCTCCATCAGGGAATCTGTCAGCGTATGCTTTTTCGGCATATTTACAACTCTGGTAAGTACATCATAATACTCATTTTTGGTACAGAGCTGATAAGAATTCTCCAGTTTCACCAGTCTGATTCCTCTGTCCTCAGCCTCATATTTATCAATCATTTCCTCAATTATTTTCTGAACCGTATTCTCGTCGATTTCCAGTGCTTTGGCTAATTCCTTACATTCCACAGCTTCACCAACCGAAAATAATACTGCTTCTATCGCCGCTTCCGTTTTTTTAATACTTTCTTCCATATATCCTCCTACGCCTCCAGGGAATCGATAATGATATCTCCAAACAACTTTTCCTGTCTGATCATGATATCACCTGTCTTCATAAGCTCCAAGATAGCCATAAATGTGACAATAACATTGATTTTGGATGCCTGTACCTCAAGCAGTGTCCGAAAATTGATTCCTTTCAAACCTCTGATATTATTTCTGATCTCATCCATCTTATCCTCAATTCGAACCTCTTCCTTCTCTATGGTACCAAATTTACTACGGATAGGATCGACTCTGTCAACAGTCCTTTTCATCACCTGATTGAAAATCTCACTGAGCTGCGCAAGCGTTGTATCTCCAATAACTTCTGCAGGATCAATATCTTCTTTATATTCCTTAACTTCCTTCGGGATCGTTGCCTGTTTGTAATATGCCTTTCCGGCATCGATCTCCATATCCATCAGCTCGCAGGCAGCATATTTGTACATCTTATATTCAAGCAGCCGCCTTACAAGTTCTGCCCTCGGATCTTCCTCTTCTTCCTCCTCTTCTTCCTCTTTCGGAAGAAGCATCTTGGCCTTGATACTGATCAGCGTACCTGCCATGACAAGGAATTCACTCATGATATCCAGATCTTCTTCCTGCATACGATTCAGATAATCCATATACTGCTCCGTAATCTCTACGATCGGGATATCAAAGATATTAAATTTATTTTTTTCTATCAGATGAAGAAGCAGATCCAACGGACCTTCAAATTCATTGATTTTAAATTCAGGTTTTGTATATGTACTCATAATATTAACTAAAATAATCTGTACCGGACAGAATCCTTTCTGTAACGAAGATCTATGATATGCTAAACATTTTGTTATTATTTCATTTTTAAGCCGGAATGTCAACCCGTAACGGGTGAAGGAATGTTTTATTTATCTTGGATATAATTTTAGACAAATCAACACTGAGATAACAAGTACGGGTATTCCAACCACTAATTTTGTTATCCCCATACCAAGTGAACCAACAAGGATCGTTGACACACCGATTCCAACAGCATCCCCTATCCCATATGCATAAGTTGACAGTGCCGAAATCCTTCCCAATGTATGGAGATCGGACAGCTCAAGCATCATAAGGGTAAGCAGACTCTGTCCTGCAAAATAGCATCCCACCATCATTCCCCATGCTACGCCTGATAATATAGGTACAAAACCAGGCGAAAATCTAAGGATTACAACATAAAATAACAAAGCAAGACAAGCTAAAATAATATTAGCTATCGCAACCTTTTTCCTACCCAGCCGATCTGCAGCAAAACCGCTGATGATCTGAACGACCAGCAGAACAACCGGCTGGATCAGCAAAGCAATACTTATATTCAGTTCTCCCATACCAGAAAATGTAAGCATCGGTTCATTATAAAATGTAACCGCCGGTGTTGCTACACCAAGTACCAGCAAAACAAGAATAAGTGAACCATATCTGGTCCGTATTTCTCTTCTAACAGGCTTCCAGCTTCTGCGCGTTTCATCATATCTTACAAACGTATCAGAATTATTATTTTTAGGTATACGGAAATGGTTCCGACCAGATACAAGACACACAAAAACAGCAGTCAACGCAAAAACTCCACCCGTCATGTATATCCATTTCCAGCTTACTGACTGCTTATGTGTAATAAATCTTCTAATAACAGGGATTACCATTGCTGCCACAGCAGCAATACCTCCTGCCAATCCCTGGATACCGGCCCGCCTTGATTCCGGAAGCTCCGTCACGATATAGAGATTCTGAATATCCAGAGAACAGCAGAACACAATAAGGGCATTGCCGGTCAGATACACCGCAAGCGAGCCTGACACTGCACAAAGCATGCAGCCGATCACCAACAGGATCATATCTGCCAGCATCACAATTCTAAGACCATAGCGGTCTACCAGAGCCCTTCCAACAGGTGCCATTGCGGTAATAATATAAAATGGTATCATCGCAAACTCCATATAAGCAACAGCCTTATTCTCTGTCATTCCCCGTCCATCAATCAGAAAATCCTGCAGGACAAATGACTGAAACCTGTCAAAAAGACCCGAACAATAGGAATCGGTAAATTGAATATATAAAATTAAAAGGATGATAAAATAGTTCATGGTTCAATCTATCAATCGACTTTTCTTTATGTAATCGTACGTTCATATTTTGATACGCCGTTAATTATTTCTCCCAGATACATTTTCTCCAGATTCTGCGTTTCTCATGAATAATCCGGACTAAAATCTTAAAGACCAGCATTTCTTTCTCATCTTCATTATATTTTCCACAGTTTTTACAATACATTCTAATGACCTCTACCCCCAAAAATAACCTGACTATACTCTTTGTTTTCCACAATTAATGCAAAACCTGGAATTCGCTGTATTTTCACATCCACAACTACACTCCCATTTTGTATCTATTGGCTCATTGTTCGTTAATCCGGTTTCCTGATAGCTTTGTCTTTGATATCCAGGATCCTGATACATCATATTTTGATACATCTGATTTAAATATGCCGGATTCTGATATACCTGATTCTGATATGTAGAATTCTGACCATACATTGGGTTAGCAAAACTATTATTTACCTTCTTCTTTTTCCCATAATTCATCATCATTTCATTTCTTAAATCATCTATATTATCCAACAGGCAACCAAATCCATAAAATCCACAAAGGATTAAAGAAACAAATAATATGGAAATGATGAAATTTATAGCTGAATCCAAATCCCATACACCCATATTCATTTTCTGTATAAAAACATATATTTGATAAACACCATATATTACTGATACTATACATGTTAGCATCTTAATATTATTTCCCATAACCTTACGCTCCTTTTTGAGTGAATTATCCACATTATGTATGGATTCTCCCCAGATTCGTTACCAGTAATTATTTTATCTTTACAGAGCCTTTATTACTCCATGCTGAATAATACCATGTCCCCTTAGATGTTTTAAAAGTCCTTACCCTAACATAATACCTCTTGTTTCGGGTCAATCCTTTGATGGTTTTATTTGTTATATTTTTTTCATATATAGTTATTGTTTTACTGCCGGAAAAGCTACTTGATGTTGAATATTGGATCTGATAACCTACAGCTCTGTTATTATAATCCCATTTTACATTCATTAATCCAGATTTTGTACTTGTGATATCTGATATTTGTGGTGCAGCGATACTCATAGTTTTTTGTTCTGTTCCCGCACCAATAAAAGCTCCACTATATGGTACAATTTTATATGTATATGTTGCTCCATTTACAGCATTAGAATCAACATACGACAATACATTACCATCGGTAATCTTTTTAATGCGCATGTAATTCCCTTTGCCTGCCTTTCGGTATACATAATATCCATCAGCATTATTTGCCTTGCTCCATGCAATTTTTACACCTGTCGATGTATTTTTAACACTCGAAATAACTGCCGTCCCCAAATCAGGCACAGTCATCGCTTCAACCCTCACATTACAAAAAGCCATGAGATCACTACCATCAACTGTTAATGCTATAATCACGGCAGTTCCACTTGATACAAAAGTAACTACACCCTCTGAATCAACTACAGCAACAGAATTATTTGTTGAAATCCATTTAACAGCAGTATTTGTTGCATTTTCAGGTAAAATATTCGCAGCAAGTTGATAACTCTCCATGTCACCTTCTATAATAGAGATATCCGTAGTATTCAAATTGAGGCTCTCAATTAAAACGGGAACAATTTGTTTTTCAGTAATTTCAAAACTGCTGATTGCCTGTCCTGCATAATATTCTTCTGTTTCATCCACAACGGCTTTTACGTAATATTTTCCCGCTTTATCCGGTACATCAGTTGTATATTCTCCGTCTATCAAATCCGAAAACAAATATGTAGCCTTACCATCACCTTCATTACCATAGATAACAGGAGTATTTGCTTCACTTCCCTCTTCCCAATTCTCCAGTATTACAGCAAGTTTCTCTAATTTTTTCTTTTCAGGTTGCTTTTGAAGAATATCAACTGTACTCAGCGTCGATTTACAAGTAATAGTATTATAATTCTCGTTGTATGTATTTGTCGGTGTTGCAGATATTTTTATCTCTGATATTCCTGCAGAAGCGCTATCTTTACAATAAAACGCAACATCACAAAGTTTACCATCATCACTTATATTCTCAGTTCCTGTCCATATTACGTCTACAATATTTCCTGTAGAAGCACCAATATTGTCATTTACAACTCCTGTAGTAAATATATCTGTACTATCTACAGATATAGGCATTAATTCTGAAGGATTATATTCCAGTTGAATTCCTATTCCCATTAAACCACAGTTGTTTTCTATATAGACAGGAATCATGATTTCATTTCCAGGATATACCTCTATATCACTAGTCTTCAGAATTGGACATTCATATACATTAACACTATAAGAAGTCTGAACAGTAGTGTCACCTGCTGCATAAGATACCATAACATCTGTTTTACCAGGTTGTGAAAAATCATACTCTACGCTATATCCTGTTGACAAAATATCCACAGCTCCCGAATCATATGTTATTGCTACAGATAATCCTCTGGTATTTATCTTATCTCCAACACAATACTCCAATACCTTAGGTGTTGTCATAATTTCCATTTGAACAGGTATGTCTTCTTTTGCATAAATAACTATATTCTGCGGCACAAGTAAAAGAGAAACCAGAAAAAGTGTTACAATTCTATTCTTTATTTTTCCCATGTCTTTTCCTCCTCCATATTATTATTAATATAGTACTTACCAACAATGCTCCAACTATTATAAATATTTTGTAATTTACAAGCCATTTTCTAACATTTGATGCATTCGAATTATTCACATTTTCAACCTCCGGGATACCATCATCCTGATATATAAATATCTGATCATAGTCATCCTCAGTTAGTTTTACATGATTGACAGCTTTTTTTATATCCAGTTTGTTTACCAGTTTTTGATCAACACCAGAAGTACTTTGTAAATACTTCTTAACAGTATTATAAAATTCTTCCTCATTCTCTTCTGAAATGCGTTCAGGGCTATCAACTTTATAATATGCCAGTGATTTAATTAATGCTTCTTTAATGTTATCTGTTCCAATTTTATCTTCAACCATGTTATTATCAACATCTTCTTTTGCATCCTGTTTTATTTTATCCTCGTCAGAATTATGAATCAGATTATTGATTTCATCTTGATTTATACTTTCCTCCGTTGTCAAATCTTCTGTTGTTTCATCTTTTTCCTGATCGGTTGGTATTATGATATCATGACATTCCAAAGAAACATCCTCATATTTTTCGTTAAATGTATCCTGCTGATCATAGGAAATTAATATATGAATATCCTTTTCAGCAGATGCCTCAACTCCAATATACATTACAGATCCATCTTCTGTAATCTCATTGATATTATTCCATAAAACATCTACATAATCCGATCCGTCTGAAGAAACATCTGAATCAAAAGAGCCAACAGATGTTACACTCCCCTTTGATACCGAAAAAATCATCGTTTCATCAGAAACACATTGCAAATGAATTCTAAACCCCATAACTCCCGGATTGTTATATATTACGATAGGAATCAGATACTGATTATCATCAATTTTTTCAATTATACTAGTTGTTGTGAGAATCTGGGCTGTATCAGCTGCGAACACAATACTGTGTTCGCAGCAAGCAAATATAATGAAACATCCCATCATTAGACTCAACAATCTTACGATTAGTTTTCGCATAATTCCTCTTTTCCGACAAGATAGCGTCCAAGCATTGCAGCATCGCGATTGTTTACATAACCATCACCATTCAAATCCATAGCCATAAGCTGTGTCTGTGAAGCCTGTTCTTTCTCAAGTAAACATCTGCTTAATCCTGATACATCACGCCCTGTTATCAAACCATCACCATTATAATCTCCCGTTAATATAGCTGTAATATCATCCAACAAACTACTACCATCTTCTGAATACATCAGAATTCTTGCACCAGTTCCAATTTTTTCGTCATCTGATAATTGTATATTATCAATATCATAGACTTTCAGATTATCTGAATCAATCTGTGATATGATATTTGAAACTGTATTGGACTCTGCATCAATATTACGTAGATAACCCTCAACCAACTTACACTTAGCGTTAGAAAACAGGCAGATTGATGTCTCAGGATTACCAGTAACTGTGATTATACATGTGGCTGTTTCACCTGTTGATACAACTTCAGCTGTAATAGTTGCACTGCCTTTTGCAAGTGCTGTAACATTCCCCTCATTGTCAACAACTGCAACATTTTCATCTGAACATGTCCATGCCAATTCTTCGTTTGCAATCTCTCCAGTTGCATCATATGTCACTTTCGGCGTCAATTTATAAACTGAACCCTCCATAATAGATGCCTTTGTTCTTGTAAATGCAATCACTGCATATTCTGAAGCAGGAAGATACTTTGCTGTTACAGTAATATCTTTGGTAACATTGGTATAATCCTCATCACTCATCCACCCTGCAAACTTATATCCTTCCTTTTCAGGTGCAACAGAATTATCAACAGCTGTACCATATGCTACCTGACCTGTGGTAATCTTTGTTCCATCTTCATTCAGATATGTCACATTAAACATTTTTGAAGAATATTTTGCAAATAATGTCATACTTTCCGTTACAGTTTCAGTTGAAGACTGCCATTCATCCAAGAATTCCAGATCATAATACAAACCTTGCAACTCCACAGAATCATATTCATTTCCTATCATATTTCCAATATCTAATTTTGTATTATCTTTTATAAATACTTTATAATCTTGCACAATTTCCTCATTGTATGTATTAACAGCATATATACTTACAACATGCATTGGTGTGTTTCCTGTTTTATTAATTGCATACCATTCATCAACAACCGAACTATCATTCATTCCCATCTTGCATGCATAGAATTTCAGCTCTGTCATATCAGAGATTGTGATAGGAGTCTCATATTCTCTTACATCATCATTTGTCACATCTGTCGGATCACTTCCATCAGTTGTATAATAAATGACCGCACCCTCTGTATCAGATGTCAGACTCACAACCTGATTCTCACTATATTCTCCGGTCAGCACAGATGCTACAGGAGTTTCCACCGTATCATCAAACTCATAAACGGCACCCACCATAATGTTAGTCGTCACATTGCTCAGATCAATATCTTCACCCCAGCTCACAAAATGCATATTATCAATCTCAGCCGGAACTGTAATCTCCTCCGGTGCAAGCTCTATGCTCTCATCTGCAATTGGTGTCGGCTCCATTGCAGCCTGACCATACCCAATCTCCTGCTCATCCACGATAGCACCATCATATCCTATGAATGTAACCTTTACTTTCTTCTCTTCATATAAAGCTTCGCATACAATATCCTCTGTAACTTCCGTTCCTTCAGGAACTGACCACTTTGTGAATGTCAATGACTCCGGTGCTTCTGGCGTATCAGGGAATTGAATGATATCTCCATATGTATATTTTTCAACATCTATTGTTCTGTTCTCCCAATCAACAAATGTTACATTACATTTCTTTTTCTCATACTGTGCTGTAATAGTCATATCATCATGAACATTTGTAGTACCTGAATCCCATCCAATAAATGTGTATCCTTCTTTTTCCGGTGCATCAGGAACAACTGCATTTTGACCTTCTTGTATCTGTTGAACCTCTCCGATAAGATTACCCATATCATCAACAAAAGAAACATTATAAGAAGGACGTTCAGCTTCAATAGTGCCAACCGTTACATAATTTGTTGTACCTTTAACTCCAAGTACAATCGTATAATCACCAGTCCCCTCATAAGTTTGCACTTCTCTTGGGACAAAACTTATATTAAGAGAACCATCAGTACCAATTGTTGTATTACCAATATACTCAACATTATCCTCAGCAATCTGATTCACTTTATTCTTGAATACGATAACAACTGCATCCTTTCCAGCCAGATTCATAGCTTCCTCAGGTAATTTACATTCAGGATAAAGAACCTCTCCACTGCTTGTTGTTGCATATTCCTTATATCGATACTCTGTTTTTTTCTCAACGATCTTCGTTGTAACACCAGGATTTACCTCCAGATTACCTGTGATCTCTGTATCCTGCCACTCCGACCAGTTACTATCCATCTGATAATAATAATATGTATATGATGTATTTGTAGCTAGAGACTCATAATAATAGTCATATCTGGCTGCATTTGTTGCTGCTTGGCTCAATGCATTTCTTGTATTTGTACCAACAATACCATCAGCAGATAAACCATGGTCCCTCTGGAAGTTCTTTACAACTGCAGCTGTATTGGAGCCAAATACACCATCTATAGCTGTATTATATCCGCACACACATAACGCACATTGAATCCACTTAACCATACTCTTATACGTTGCATCACCATATGTATTGATTGAGATATTATATGTTGGAACCGTATATGCCCAAGGATTCAGATTCGCATTTGATTTTGCAACACTCCAAACCCTATTTGTATTGGCCTTGGCAGGTGCTGTTGCACTCGCTCCCTGACCATACCATACACTATCTCCCTTTCCATATGATGTAGTTGAAGATTTCGTATCATATAGCGTCCATCCATCCAATGAACTTGCAGTATTAGATGTGGTATATTTTACATTTTTATAACGATACATAGTCCTCGTCTGATAATCTGTCTGGTCAGTCGTCGGTGTTGCCTCGGTCCATTTACCATAACCAGCCGCCTCTACAGGTATATCAACCATCTCCGCCAAAGGAACTGCGGATGAATAATCATCAAGTACAACAACTCTTGCCTTATCTGCAGGCATACTACATACAACATACATGTCATCTATATCTTTTCTTCCTTCTTCTGCCACGTTACCATTTTCATCGACAATTGCAGCAGGAAGACTAATTGTTCTCGTCTCACCCTGTGCAACTAGCTGTCCAGATTCTGTTACCATGTAAATCATTACTCTGGCATTTTTTGCCTCCGTGGAATGATTTATTAAAGAAAACTGCAGATTATAAATACCATTTTCGTAATCTGGAACGCATGCCCTCTCTCCCGTTGAGATAACGACAGGAAGTTCCTCATCTGCCCACTTGTATATCGGGTAAATCGTCATATCAGATGTAACACTATCAAATTCTTCACTCCATCCAACAAATGTGTAACCTGCCGGAATGTTCAATTGATCTTCACCAGGTGAAGCTGCCGCCTCCAGATAAGGAATCTGCTGAACAGCCCCTATAACCGTACCATCCGTCTCCTTAAATGTAACCTTATATACATTTTTTGTATAACTAGCTGTGACAACAGCATCACACGTTACATTTTGATATGTCCCGGACCATCCGGCAAATGAATACCCTGTCTTAGACGGGGATTCCGGTGCATGCGCTGTACCGCCATAATCTATCATCTGTGTACTTAGTATACTTCCATCTTCATCCTGAAATACTATCTTACAAGGCTTTCTGACATATATTATACAAGAAGCAGACTTCCCATTGCTCGTAGTTGCTGTAATCGTTGCCGTTCCTTCCTTTACTCCTGTAACAGTCCCATTATTTACCGTAGCTACAGAAGCATTATTTGTACTCCATCTAATACTCTTATCTGATGCATTATCCGGTTGTACATTAACTGACAATTGCGTTGTCTTCCCTTCAGTAACATTTAAGTTACCAGCACTGAGTGTAACTGATGTAGGATTAACAATCTTTCTGGCATTATCAAGCTCTATAATTTTATTTCTGGTATTTGCTCCTACGATGCCATCTACTGTTAATCCATACTTACCTTGAAAGTTTTTTACTGCAGTTGCAGTTGCAGAACCAAATTTTCCGTCACATACAAGGTTTGTTCCAATTAAAGAATTTAACATCTGCTGAAGCCATACAACACCACTTCCACTTGAGCCTTTTCTTAATGTTGTATTTGCCCCGCTGGATACACCTTTTCCATATTTACTGTTTGTATATACTGCAGCTGGCGATTTTCCTGTAAAATCCAATCTGCCAAAGCCAACGATATGACTATCATATCTAGAAAAATAACTTGTTCTAACAGTAACAATACCATCCGGTATATGAGATGTGTCTGTATTGCCACCTACCGTACTAATTTTACCAGTATCGGAATTATAATCAGTTATAATTTCTACATGACCTATGGGATTTACATTGCATCTTCTATCCCGTTGCTTCCAATCAATATATACCAAATCTCCCCTTTGCGGTGTATAGCTACTATCATCAACCTCATAGTAATGTCCACTTTTTATATTAGACGGCACATCAGCCCTCGCAGATGAACTTGTTATATTGTAAACATTACCTGGCACACCTGCCTGTTTCATACACCACGCTACAAAAAAAGCACACCATTCAGAATTGTTTTTATTGCATGGAGCATTTAATTCTTTCGCATATTTTGAAAATTTTACACCATTTACCTTATATCCCTGCGTACCCTTTTCAGCTTTTGCAATTTTCACAATATTATCGATATAATTCGCAGCTTCCACCTCCGAGGTTCCAATATTAATACTTGGAATATCCGGAGCAATCAGTGTCAACATTATAGCTGACATTAACACACTGACAACCCTTTTTAGTTGTCTTCCCCATCTCTTTTTGGATATTAACGGGATTTTCTTTTTCTTATTATCCATACTCTTTCTTCCTTTCATTTTACTTTTTTTCATTTTGTTTCTCTTTTTCGCCCTCCATATCTTTAATGTAAAAATCTCTATAATATTTTCTGACTTCTTTCTCATAAGTCCTTCCGACAGGAATACTATCACCGCACGTTAATTCAATACTCTTATTACCTATGTAAGAGACAGCATTTAAATTCACCATGTATCCACCATGTACCCGGATAATACTTTTATCTAAGATCTCCTGCAACCTGCTCAATGACTGATAACAATTATACTTTCTGTCATTTGTTACGATATTTACTCTCCGTCCTTCGCGTTCTATATACAAGATGTCTTTTTCATTAACATAAACCTTATGTCCATCACATATAAAAGACAGAAAACCCGATTTTTCTCGATTTTGACAGGAATTAAAAGCTTTCTTTAAGGCCTGCTCTAAAACGATCTCCATATCTTTTTTCAAAATAAAATAACAATGTTTTGTCTCATATACCCGAGTCGCGTATTCAAGCATATTAGTCAAATAAATAATCTCACATACAGGGAGTGCCTGATTTATTTTTACAGCCAACGCAATACCATCAATTTCTAAATTCTCAAAAAAAACATCCATAATAAGAATATCACAATTAAAAATGCCTTCTTCCACATCTAACAACAAAACATTTGGTTCGTATATTTTTATATCGCAGGAATTAGCCCATGTTGTACTTTTCAGATAGGTAATTACTTTCTGAACATCTCTCCGTTCATCATCACATATTCCAAGTCTCATCTCTTTGCTCCCTCTCGCATCCTTTAACTACTGCCGTATTCTATCATATTTTTTCATACATTAATCAGATGTTGCATTTATTACAATTATTTCTGCATAATCCGACATTGCCATTTTATGGTAAATGTCTTATGCTGTAAATTGTTACTAAACGTTATATAGGCTTCGGTAATATAAAAGTAATACAAGATATAGAGGTCGCAGACATGAACTACAGAAAAAGAATCGCCGATACCACTCCCTCTCTTGAAGAGGTTTTCATAAACGAGATACAGATCCATGTACCAGTTGTATCCCAGACAGGTTCTCCGTCAAACAAGCATACCTTCCATACTCTTTTCTTCCGACACACAGATTCATATCATTACACCACAGATGAATCATCCAACGATACCGATTATAATTATGATGTCGAATACAGAAAAATGTTCACCGAATCTGTGTTTCTGGATAGTTTCATGGAATCGATGATGGAACTCGGTTATACCGATACGGAACCCTTATACTATATAGTCCATCTTGACAAAAGCTTTCCAACAGGTTCCAAATACAGTGCACTGCTCTCTAATATGGCGAACAAGAATTACTCAGGCAAAGAACAACCACCTGCCATTCGTAAGATTCTTCACGCTATCGATTATCAGAAGCTGACTCTGCACATAGAGGAAATGATTGAAGATCGTTCTGCTGATACGGATAACTTATCCCTTGAAAATAATCTCAGAATGTATATCAATGATGTACTGTCACTGGAGACCAAATTAGCCGATACTTGTAACCGTTATTCATGTCATAGCAGCTCCGACTATCTGGCTTGGTTTTTATTATATGCTTTATTTGATGATACAAACTTTGACCGATACATATCAGAGAATCCACCTGTTGCAAAACACACAGAGACAATTACCCCGAACATACAGGATACTGAATACGGATATGATGAAGCTTTGATGACAGAACATAACCGTACCCGTCTGTTATGCAAGGTATCCACAGGCGTAATGATCGTGTTGTTCACACTGCAGATCATATGTCTTGGCTTTCCACTGTCCATCGACAAGCAAAAACATATGTCCTCAGAATACCTATACCTGTATTGCATCATATTACTGTCAATATCACTTTTCCTGCTTATATTGCGATATATCCCACTGTATTTTAACAGAAAAAAATCCGAGCAGGAGCTTATTATGTCTGCAATATATTTCAAGCAATGGACACCTTCATTTGAGAGTCATAAAATGTTTCATAACAATACACGGGTGTATAAAAACATCTGGCAGAATAGGCGTTTTATATTTGTACTGCTTACGATGTTAATCGTTCTATTTATCGCGTTCTCTGTTATAGCCGCCGATTTTCCTCTGCTGCTTGCCACAATATCTGTCTTTGTTGTAATTTTTATGTATGCTGACTGTTATCTGAATGATTTACGATATTATAAAAAATACGATGCTTCTTTTGCACCTGTACCGGAGAATCGGAAGGCAGATGCACAGCGTGGTTATGCAAAGATATTTCGTTGGGATTATGACCAGATAACTGGTGAGACAATCCACCAGAATATTTATCCTCAAGATTATCATTCTGCCGAATGTGTTCGGTATATTCTGCTTTCACGAATAGACAGAATGAACTATAGCTGGATCATCTACAATATGATTTTATTTTTTATAAACCTTGTCTCTCTTGTAGCTGCTATATCTGAGCTGGTGTTACCATCCAATGATTATTTCAGATTAACCGGGCAGACTGAATATCTGATATTCTGCCTTGGAATAACATTTATTACGGGAATCATGAATATTATTGCCCTGCTTCTGGCAAGATACCATTATACCGATATTACCAGACTGCATTACTATGCCACATCACCTGATATGACTGAACATACTATGCAAAAGCTATATGCCAATTATCTGATTAGAGGAACGATTGACGTACTCGATATAAGCCGCGGTGTATATAACTATAACTCTATGCAATTTGACAAGCACACACCAATAGACGACATTGTTCCGGAATTCGACCGAATGAATATGCAACATCAGAATATAGCCCGCAGACACAGATCACTTATCGCATTCTGCCTGCTGTACATTACCTTTTTCTGTATAGTAATATGGCATATGCATATCCTGCGTGCAATATGGATAACACCATTCCTGATCATCCTATACTATATATATAGTAATCTACTTATACCATTACTGAACCTTCATCGTCTAAAAAAAGCCCTGCATAAGCTAAATAATTAGCTTATGCAGAGCACAAGTGTGTCTTGTTTTATATACATACCAAACTGTCCTTATTTTTTCATTTTCCATGTATAAAGCTTTCTGCTTCTTCCGCTGTCAGATCATAGATATCCATCAGAGACTCTTTAATCTGCTTATCTGAATGATTCAGATTCTTTAATATAGTTACCGTTCCAACTATACCTTCCTCGCGACCTTCCTCGCGACCTTCCTCGCGACCTTCCTCTCGCATTGTCCGTTCATGAAGTTTTTCATCATATTCAAAAATACTCATTTTAATTACCTCAGCTTTGTTTTTTCTCAGAAAATCAGATAAAATTCCCTCGCTGCTTGTATTTGTGTGAAATAAAGCATCGAAGTTCTGAGATTCTAAGAATATTAGATGTGATATCAGATACATACCACCAGTTATAGAATAGAAAACGTATGCTTTGATAGTAATATAGCATTAATTACAGAATATATCAATATATAATTCGTGAATAAATCGTGAATTTTTTAGTTACAAAATCAAGCGCATACGGAAGTACATCCAGGGGGTATCCTCATTTAGTAGGAGCGAGATTGTTCCTCACACCCCCACTATATGAGAATATGCCACAGATACATTTGCACATTTATTAAATTATAATGCACACCATTCCACCATTAGAATCATTTACGATCTTCTCCATCGTATCCTGCAGTTTCTGCTGACTCTCCTGATTGATTTTGTTGATCTTACTCTTTAATCCATCCTCTACCAGCTGTCTTATGGTTTTTCCGAAGATATTGACGCTCCATATACTATCCTCACTCTTGCCGTCACTATTTATATACTTGATCAGATCGCGTGCCTGATCCTCAGATCCCACGATTGGAGCGATCTCAGTCGTGATATTGGCCTTGATCAGGTGAATAGAAGGCGCCTGTGCCTTGATTTTAACTCCATATTTATTGCCGGATCGGATCAGTTCAGGCGCATCCAGACGTATTTCACTCTCCTCCGGAGTCACCGAGCCATAGCCTGTTTTAAAAGACTGCATCAGCGCAGTGCTTACCTTCTCACACTGTTTCTTGGTCTCTGCCATCTCACGGATCTCTTTCATAAAATCATACTCGTTGCTGATGGAGCTTCCCAGCATCTCAGAAAGCATCTCATAATAATATTTATCATAGAGCTTGATACCGATATTAACATTCCCGTCTGCCAGATTGACCCCCGACATATCCACCTTCTCGATATAATCGTCTGCCTCACATGCCAGATTCTGAATATCCTTCATCTGGTGAATTCCATCAAAGGTATCCTTCGCAAACTGTATCAGATAGCTTTTCAGTCTGCTGTTCTCATCCAGCGCCTCGACCCATTTCGGGATATTGAAGTTGACAGCTGTAACAGGAAAATCAAGCAGCAATGCCTGGAAAATACGATTCACATCATTCTTTTTGAGCTGATCACAATTGACAGGGATAACTGTTATCGCGTACTCTTCCGACAGTGCATCTGCCAGTGCGATTGTCTCCGGTGATGCCGGTTTACGCGAGTTCAGAAGCATGATAAATGGTTTGCCAATTCCCTTCAGCTCCTCAACAGTCCTCTTTTCCGGTTCTATGTACGCATCTCTGCCGATATCTGTGATCGAACCATCACAGGTCACAACGATTCCGACCGTTGAATGGTCAAATATGACCTTTCTGGTTCCTATCTCAGCAGCCTTGGTAAAAGGGATCTCATAGTCAAACCACGGGGTCTTGACCAGTCTTTCCTTTCCATCCTCCTCATGCCCCTCTGCACCCTCTACCATATATCCAACACAATCTATCATACGGCACATCATTTCAACCCCGTCACCTACAACGATATGTGCAGCCTCCTGCGGGATGAATTTGGGTTCTGTCGTCATCACAGTCTTGCCGGCAGCGGATTGTGGAAGTTCATCCTTTGCACGAACTCTGCTTGCTTCATCCTGGATAGACGGTATCACAAGAAGATCCATAAATCTTTTGATAAACGTTGACTTACCGGTCCGAACCGGTCCGACTACACCCATATATATCTCTCCATTTGTACGCATCTCTATATCTTTATAGATATCCATAAAAATAATACCTCCGTTCTTCTATTACATATTACACATGCTGCAATTACCTTATTAGATATATATGTAATAAAAGTCGGAGGTATTACCTTTTTTATATGTTTGCTGTCTGTAAAAAACAACATAAATTATTTATTTTCTGACATAAGTATTATATCTGATATATTGTATCAATCGCTTGCAATAATCCGCATTACAATGAATACCATCCACACTGGCGTCAGACGGAAGATATCCATCCTCACCGCTCACAGCAGCCGCAAGATCAAGATATATAACATCTTTTCTCTCCTTGCACATAGCAAGCAGAGCATCATTAAATTCATCTATACGCTCCTGTGTATAGATATCACTTGTCTCTGACTCTTCCTCAGATACCGGAAGAATACTCTCCACATAGATCATTGCATCCGGATTACATGCGTAGATATGATCGATCAGAGCGTTAAAATTATCTATAAACGGCTCAATATATATCCATCCAAGTTCATTCATACCAAACATCAGATAATAATTATCATAGCTGGTCATGGAGATTGCATCATAACAGGTAAAATCACCGTTTTCATCCGGTACAGTAACAACTTTATCAGTATCTAACTTATCCACACTCAATCCCTTGTAGCAGAATCCATTGATATTCGGAAGTCCCGCATAGAGCATCAATGCCTCCGTTCTTGAGTCCCCGATAAATACAGAATCACTAAAATATGACAACGGAACTGCTTCTATATCTGAATCTGTTATAACATCCCATCTGACAAAAGTATCTTCATCAGCCCAGTTATCACCCTGTATCTTCTCTACTGCCGGAAGATCCGTATCCGGCACTTGAAATTCCATTTTATCGACTTCTGCTTTCTCGACATTGTTAGTTATCGTACCATAGTCTTCTATAGCAAACCCGGATGACCCCAGCTCAACAGCTGTTCCTATAGTGATCTCACGACCCTTTGCCTCCTGCTTATTGCGCTGACGCTGCATCTGAACCAGGCCAATTGCTCCGCCTATCAGACATACCGTCACAATACTCACCGCTACAGTGACCCGGTATATGGTTCTTCGTCTTTTTAATTTGTGCACTTCTTCTCTGGTTATCCGTCTGACATGCACCAAAGTCACCTCTTTCATTT
Organism: Wujia sp.; assembly: GCA_051877775.1. Lineage (GTDB taxonomy): Bacteria > Bacillota > Clostridia > Lachnospirales > Lachnospiraceae > Coprococcus_C. The sequence continues at coordinate 27,016 of JBJEJF010000041.1, forward strand.
TCCCTGATTTATGAGTCTGTCTATCAGTCCTCTTTCCAGACTAATGATCTTGACTCAATGGTTCTGTTTCTGGTAAGCAGATCACGCATCGCATCTGTTGCACTATAATCTTCAAACAAAACCCTGTTGATTATCTCTACGATCGGCATCTCTATCCCATACTTTTCTGCAAGCATTCTGGCTGCTTTTGCAGAATAGACACCCTCTACGACCATCTTGACTTCATCCATGGCTTCCTTGTATGACTTGCCCTGCCCCATCAGAACGCCCGCCCTGCGGTTACGGCTATGCTTAGATGCACAGGTTACAATCAGATCTCCGATGCCTGACAGTCCTCCAAATGTCTCAATGTTACCACCCATAGCCACACCGAGTCTCGATATCTCAGCGATGCCTCTTGTAATCAAAGCAGCCTTTGTGTTATCCCCACAACCAAGTCCATCAGCCATACCGGCAGCAAGTGCAATCACATTTTTAAGTGCACCACCAAGCTCTATTCCTATCACATCCGGACTCGTATATACCCGAAAGAAATCAGACATGAACACATCCTGTATGAGAAGTGCAGTTGCCTCATCATCCGCACCTGCAACGACTGTAGTTGGCATCTTTTTACCGACTTCCTCAGCATGGCTTGGTCCCGACAGGACACCGACGCGGACTCCCGGTATCTCATCTGATATAACATCAGTGAGAGTCATAAGCGTACTCTCCTCAATACCCTTGGACACATTAACAATAATCTGCTCCGGCTTAACATATGGTGCGATTTTCTTCGCAGTGCTCCTGATAAACGGAGATGGTACGACCATAACGAGAAGCTCAGCGTCCTTGACCGCCTGCTCCACATCCGTTGTGAAACTTACGCTGTCATCCACCATAACGCCCGGCAGCTTGGTTTTATGTTCCCTGTATGTACGCAACATATCTATCTCTTCCTGATCAATAGACCAGACTGTAAGATCATGTCCGTTTCCCGCTAAGAGCACCGTCAGGGCTATCCCCCAGCTTCCGGCACCCAATATGCCAATCTTCATAGCAAAACCCCCATACTAAAATATATTTGAGATAAAATATCAATCTATGTATCTAGGCAGTCTTTTTTGCCCCCAGCTTATTTTCTTCATGATGTATCAATCTTATAATATTAGCCTTATGTCTCCATATTGCCATGACAGCCATAAGCACAACTATAATACAGCTCTCAACCATAGCATACCACGAAGTTGTATCATCAAAGTTAAATGCATATTTTCCCTGAAATGCAAATATGCTGTACTCGACTGCAAATATCGTAACGATAAGTATAGAACCTACAGATACATATCTGGTCACCGCAACAACAACGACAAATGCAACCAGACAGGATATAATGATAACAGGATCAAGGAAACCAATAATGACACCCGCGGTGGCTGCAATTCCTTTTCCCCCTTTAAAATGCAGGTAGAATGGGAAATTATGACCTAATACAGTTCCAATACCCGCATATCCGATATACAGATATACATTTTCCGGACAGATATGTCCCATGATCAACCTGGCAAGAACTGTAGCGATAATGGCCTTGCACAGATCACCTATAAAGACCACCAGTCCGGCTTTCTTCCCCAGAACTCTAAGTGCATTGGTCGTCCCGGCATTTCCACTTCCATAATCCCTGATATCAATACCATTCATTCTTCCATATATATAAGAAGTCTGCAACAATCCCAGTGCATAACCTCCCAGAAGACATAATATTCTTGCTATAATCACTTTTCTTTCCTCTCCCGTATAATGAATTTGAGTGGTGTTCCCCTGAATCCAAACGCCTCTCTGATTTTATTTTCGATGTATCTTGTATAAGAAAAATGCATCAGTTCCTTGTCATTTACAAAAATAACAAATGTAGGCGGTTTCACAGCAACCTGAGTAATATAATACAGTCTGAGCCTCTTTCCCTTGTCTGAAGGCGGTTGATTAAGTGCAACAGCTTCTGCCATGATCTCATTCAGCACACCTGTCGCAATACGAAGTGAATGATTTTCAATAACTGCATCGATCGTCTCAAACAGCTTTGGAAGTCTCTGTCCTGTCTCCGCCGATACAAACAACATCTCCGCATAAGGCATATAAGACAGCTTCTGTCTAACCTCCTGCGTAAACTTGTTCATCGTCTTGTCATCCTTCTCGATGGCATCCCATTTATTTACAGCAATGATCATACCTTTGCCACGTTCATGCGCGATACCGGCTATCTTTGTATCCTGCTCTGTGATACCCTCCGTCGCATCTATGACAAGAACAGCCACATTACATCGTTCCACTGCAGACACGGTTCTGATAATACTATAACGTTCTATCTCCTCTTTGATCTTGTTTTTACGTCTAAGGCCGGCAGTATCTATAAACACGTATTCCGTACCATTACGCTTGATCGTCGTATCGATAGCATCTCTTGTCGTACCTGCAATATCCGATACAATGACACGATCTTCTCCAAGAAGCTTGTTTATTATAGAAGACTTTCCAACATTCGGTTTACCAATAATGGCGATCCTTGGTCTCTCGTCCTCCGTGTCATCCAGTGCCGATTCGTCAAAATATTTGACGACCTCATCCAGCATATCTCCGATCCCGAGCTGTGATGCCGCAGATATAGGCATCGGATCCCCTATACCCAGATTGTAGAATTCATATACATCCGGCATAAATTTATCAAAATTATCGACTTTATTTACGACCAGGACAACAGGCTTGCCGGAGCGACGCAGCATATCTGCCACCTTTCCGTCCGCATCCATAAGTCCCTGTCTGACATCTGTGATAAACATGATGACATCTGCTGTGGAGATGGCGATCTCAGCCTGCTCCCGCATCTGTCTCAAAATAACATCATCTGACTCGGGTTCAATGCCCCCCGTATCAACGATGGTAAAATTATAATTCAGCCACGTTACATCCGCATATATTCGATCTCTTGTAACACCCGGCGTATCCTGAACGATAGAAATCTTATCTCCAGCCAGTGTATTAAACAAAGTAGATTTGCCTACATTGGGTCTTCCAACGATCGCTACAACTGGTCTACTCATCTTTTTTCTCCATTTCAATAATGCTCTTAAATAAATCCATACCGCTTGATTGTACAATAATCACCGGAACTTGTAAAGCATTTTGAAGCTCCTCCAGTGTCATATCATCCAAAAAAATATCTTCATCTGCCTTTAAGACATTGCAGGGGAGAAGCAATGCATCCCCAAGTTCCTTCCCTGCCAACTGCTTTACGATATCCCCTCCGGTCAGCAATCCGGTTACCGTAATCTTTTCTCCAAAGAAATCATTTCTGACAGGATACACACGAATATCTACATCCGGTGCTGCATCCCTGATACGTCGCATCACCTGCTGCATGATATCATATACCAGCAGTCCTGATACTGTTGATACAGTATACCGTCCGGAAAATGGTGTCTGATCATGTTCTTCCAGATAGTCTGATACAGCCTCGTCCACTTCGTTGATCAGAAGCCTTGTCATTCCTACACCATTTTCAAGCTGAATATAGCCGTCATAATTATCTTCATCAGGCAGAGGTAATCCCGCATTGATATACCATTCATCGCTGGCATGCACAAAATGACATCCAAAACGTTCCATAGCAATATCCTGATATCTGTGTACCGTCTCGATCAGTCTGACAGAATCCTCTTTTGTAAAACTATCAAGCGGACACAGCCCCTCACGATATCGTGACAGTCCAACAGGGACGATCGACAGACTCTCCAGTACCGGCGCATATTGCATAAGATCTTCTATCGTATGTTCAAGTTCTTTTCCGTCATTCATCCCCTTACACAGTACGATCTGTGCGTTCATCGGTATCTCCGCTTCATACAGCATCTTCATATAATGGTTAATTCTTCCGGCAAAACGGTTATGGAGCATCTGACAGCGAAGCTTTTCATTGGTCGTATGCACAGATATATTGATCGGAGCCAGCTTATATTCGATGATACGTCTGATATCCTTATCCTGGAGATTAGTAAGAGATACATAATTACCCTGCAGAAATGATAATCTTGTATCATCATCCTTGAAATAAATTGTCTCACGCATCCCCGGTGGATTCTGATCAATAAAACAAAATACACATTTATTGTGGCAGCTCCTGTACTGGTCCATCAACGATTCTCCGAATATGAATCCCATATCTTCCTCATAATCCTTATCCACCTCTAAGAGCCATTCTTCCCCGTTTTTCTTCTCAACCAGGATTTCAAGATATTCATCATTTATCAGGTACTGATAATCAAATATATCTTCTATCTCTTTCCCATTGATGGATACCAGCTTATCTCCAGGCTCTATCTGAAGCTCCCATGCAATACTTCCCTCTTCAATTCCATCTATCACATGTTTTTTCTTTGCCATGTATCTTATTCTATCCTTCCAATTCTATCTATCTGTCCGATACCATAATACGAATCCCTGTTTTCTTCTCCTTTGAGCATAATCACAGCAGCAAGATTGCCTCGCATGCCATGAGATGCCCTATGCGAAAACAATACGTTATGATTGCAGCATGTACACAGATCCGGCATGGCAATATTCCCATCGGTCACTCCTGCGTGCAGCAGATTGAATCTGCATGCCATATGGAGATCGAGCAGGTATTTTCCATCTGTCTTCTCATACAGCATCTGCTCTGTCTCCTGCGTACTATATGCCTGTTCAAATTCCTGCGCAACATCACTGCTTACCTCATAACAGGCCCTGCAGATAGACGGACCGACCGCACAGATAACATTTTCAGGCTTACAACCATATACTGACTGCATTTTTTCTATCATAGCTCCGGCAATGTCATGAACGGTTCCCCGCCAGCCTGAATGTGCAAGTCCGACGACATGGCAGACCGGGTCATAAAAATAAATAGGAACACAATCAGCATAAAAAGTGATCAGTGGAAGATCTCTGACGTTCGTGACCAGTCCGTCCACGCCCGACAGCTTCGGCATATCTCCGATTCCTCTTCCGGCATCCGCTTCCGTAGCCACATGTATGATTGTCTCATGAATCTGGTCAGAGAAAACGAGTCTTCTGTGATCATATCCCACAGCAGCTGCAAATCTTCTATGATTCTCCATAACATTTTCCGGATCATCCCCTCTGGAAAAGCTCAGATTCATACTGGCAAGGTGATCCCTGCTCACTCCACCCATACGTGTGGAAAATCCATGTATTAACTCATCATATTCACTGTATATATTATATTGAATCACCGGGACCGTATTATTATCCACCGGTATGTATGCGATCCTGGTACTTCTCCCGGTCACGCCTGCATCATCCGTTGCAGGATCAGACACACCTGAAGTAATGAAGTGCAATCTGTTTTCTTCATGCCGGAGCATAGCCCCATCATCAATCCTTATATCAAATCTTTTTCTCTCCATATAATCTATCTCCTGAAACTTATTATCTTACATAATCAAAGGCATTTTGTATGTGTGTAATTTCCTCTCCCAGTATCCCGATTACATCAAACCGGATCTCCGTTTCATATACAGGTATTTTTTTATAGTTCATATAAGAAACAGCCGCCCTGCAGATCTTTCGTTGTTTTGCAGTACCAACCGCCTCAAGCGGATGTCCTGCTGCACATCCTGAACGATACTTTACCTCAACAAAAACCAGTGTATTCCTGTCCATTGCCACAATGTCAATCTCTGCCTGAGCCACACGATAATTCTGTTCAAGAATACGATATCCCTGCTGCTGAAGATAAACTGCCGCGACAGCCTCTTTTTCGCTTCCGGTTTTTCGTGTATTTTTCATTGTGTCTCTCCTACCGCTCCAATTTGGATCTGATCTTATCCATCTTATCAACATATACCAGGATCTCTGCCACGACACCATAGAGTTCAGGCGGTATACATTCTCCGATATCAAGCTTGAGCAGCGTCTCCGTCAGATTGGTATCCTTGTACAGCGGGACATCATTTTCCTTTGCTGTATCAATTATTTTATCTGCCAGAACGCCCTGTCCTGCAGCTACGACCTGCGGTGCCTGACTTCCCGGTTCATACAGCAGAGCAACCGCCTTTTTCTTGTCCTTTTCCTTGTTAACTTTACCGCTTCGAACATCAAATCCATTTTCTGTCATATACACTCACCTACGTTCTCACATCAAAAGAGTATCTCTTAACACTCTTCTCCATATCCTGTCCAAGCATTTCCTTTACAACCATATTCTCAGGCAGGGCTAACGATGGTTCTCTCGTTATTGTCTCATTTTCCAGTGAATATCCACATTCATTGATTGCATTCTCCAACATACTCATATGATCATCGATCAGCTTTGCACTCGTCTCATCCTCCACATAAAACCTGGTGTGGACAACACTTCCATGAAGACTGACATGAACATCCGTAGGCCCCAGATGTTCCATATCAAGATGAAGCAAGGCACTCACATCCTTTTTTGTATCCTTCATGGCACGCTTATTCATGTATACAAATAACTCCGAATTAAATTCCTGATTGGACATCCTGACCGGCATCTGGACATACGAATACATCTGATTTAAATTCTGAATAAAATCCAACCGCTCCTGTACACTTCTTGCCTGTTCATGCATCTGTTCACCGGCTTTACCGCCATTTTCTGCAAATACATTCATGAGCTTACTGGTCTTTTCGTAAATGCCTTTATAGAGTGCATCTATCTCCTGAGGATTTTTCATTGTATCTCCATCCATTGTCAATTTTCTGTCAACAGCCTTTTTCAGAATCTCCCTATATCCATCTGAAAGAAATAGCTGTGCAGCCTGTTCTGCTGTGATATCTTTGCTATTCTGCTGCAACAGTCTGTTGATCTGATTCAGAAGCTGCATCGGCTCATCTGAACTTTTTTTCAATTCTGCGAGCTTGTCTTCAGACATGCCAAGTTCAGCCAGCATATGAAACAGCTCAGATTCTGATGAAACAGTCTGCTCCTGCCCGTCTGGTACGCCTCCTGCAAATTCTGCCTTTTCGATGCTTTCTGCCGGCTCCTGCTGCATAACAGACATATCCTCCGAATCACTCAAGGCAGCCAGAAGCTCTCCCTGAAATTCCAATATCCCACCGGCACCTGCCTGTCCATCGGTCACAGCCATATTACTGATCGTCTCCGCAGAATACTCCATAATGTCCGAAGACAGATTCTGTATATTGTTTACAATCTGGTGTGTATTAGAAAGATAATCCTGAAACTGGCTGATATTTTCTGCATCGACCGGGAGTTCCAACCTGTTCATCGTGACCAGCGTATCGATCGGAGTCTCCGGATATTTGTATGCCTGCTGCATGATACGTTGCATTCCTGCACGATCCAACGGCATATTCTGTTTCATTAATTCCTCCGCAATCCGGTAGTTTTTTTCAGAAGGGGAAAAGTTATTTACCTCAAGAATCTTGAATATCGCATTATCTTTTATGGCAGTCTGATCATTCATAAAAGGACGTATCACAACATTAGAACCATCATTTTCACGCACCATAAATGTCATGGAATCTCCAATATTCAGATTCACAGCTTCTGCCATATGTGCAAACAACATCTTCTGGTTATCCAGCGCAATACTGACTTCATTGTTAGTGATATTCATGATCTGGCCATGAAACAGCTGTCCCTCAGCAACCTGAGATATCTGTGCGTTGCCGGACAGCGCCGCATTTCCCTGCTCTTCTGCAGCGTTCGTGCCTGTCACGCCGGCTGTTCCTGATGTACCTGTTCCCGATGCAGAAACTGAATTGGTACGTATGTTCATATTATAACCGTTATCTGATATATTCATGCAATCATCCTTTTTATATACACAAAATCTCTATACAAAATTGCCGATAAAACTTCTCCTGTGTATCGGAGACGGACCAAGGCGTTTCAATGCCTCTATATGCTTCTGGGATCCATATCCGACATTGCTTGCAAAATCATATCCGGGATATATCTTATCATATTCCTGCATCATTCTGTCTCTGGTTACCTTGGCAACGATACTTGCCGCTGCAATGGATGCAGATAAAGTATCCCCTTTTATTATCGGCACCTGATGTATATTTACTTGAGGGATTTTTACGGCATCATTTAATAAAATATCCGGTGTAACAGCAAGATTGGAGATTGCCATACGCATCGCCTCGTAAGTTGCCTGCAGAATATTGATCTCATCTATTCTCTGTTCAGATGCAATTCCAATACCATAAACTGCCTTTTGCGTGATCACATCATACAACTCTTCCCTCTTATGTCGGGATACCTGTTTGGAATCATTCAGATATAATATGTTCTCATCCCCAGGCAATATCACAGCACATGCGACAACCGGCCCGGCCAATGGTCCCCGCCCTACTTCATCGATGCCACAGATTGCATGATATCCCATAGCACTATATTTTTTTTCAAAAGCAAGCATTTTTTCTGTCCGTTCGTATTCAGCCATAAGTGCAGCTAATTTCTTCTCTGCCTGTTCCACGATATGTACAACACCGGACCTGGAATCTGTACTGAATTCATCAATAAAATGCCGGAGTTGCTGCTCGTCCTCCATTGCTATCCTGCTGTATCTTTCCTTTATTTCTCCTATGTTCATATCCCCTCAGTCTCCTTGACCTTATTTTAAGAAAGCTGCCACAGAAGATATCATGGCATACCATATTACAGGTATACAAATCTATCTCCATGTGACAGCATCGACATCTGTCTGTTATTTTATCAAACCAAAGCTGGAGAACGGATATATCCTAAGTACGACCTTACCTACAATATCCTTCCTGTTGACGTTCCCGACATCAGCCCATCGGCTGTCCTGGCTGTTATTACGATTATCTCCCAGAACAAAATATTCATTCTCTCCCAGCAGAACAGGCTGACTGGCTCTTCCAAGATTCGTCGGCAATATCTTCTCCATCCCGTAATTCTCTTTTAGAAGCTGCTCATTGATGAATATATTCCCTTCCTGATCTATACGAACTGTCTCGCCCGGAAGTCCAATTATTCTCTTAACATAAGTTGTATCCTCATCGTAATTAAATATAATAACATCAAATCTCTTCGGATCTCCAAACGTATATGACAGCTTATCGACCCAAAGATTATCCCGATCTGACAATGTTGGATTCATCGATGAACCATCAACTCTGGATCGGCATCCTACAAAATTAATAATAAAATAGCACAACAAGATAACGATACCAATATATATGATCAAACTGAGCAATTCTTTGACAATATTGACCTCTTCCGGTTTTTTCTCCTGTTCTTCCTCTTTTTTACGTTTTTTCTCTCTGTGTAATACAGATTTTCTCTTTTTTTTCGATTTTTTATCTTCTTTATCGTCCTGGGTGGATGCCACACTCTCTGCAGCTTCCACGTTATCCCCTGTCTGCTCTGCCTTTTGTGACTCTGTATCTCCGGCAGCAGCATTTTCTTTTTCTGCTATATCATGATTATCCATACTCTATGCTCCTACTATATTATCGTGGACAAAACTCTATATATATTATTCCGGAATCTCAAGGGTAATTCTTCCCAAACGTCCACTCCGAAAATCATCGAACAAAATATTGGCAGCTTTGTCAGTATCAGGCTGATTACCCTTGACCAGACATTTTCTCTGCAAAGCAATATCTTCCAATATCATGTAATTTTCTTTCTTCATATCTATATTATACCTGTCTTCCAACGCATTACAATAATTATTTTTTAAAAATTCTATGAAACATAATGCAAGCTCGCTCTTTTGTACGATCTCATCATTGATTGAGCCAATAAATGCAAGACGGGTACCCACCTGCTGATCTTCAAATTTGGGCCATAAAATACCAGGTGTATCGAGAAGCTCAATGTTGCTGTTTAAACGGATCCACTGTTTTCCTTTTGTCACGCCAGGTCTGTTTCCCACTTTAGCACATGCTTTTTTCGCATATGAATTAATAAAGGTAGATTTGCCAACATTCGGGATTCCAACTACCATCGCACGCAGAGGGCGGTTGATGATTCCACGTTTACGGTCTCTCTCTATCTTTTCCCTGCATGCTTCCTGTATGGCAGCTGTGATCTTCTGCATTCCATTATTTTTTCTGGAATCAAGACATACAACGAAAAAGCCTTTTTCTCTAAAATAATTTTCCCACAATGCAGTTTTGGCAGGATCAGCCAGATCATATTTATTTAACAAAATAAGGCGATATTTGTTTGCAGCCAATTGATCTATATCCGGATTTTTACTGCTTAACGGAGTTCTGGCATCCAGAAGCTCCACTACAATATCAATTAATTTTATATCTTCCTGCATCATACGCCTTGCCTTAGTCATATGTCCAGGATACCATTGAATGTTCATTTTACTTTTCCTCTGCTTGATTTTGGACTGATTATATAATCTACTCTCCCCACGATCTCTGAGCTGGTTATATTTCCTATATTGGTATACCTCGAATCCTCACTGTTATTTACGTTATCACCCAACACAAAATATTCATCACTGCCCAGTGTAATCTCTTCTCCTGCAATACCTGCTGAAAGGACTTTATCTGTGATTGGAATATCGTTCAGTTTTGTTCCATTAACATACACTGCACCATCTTTGATCTGCACCTTTTCCTCGGGAAGACCGATAATCCTCTTGATCTCATAATAAGAATCACTCTCAACCTGAGAAAAAGCAACAATATCATAACGCTCCACATCATGAAACTTATACACATATTTATTGACAACCACGACATCTTCGTCAGCCAGTGTATCGCGCATGGAAGGTCCAACCATCGTTACAGTCTGATATAAAAATGTTACAAATGCATATCCCACGATTGCTGCCGCAAGAATAATCACAAACCAGTTAAATAATCCCCTGAAAAATTTGCGTTTATTAAAATGAACCCTCTGTGGTCGAAACGAGAATTCACTCCCCCGACGTACCCTGCGTCTTCTGTGTGCCATTTCTGCCCCATCCCAATCTACATTTTTCACGCAGATAGTATATTATCTGCAAAACTCATATCAACATTTGTATTTTACTTAAAAATGACTGGAGTTATACGCTCCAGTCATCTTTAATTACCTTCTTATTTTACAAGCTCTTTAACCTTAGCTTTCTTACCAACTCTGTCACGTAAGTAGTTAAGTTTTGCTCTTCTGACCTTACCTCTTCTGATTACTTCAATCTTCTCAATCGTTGGAGAATGAAGCGGCCATGTCTTCTCTACACCTACACCGTTAGAGAACTTTCTAACTGTAAATGTCTCTCTGCAACTTCCGCCCTGTCTCTTTAAAACAGTTCCCTCGAAAGCCTGAACTCTCTCTCTGTTACCCTCTTTAATCTTAGCGTATACCTTAACTGTATCACCAACATTAAAGTCTGCTACCTCTTTGATCTGGGCAGCTTCGATATTTTTGATAATCTCGCTTGTACTCATCTTGTACATCCTCCTAAATATATTAGACGTTCTTATATTGTGCCATGCATATCAATACAGAGGACCATCCACAACTTCACTAATATAACACAAATAATATCTGAAATCAAGACTGACTTATATTTTTTTATAAAAAAATGTCTTCTGTGATTCAAATCCAAGCTCTCTGGCATGCAGGATCTGTTCTGTACTGCCAATAAAAAGGATACCTTCATCTTCAAGTGATCTGTGAAAACCTTTATACACCTGATCCTTTGCTTCATCCGTAAAATAAATTACAACATTTCTACAGACGATCAGATTAACATTGGTGAAATATGTATCCTTAAGCAGGTTATGTTTTTTAAAGGTCACACATTTTTTAATTCTTGAATCAATCTCATAATGCGTATCATCCACCTTGTTAAAGAAATTATCCAGATATTCTTTTGGCAGATCCACAAGACTCTTCACCGGATAGACCCCGTTTTGTGCAAAGGCAAGAACATCCTCATCAATGTCCGTTGCAATAATCTTAAATCTATCAAGTGGAATATACTTGGAAAACAGCATTGCAAGCGTATACGGCTCATCTCCCGTAGAACATGCAGCACTCCAGATTGTCAGACGATCTCCGAATTGTTTCCGCAGATATGGAATAATCTCATTTTCCAGGTTCTCCCATTGGATAGGATTACGGTAAAACTGGGAAACATTTATAGTCAAATAACTGACAAAGGTACGAAGCAGTTCTTCATCCGACTTCATACCTTTGTAAAAACTTTCAAAACCATCATACCCTTTACGGGTAATCAGAGATTCTATTCTTCTCTTCATCTGGCGTTCCTTGTACATGTTCAAATCGATATCAGTCAGCTTGTACACATCCCGTTTGAACTCTTCGTACCCGTATGCCATTCATTAATTCTCCTCTTCCGGAGCCTCCTCAGCAGCATCATCCTGCTTCAGTAATGCTTTGATACTCAGGCTGATCTTCTTCTCATCCTGCTTGAAATCAACAACCTTAGCAGTGATCTCCTGTCCGATCTTAAATACATCCTCAGGCTTCTCAACATGCTCATTTGAGATCTGTGAAACATGAAGCAAAGCATCTACGCCCGGCTCAAGCTCAACAAAAGCACCAAATGCAGTCATTCTTGCAACCTTTCCTGTAACAACAGTTCCGATAGCATACTTCTCAGCTGCATTAAGCCATGGATTCTGATCATCGAACTTCAGGCTAAGTGCGATCTTCTCTCCATTAATGTCCTTAATAAATGTCTTAACTGTATCACCGACTTTAAGAACACTCTTTGGATCATCAATTCTTCCCCATGACATCTCTGAGATATGAAGAAGTCCGTCTGCACCGCCAAGATCAATAAATGCACCAAATGGTGTTACATTCTTAACGGTTCCTTCTACAACATCACCAACATGTATAGACTCAAAAAGCTTCTTAGCAAGCTCAGCCTTCTGTGCTGCAACAAGCTTCTTTCTGTTACCGATAATTCTTCTCTTCTTTGGATTGAACTCTGTGATAACGAATTCGATCTCCTGATCCATAAACTTATCAAGATTCTTCTCATAAGTATCAGATACAAGACTTGCAGGAATAAATACCTTGCACTCATCAACAGTTACGGAAAGTCCACCCTCAAGAACCTGTGTAACCTTTGCCTTTAAAACTGTCTCATTCTCGAATGCTTCCTCAAGCATAGCATATGACTTTTCAGCAGCTACTCTCTTATATGAAAGGAGTACCTGACCCTCTCCGTCATTGGTTTTAATAACCTTAACTGTAATAGGGTCACCAACTTTAACTACAGTTGTGAGATCAAGATTCGGTGTATTGGAATACTCATTTCTGGTGATAATACCATCAGCCTTGTACTGGATATCTACGATAATCTCATCCGGCTTAACACCGATTATCTTACCCTCTACAACACTGCCCGGTTTGATCTTGCTCTCATTCTCCTCTGACTGCTTTAACAATTCTTCAAAACTTAATTCTGACATACTGCCATGAACCTCCTTAATAATATGATTTGGGGTAGATGCCCCAGCTGTAATACCTACCCTCT
>JBJEJF010000042.1:0-9893 GCA_051877775.1 Wujia sp.
ATTTTGGTGATGGATTTGCCAGAGCTTTTGGCATTCAGTATACAGATAAAGAAAACAAGCTGCAGTATGTGCATCAGACTTCATGGGGCATGACGACCAGATTGATAGGTGCGATCATTATGGTTCATGGAGATGACAGCGGTCTTGTTCTTCCGCCTAAGGTTGCACCGACACAGGTTATGATCGTCCCGATCATGCAGAAAAAAGAAGGTGTCCTGGAGAAGGCAGCAGAGCTTAAGGAGATGCTTGCCGCGAACTACCGTGTCAAGGTGGATGATTCTGATAAGAATCCGGGATACAAATTTGCTGAGCAGGAGATGCGTGGAATTCCGCTTCGTGTTGAGGTCGGTCCAAAAGATATAGAGGCTGGACAGGCTGTTATCGTTAGAAGAGATACCAGAGAAAAGACTGTGGTTGCTTTTGAGGAACTGGACAGCAAGATCGGAGAACTGCTTGAGACAATACAGAAGGATATGTATGAGAGAGCCAGAGCTCACAGGGATTCTCATACTTACGTGGCTACAAACTGGGATGAATTTACGGATACATTGGAGCATAAGCCTGGATTTATCAAGGCTATGTGGTGCGGTTCTGAGGAATGTGAGACGGCCATTAAGGATGAGACCGGAGCGACGACCAGGTGTATGCCGTTTGAGCAGGAAACATTGAGTGATGTCTGTGTTCATTGTGGTAAACCTGCGAAGAAGATGGTTTATTTTGGAAGGGCATATTAATTACAGGATAATTTATATGGCAGGTTGAGTTTTTATGAAGATCGAAATGCCGGCAGGCGCCAGATATATCATTGGCCAATTAAATAAAAACGGATATGAGGCATTTATCGTGGGCGGCTGTGTGAGAGACAGTATTCTGGGGAAGGCACCGAATGACTGGGATATCACGACATCTGCCAAGCCGGAGAAGATCAAGGAGATATTCAGGAGAACTGTAGATACAGGTATACAGCATGGTACGGTGACTGTCCTTGTTGATAAAGATGCTTATGAGGTGACGACTTACCGCGTAGATGGTATATATGAAGATCACCGAAGACCCAGGGAGGTTTTGTTTACAGTCAGCCTCGAAGAGGATCTGCGGCGCAGGGATTTTACGATCAATGCGATGGCCTATAATGATGAAAAAGGTCTTATCGATGTATTCGGTGGTATAGCAGATCTGAAGCAGAGAGTGATCCGGTGTGTAGGGAGACCGGAAGAACGCTTTGACGAGGATGCACTGCGGATCCTGAGAGCGGTGAGATTTGCGGCACAGCTGGGATTTACCATAGATCCCGATACCAGAGATGCCATGAAAAAGCAGGCTCATTTTCTGCGCGATATCAGTGCGGAGAGGATACAGGTTGAGCTTACCAAGCTGATCGTGTCTGACCATCCGGGTATGCTGGTCGATGCGTATGAGCTGGGGCTTACAAGCGTATTTCTGCCTGAATTTGATGAGATGATGGTGACGGAGCAGAACAATCCGCATCATTTATATACGGTGGGGATGCACACAGTCAAGGTGATGGAGAATGTGCCGGCTACGGTCGTGTTGAGGTACAGCGCACTTTTGCATGATGTTGGGAAACCGGCATGCAGGCATACGGGCGAGGATGGTATAGACCATTTCTACGGGCATCAGCTTAAGAGCGAGGAGATGGCGCGCATTATTCTGCGAAGACTGAAGATGGACAATAACACGATAAGTGCTGTGCGCAATCTGGTGCGTTATCATGATTATGGAATCGGCAGCGAAGAGATAGGAATCAAAGCATTCCGGCGGTTCCTGGCGGGGCTGGGCACGGATAATTTTGAAGATTTTCTGGCGATGCGACGGGCAGATATGGCGGGTCAGAGCGACTACAACCTTGAATTCAGGGAGCGGGCTGTATCAGATATGGAGCGTATGTATCAGACAGTGATCTCCGAGGATCAATGCCTGAAGATATCGGATCTGGCTCTAAATGGAAGAGACCTTATGGAGCTGGGCATGAAACCCGGACATGAGATGGGCGATATGTTGAAACTTCTGTTGGAACAAGTTCTGGATGATCCGGGGAAAAATAACCGGACGTGTCTGACAGAGATCGTATGTGAATATTTAAAAAAATTATAACCCTATATTTATGCATGAAATATCCCATCCGGACATACAATTAACAAGATTGATGTTTGGAGGGGATTTTTTTGTCTGATAAAATGTCTGAGGTATATGAAGCATATGATATGGAAATTCATCAGACCATGCGGGGCCGTGGTGCGATTCTGTTGTCGACGGACAAGGGTGTGTTTCAGTTGAAGACTCCTGATGTAAATGAAAGCCGGCTGATCGCGGAATATCAGTTCAAAGAAAAACTAAATGATATGGGATTTGTACATATTGACCGGTGTATCAGAAATAACAGGGATGAGCTGGTGACATTTGACAGATATAATAATCCCTATGTCATGCGATATTTTTTCTCCGGTCGGGAATGTAATATGATGGATGCGGAGGAACGCGCATTTGCGGTGGATAATCTGGCCCGTCTGCATGAGGTCTGCCGGATGGTATGGAACAGTACGGAGGGGGATGTGCACATACGGATGTGCAGCGATTTTCGTAAGAGAAACCAGGAAATGAAAAGGGTGCGCAATTTTATTATCCGTCAAAAGCAGAAGCGGGAGTTCGAAGAGTTGTATCTGCGGGCATATGATTATTTTTTTGAACAGGCAAAGCGCTGTGAAGAACTGTATATGGCACGCCTTCAGGAGATGAACGGTGATGATGGTGATGGGACGGAGTGCACCGGACATCTGGGTTACTGCCATGGTATGTATAATCAGCATAGTGTTCTGCTTTGTCAGGATGATATGGGAGCTCCTTTTGTTGCAACCATTAACTTTGATCGGTTTTATGTAGGAAATCAGCTGAACGATCTGTATCATTTTTTGAGAAAAGCAGTTGAAAAAAATAATTATAACATCGACGTGGCACAGCAGATTATCCGGTGTTATGCTGAAAAATGTCCTTTAAATAGCCGTGATATAGAATATATTTATATTTTGTACAGTTACCCTGAGAAGTTTTATAAAATCAGTAACCAGTACATCAATGCGCCGAAGAACTGGATTTCACCCAAGATGCTGGAAAAACTGTATAAGGTGATACAGGATGAAGATAACAAAAAAAATGTTCTTGATAAAATAAACGATATCAGGGTATAAGAATTATTTTTTCCAATAAATTCTGGACGAAAATGCATATATTTACTTCACATTTTGTAAATTATCCTGTATAATACAATGGTTAAGGTGGGTTCTATGCGAAAAAAAATACTTTTTATGATACTGGTCACGCTGTTTATGGTGTTTACCGGATGTACAGATGAAGGTAAGGTCAGGGTTTATGATGATACGGAAGAGACGGTTATATCCCATGATGAGTGCAGTATGACAGCAGTTTTGACCGGCATTGATATGGAACACAATATTATCAGTTTTATGGACTGCGTTACGGGTGGCAGGCAGTCATTAATTTATCATGGCGGAGTCACTGTAAAAAATACATTTGACACCGAGATCGGTATAAACGGTTTGAGCTGTGGGATGATAGTCGATGTGGAGTATTATGCTGATACCGGCAAGCTGATTGGCATCGTGATAAGTGATTCTTCTGTTGTACTGAAGAATATAAGCAAATTCAGCGCAGATACGGAGAAAAACAAGGCTGTCTATAAAGGTACCAGCTGTGCCATGTCGGAATATGTATTGGCTTTTGATGGAGATTCACCGCTTGACATCAGGGAGATCAACACGGAGGATCAGGTGACACTGTATCTGTATGGTGATAAACTGATGTCGGTTGTGATCGAGCTGGGGCATGGCTATGTCAGGCTGGAGAATCAGGATTCATACATAGGCGGTATGGTCGAGATCGGATATGATGTGATTGTTCCGGTCACAGATAATATGCTGCTCACTGTACGGGAGGGTGATTACACCCTGCGGATCAGCAAAGATGGGTATAGTGGATCTAAGGCTGTCAAGGTAGTGCGGGGAAGAGAGACAGAGGTCGATCTGCGGGACATTGCAGTACCGACAGGCTCGGTCACTTTTAATGTGACTCCTCCGGAAGCAGTCATCTATGTCTCGGGTAATAAGATAGACGGTAATGTATATACCGGTCTGTATGGAAGCTACAGTGTGAAGGTGGAGGCAGAAGGATATCAGACCTTCAAGGGCAGTTTCAGGATAGAGGATACGGTTAAGTCATATACTATTAACCTGACCAAGCTTGAGGACGGGGATGATACATCATCCACGGAGACATCCACAGATAATTCGGAGACCGGGCAGACTACAGGTTCGGAGACTACAGGGAATACCGGAACGGATACGACGGGAACCGGAACCGAGACAGGGACAGATACCGGATCGACAACGCAGACGGATTCGGGCAGCACGGAGGCAACAACGACAGCTTCCACTGAGGATCCGGCTTCTAATGGATATGTTATAAAGATAAAAGCTCCTGTCGGAGTTGGTGTTTATTTTGATGGTGATTATGTGGGCAAGGCTCCGGTCTCTGTTCCAAAGGTTGCCGGAACACATACAATAACGTTATATCAGACAGGATATTTAATAAAGAGTTATACAATACAAACGACAGATGATGCCAAGGATGATGAGTACAGCTTTGCAGCGCTGACGACACTACTCGACTTGGTAGAATAAAAGGAGGAACATCATGGATTACATGAAGGCGTATGAGGAATGGACAACCGATCCATTTTTCAGTGAGGAAACAAAAAAGGAATTGCTTGCGATCAAGGATGACGAGAAGGAGATCAAAGAGCGGTTTTATGCTGAGTTAGAGTTTGGAACAGCAGGTCTCCGCGGTATCATTGGTGCAGGTACCAACAGAATGAATGATTATGTTGTGGCTAAAGCAACCCAGGGACTTGCCAATTATATTATCAAGCGAAAAAAACAGGCAAAGGGAGTTGCTATTGCATTTGATTCCAGAAGATGTTCCCCGGAATTTGCAGATGTTGCAGCGCTCTGTCTTGCTGCAAACGGAATTAAAGCATATGTCTTTGAATCACTTCGCCCGACACCGGAGCTCTCATTTGCGGTGAGATATCTGGGATGTGTAGCAGGTATCAATATCACTGCAAGCCATAATCCACCGGAATATAATGGCTATAAGGTATATTGGGAGGATGGTGCACAGATCACGCCTCCGCATGATGCCGGAATCATGAGAGAAGTAAAATCCATCACTGTTCAGGATGCCAAGACGATGCCGAAGCAGGAAGCCGTTCATGAAGGGTTGTATGAGTCTATTGGCAAAGAGATAGATGATGCATATATTGCAGAGTTGAAGAAGCTGGTTATCCATCAGGAGTGTATTGATAAGTATGGAAGTGAACTGAAGATCGTCTACACGCCGCTTCATGGAACCGGTAATATACCGGCCAGAAGGATCCTTCGCGAGCTCGGATTTGAGCATGTATATGTTGTTCCTGAACAGGAGCTGCCGGATGGTGATTTCCCGACTGTCAGCTATCCGAATCCGGAGGCTGCAGAAGCGTTTGAACTGGCACTCAAGCTTGCAAAACAGCATGATGCAGATCTGGTATTGGCAACAGATCCGGATGCGGACCGGCTTGGTGTATATGTAAAGGATAAGCAGGGTGAATATCATTGCCTGACCGGTAATATGTCGGGAAGTCTTCTTGCAGATTATGAGCTGGGTCAGATGAAGGCGACCAGAGGGCTGCCTGAGGATGGTGTACTTGTGAAGTCTATCGTTACAACGAATCTGGTTGATGAGATGACTAAACATTATGGTGTCAGATTGGAAGAGGTTCTGACAGGATTTAAGTATATTGGACAGAAGATGCTGGAGTTTGAGACAAAGCATAACGGAACATATCTGTTTGGATTTGAGGAGAGCTACGGATGTCTGATCGGAACACATGCGAGAGATAAGGATGCGATCGTAGCAACGATGGCACTGTGTGAGGCTGCAGCATATTATAGATCATTAGACAAGACATTGTGGGATGCGATGATCGATATCTATGAGAAGTATGGTTATCATCTGGATAAGATTGAGACATTGACGATGAAGGGTATTGAAGGTCTGGAGAAGATAAAGAGCATCATGGATCAGCTGAAGAGCAATACTCCAAAGGAGATCGCAGGTCTTAAGGTACTCTGGGCACGTAATTATGACAATGATACTGCAACTAATATGCTCAATATGGCTGTCCTGCCGACAGGACTTCCGAAGTCGAATGTAGTGTATTATGAGCTTGAGGGTGGCACATGGCTGTGTGTAAGACCATCCGGTACAGAGCCGAAGATTAAGTTTTACTATGGTGTGATCGGTAAGAATTTTGAAGATGCACAGAAAAAGGCGGAGGAATTCGGTAAAGCGGTTCTTCAGATGATCGAGTATATGGTATAAAAAGATCAAAATAAAAATACGGTATGTATATTGCGTAAATTGCGCCAATATACATACCGTATTTTTATTTTGTTTTTCTTTGTCCGATTATCAGCGGTATAGTCTTTCGGATCATGGCATAGATTGCAGAACAGATAACCAGTGTCAGGATAACGATGATCAGGGCGTAGAGATAATCTGCGCGGAGTACATCCATCTCGCGCCCGCTTATCATGACGGTGATCTGTACGAGTGTCCTATAGATGACACCATGGATACACAGAATCAGCATGGATGCCTGCCCCAGATATTCCAATGGACGACAATGATCTAATAACAGTGCAAGTGATGAGCATGCGGTGCATCCGATCACTGCTGTTACAAACCAGATTGCACGGGATGTGGCAATGTGTGTGGAGATATACAGGCTGAGAATAAACAGTACACAGCACAGTGTGATTTTAATTGTTCCATTCAGTTTGCAATATTGCGCATCAAGCCTTGCCCTGGCGCATATCTCTCCGGCTGCGACAAAGATCATATAACGCAGTATCTTGTCTATCCCCCACACCATAGGCGAAAACGGGATAAAAACATATACAGCAGTCATAATCAGAATCAGGCAATAGACATGTTTGACTCGGCAATAATTCATGAGAAGGTTGTAGAGAACCATAGTCAGGAAGAAGCAGGGAATGAACCACAGAGGTATATTGAAATTGATCGTTTCAAACTGCCCTTTCAGTAAGCCGATGAGTGCATGCCAAAATGTTTCTTCGGAGGGCTTAAAACGGCGTTCTATAAAATACCAGAATATCAGTGTAAGCATACCAAAAGAAAAGTATGGTACGAGCAGGGAGCAGGCGCGCCGCCTGATATCTGACAGGACAGGACGCTTGCAATATACATATCCTGCTGCAAAGAAAAATATGGCCATATGGAAAGAATTGATCCAATCATAGGAATGTTGGGAATAGCACACGTGTCCATAAACCATGAGGATGATACCGAGACCACGTAGGATGTCTATCCAGGATATTCTGTTGTTGGTCGGATTGTTTTTATTCATATTTGCGCTCCCAGCCACGAAATGAATTCATCCAGTTCAATTGGTTTGCTGTAAAGATATCCCTGGAATACATCACATCCCAGATCCTTTAATTTATCTTTCTGTTCTTCTGATTCTACCCATTCTGCGATAGTAGTATATTTCAGGGAATGCCCTAATTGGATGATTGAGGAGATGATATCACTATTTCTATCATTTACCAGAATATCTCTGGTCAGAGTTCCGTCCAGTTTTACAACATCAAAATAATCAGTTTGAAGATATAGAAGGGAGGTGTGTCCCATTCCAAAATCATCGATCAGGAATTTATGCCCTTTTCCTTTCAGATTCTTTATCTTTTCAATAATGTCGATAGATGAAGAAAAGGCATCCTGTTCAGTGATCTCCAGGCATAGCTGTTTTGAGGAAATCTTGTGTTTTGCGACGCACGCTTCCACACATTTTTCGAATCCGTCCCATTGTAACGATTCGTTTGTGATATTTACAGACAATTTAAAATCAGGATCCACGGTTCCATCCAGGCGTGCAATAGCAGCCGCGGCTTCGTCAAAGATAAAAGATTCCAGTTTATGTAAGATGTTCTTTTCCTTGGCGAGCTGGATGATAAGCGGCGGATATATATATCCGATCATAGGGTGTTTCCAGCGGATCAGAGCTTCGGCGCCGATACATTTTCCATTGCCATCGACCTGCGGCTGATACATCAGAAATAATTTATTTTTGTTGACTGCATCTTTCAATTCCTCTGCAAGAATCCTTGCGGTTTTTCCTAATTCGTCGTCCCTTCTGGTAAGCGGAGAAATGAGATTGCATGCCTCCTGGCGTTTCAGTTCCTCAACGAGCTGTCTTACATTGTTGATAAGGCGCTGTTCACCCAGTTCTTCATATAGATGTATAAACGGGCGGTAGATCAGAACACCTAATACAATACAAATAAGCTGTAAAACAGAACCTCTCCAGGATCCGGTTGCCTGGTAACCGCTCAGGATCACTGGCGTGGTCCATCCCACGGTATTTATAACGTGTGGAACCAGTCCTGTGTAGATTGCAATATAGCTGATCAGGTAATTTAAGATAGGACAAAGCAAAAATGGAATCAAAAATACCGGATTTAAAATAACCGGAATTCCGAACATGGCGATCTCACAGATATTAAATACCAGGCTTGGTGCTGCCATGACTGCTATGTTGCGGACGCTTTTTTTGCGGGCAAACAATAATATGGCGATAACCAGACACAGCATTGCCCCTGTGCCGCCTATGAGAACAAAAACATCCTGAAATGTCTTGCTGAATATACCCACAGTGATATCTTCAAAATTCTGTTTTATAACCACGTCTAATACGTTGTGACCGTGGATGCCAAAAAACCATAAAACGTGAGTGGTGATAACGACTGCGATCCCGGATCCAAAATTACTGTTTATGGAATTGATTAAATAATCAGCTGCGTGCTCCAGCAATTCCTGAAGCCCGTTTACATGAAAGATGACCTGAAGAATCATATGAAAAATGGCAAACCCACCAAGGATAACAACAGCAGGCCATATCCCCTCGATTGCATCGAGATAAATGCTGTCTGTATTGGTTCCCTGTCTCTTTACCTTAAATATGTTCAGGCTCTTAACGGCATAATAGAGCTGACCTGAAATCAGCGAAATTAAAAGTGCGGTAAACACATTCATGTTGCTGAAGGAACTGATGGAAAAGGAATCATACTGAACACCTGTATATCCTGCAAGTGCAGCAAGAGTAATGATCGCTAAGATGATAGAATCTCCGACACCTGCATATGTACCTTTTTTTTGGGACTTTAGTACGGAATAGCTGACACTTGTGGTGACTGCGAGAATTATCGAAAACAGGTTATTTACACCCTTGTGGATGCATTGTAATATTTCAGCAATTCGTCCGCCCCATAATTCTGCAATAAAATTCTGGTATGCGGGAATCGGTAAGCTTACGATCATTAGTGCACCGTAACCTACCACCAGCAGCGGAATCAACATGATCATCCCCTGCCTGATTGCCCCAAATGCACAATTTTGTTCTATTTTATCTGTTGTTCTTATGATTATACTTTCGGATCTTTTCATAAGTATGTGTCCCCTTCCCCCAATGGCAAAACCAGATGTTTTTCTCACTTTTGATTGACAGGAAAACCATCTGAAAACCCTATTATTATATCATTTTTTGCTTATGATAACAACCGCATTGAAAATTATATATAATAAAAAACATTAAGAAAAACAAAAAAGCTGTGTTGTCATTTGAGGGGAATTCTGTAAGAAATAAGAAACGGAGACGGCGGGATTCGAACCCGCGTGCCGGTTACCCGGCTAACTGATTTCGAGTCAGCCCCGTTATGACCACTTCGATACGTCTCCAT
>JBJEJF010000043.1:0-9876 GCA_051877775.1 Wujia sp.
AGTCTGTCTTCCCTTTCTAACTAACTGGTTAAAAGTTGGCATGTTTTCACCTCCAATTCAAAATTAATTTTCTGTGTAATTATACACATAAATAGCATGTATTAATCATCCAATTCTGGATAATTAACACATGCTTTAGTATTATATTATTTCATTTTCTATATGTCAACATAAAATCTGCATTTTTAACATCGTTTTTTATTTTTTAATTATGAATTAAAATTCATTTTTACATCTGCACGTTTTGCCTCATCCGCTGCAAAGAACATTTCCCTTCCGGCATTCATAATGTTTGCCACTATACTGCTTGGAAAAGTAACGATCCTTTTATTATACTCCGTAACATTCGCATTATAAAGGCGTCTGGCAGCCTGCAAATGCTCTTCAACATCCACAATTGTTTTCTGAAGTTCAATAAAGTTGTTACTTGATTTTAACTCAGGATAATTTTCAGCTAAGATGCGAATCTGTCCGGCAATCTCATCCATCTTCTGATTTGCCTGATTTCTCTCCTGCATGTTCATCCCTCTTCTGAGATTGACGATTTCTATCAGCAGCTCTTTCTCATGTTTTTGATATCCCTTTACAACATCTACCATCTTGACCAGGACATCATATCTCTTTGTGAGAGCAACATCAATTCCGGACAGAGCCTCCTCCACCTTAAGCTTGGCAACCTTAATTCCATTATAGGTTGCCACATACCATAGGATTAACAAAACAAGTACTACACCGATAACAATCCCAACTACCATACTTTTTCCTCCTTTTACTCTTTCGTCTATATATTTTCCTCTTTACCAGTCAAAATGATGTCAATCACATCCTTAATTATCTTCAGATCATTATGTATCTTCCTTCTTTCCTTCAAATAATCGATTGGTTTTCTGATATCCGCATCAAATGCATCATTCGAACTGTTAAAACCTATATACAGGGTATTTCCACTGAAATGAAATGCAATGCTCTCAAATCTTTGCAGAAGCAGTATCATTCGACTCTGTAACTGTGGTGTCAATATATAAAAAGCATCATGTTCATCTGTCGCCAGAACATCAAAGTTCTCATTAAAAACCACATTCTCCATTTTCACCACCTTGGAGCTTGCTGCAGCAAGCTCCGGTCTGTGTCTGTATCCTTTGGAAAATATATGCAAAGATTGAACATTTCCCTTTGGAAAAGAAAACTTCATCATCTGCCCGCTAAAATATGTCCTCGTTTTGTTCCTTCGATTTCCCACTTTCGTCTTTCGATTAAATGTTCTTGCTGATATCAACCTTTTTACAAAAACAAATATTGCAAACACATTTCCTAATATCAGTATACAGCCCGAACTTCTCTTTACTATGACCTCAGCCTGTTCAAATTTCACATCACGATAAGTGCCCGAAAGATAATCCTCAGATATGACATTATTTCCTCCTTTTACCAGGGAAAATTTCTGTATCTGTTTGAATCCTTCTCTATAGAAATATTGAAAATCATCGAAAAACTCCCCGATTATAGGAGTCACAAAAGTTTCCTTATATAATTTGCGAAAGGAATCACTGTAATTTGCGTACATGATCAGAAAGCCAATATCAACAACGGAAGCTGTAATCCAGACAATTGAGAAGAAATTACCCGGAAGTTCTATTTCGCCTATCCGAATATAATCATTTGTGATATACACACCTTCATCCATCATCCTTAGAATGGCGGGAGCATGTTTTATTGTCTCTTCAACATCATCCACAAATTCCAGATAAACGAAACCATAAAGCAAATACCAGATAAGCAATACCAATGGCAAAGTCACTAATATAATCACCAGCCATTTTAATATTTGCCGTACGACTCGCATCACCCGCAACGTTTTTCTTTGTTTCTCCAGTTTTACAACAGTCTCATATTTATCCATGCATATCTTCTCCCCCCCACAATCCCTTTTTATCATTTTATCACCAGCTTCTAAACACGTCTATCGTTCCCAAAAACATTTAACCTACTATTAATCTACATT
The DNA here is from genome assembly GCA_051877775.1 of Wujia sp. GTDB lineage: Bacteria > Bacillota > Clostridia > Lachnospirales > Lachnospiraceae > Coprococcus_C. The sequence goes on from JBJEJF010000043.1 coordinate 2,003, forward strand.
TTACATACGCAACAAAATAATGTTTCCACGCAAAAATGGCTGCCGCAGATTATATCATATAAAAGCGACAGCCATCTTAATTTACATTTATTCTATTTTAGGAAAATTACTCGTGAATCTCCTCAACAGGCTCACCGGTTTCCATTTCCACATCTTCCGTTACTGATGTCTCGCCGGATTCCATGTCTTCCGGTTCCTGCGCATCTATAAGAGCATCCTCAGGAATCTCAATATCATTCTCACCGGTATCAAGTTTTACGGAACGATAACGTTTCATTCCGGTACCGGCAGGAATAAGCTTACCGATCAGGACATTTTCCTTCAATCCGATCAACGGATCTACCTTGCCCTTAATTGCAGCTTCGGTAAGAACCTTAGTTGTCTCCTGGAAGGAAGCTGCAGACAGGAATGAGTTCGTTGCAAGTGATGCCTTGGTTATACCAAGCATAACCTGTGTTCCCTCAGCCGGAGTCTTGCCTTCCTCAACAAGCATCTCATTGATCTCAGCGAAGTCAAGTGCATCAACCAGAGTACCCGGAAGATAATCTGTGTCTCCGCTGTTCTCAATTCTGACTTTCTTAAGCATCTGACGAACGATAACCTCTACGTGCTTATCGTTGATCTCAACACCCTGCAGACGGTATACACGCTGAACTTCGCGAAGCATGTAATCCTGAACTGCGCGGATTCCCTTTATCTTAAGAATATCATGTGGATTAACTGAACCCTCTGTCAGCTCATCACCAGCCTCAAGGATCTGTCCATCCTGAACTCTTATTCTGGAACCATAAGGAATCAGATAAGCCTTTGCTTCACCGGTTTCCTTATTGGTAATAACAACTTCTCTCTTCTTCTTGGTCTCTCTGATCTCGACCTCTCCGCCAAACTCTGCGATGATTGCAAGTCCCTTTGGCTTTCTGGCCTCAAACAGCTCCTCAACTCTAGGAAGACCCTGTGTAATATCATCACCGGCAACACCACCCGTATGGAATGTACGCATGGTCAGCTGTGTACCAGGCTCACCGATCGACTGTGCTGCAATAATACCAACAGCCTCACCAACCTGTACTGCCTGACCTGTTGCCATATTTGCGCCGTAACACTTAGCACATACACCAATGTGTGATTTACATGTCAAAATTGTTCTGATCTTCAGCTTGGCATCTCTTCTTGCCTTTGTTGAACCTTCCTCGTGGAATGGAACACCATTTTCATCTACACCATTCTTGATGATGTTCGCTGCACGCTTTGGTGTAATCATATGATTCTTCTTAACGATCATATTGCCGTCTGCATCGTATACACTTTCTGCTGCATAACGTCCTGTGATACGCTCCTCAAAGCTCTCGATGACCTCATTGCCCACCATAAATGCTTCTACATACATACCTGGCTTCTCGTCGCTTTCCTCACAGCAGTCAACCTCACGGATGATCAGATCCTGTGATACATCTACCAGACGACGTGTCAGATAACCAGAGTCAGCCGTACGAAGTGCGGTATCAGAAAGTCCCTTACGAGCACCATGCGCTGAAATGAAGTACTCCAATACGTCCAGACCTTCACGGAAGTTAGACTTGATAGGGAGCTCAATCGTACGTCCTGATGTATCAGCCATCAGTCCACGCATACCTGCCAGCTGTTTGATCTGCTGATCAGAACCACGGGCACCAGAATCGGCCATCATATATATATTATTGTACTTGTCAAGACCATCAAGCAGCGCCTTCGTCAGCTTATCATCTGCATCCTGCCACTGCTTTACAACTGACTGATATCTCTCTTCGTCAGTAACAAGACCTCTGTTATACATCATGTTGATCTTATCAACTGTCTGCTGTGCATTTTCAAGAATATCCTTCTTGGCTGCAGGCACAGTCATATCTGATATAGAAACTGAGATCGCACCTCTGGTTGAATACTTATATCCCATGGCCTTGATATTATCAAGTACTTCTGCTGTCTTGGTTGCTCCATGTGTGTTGATGCACTTATCAAGGATCTGCTTCAGACCCTTCTTACCTACGTGGAAATTGATCTCAGGCTCAAGTATATTAGCCGGTATTGTTCTATCTACAAAGCCAAGGTCCTGTGGAATGATCTCATTGAATATCAATCTTCCCAATGTGCAGTCTACCATACCTGAAACAGTCTGACCATCAGGTGTAGTAACAGTTCTTCTGACCTTGATTCTCTGGTGCAGAGTTATCTCTCCATTTTCATATGCCAGCATTGCAAGATTTGTATTCTTGAATCTTGGCTGCATGAAGTTCTTGACTGTACTTATAATATCCTTATAGAATACCTCTTTCTTGTCCTTGGACATCTTAGAGATAACCTTGATCTTAACAACATCTGTTGAACGAACCTTACCTGCTGCACAATCCTCTGCTAATGCATGCAGATTAGCACTCTCATCATCAGACATATATTCTTTTACAATAACTGCTTTTTCTTTTTCCTCATCTGACAGTTCTGCATATTTCTCCATGGTCAGATAATAGATACCCAGTACCATATCCTGAGACGGAACTGCCACAGGACCACCATCTGAAGGCTTCAGAAGGTTATTTGGAGAGAGCAGAAGGAACCTGCACTCTGCCTGTGCTTCAACAGAAAGCGGAAGATGAACAGCCATCTGATCTCCATCGAAGTCGGCATTAAATGCTGTACATACCAACGGATGAAGCTTGATTGCCTTACCTTCGACAAGGATCGGCTCAAACGCCTGGATACCAAGTCTGTGAAGTGTAGGAGCACGGTTCAGCATAACCGGATGTTCTTTGATGACTTCCTCAAGGACATCCCAAACCTGCGGCTCGAGTTTCTCTACCATCTTCTTTGCAGCTTTAATATTATTTGCTTTACCCTGTGCAGTCAGTTCTTTCATAACAAATGGCTTGAACAGCTCGATTGCCATCTCCTTCGGAAGACCACACTGGTATATCTTAAGTTCAGGTCCGACAACGATAACGGAACGTCCGGAATAATCAACACGCTTACCGAGAAGATTCTGACGGAAACGTCCCTGCTTACCCTTTAACATATCAGACAGTGACTTTAATGCTCTGTTACCAGGGCCTGTAACTGCACGGCCTCTTCTTCCGTTATCGATCAGAGCATCTACTGCCTCCTGAAGCATTCTCTTCTCGTTTCTGACGATAATGTCAGGAGCACCGAGCTCAAGAAGTCTCTTCAGACGATTGTTACGGTTGATAATTCTTCTATATAAATCATTCAGATCTGATGTTGCAAATCTGCCTCCATCCAGCTGAACCATAGGTCTGATATCAGGCGGAATAACAGGAATCACATCAAGAATCATCCACTCAGGTTTATTGTTAGAATTCTTAAATGCTTCAACAACCTCGAGTCTCTTAATAATTCTTGCACGCTTCTGACCTGATGCATCTGCAAGCTCAGCCTTAAGTTCTGCAGCATCCTTATCCAGATCAATTGCCTGTAATAATTCCTTGACAGCCTCTGCTCCCATTCCTACACGGAACTTGCCGGCTCCGAATTCTTCCTCAGCTTTTCTGTATTCCTGCTCATTCAGGATAGCCTTATATTCGAGAGTTGTCTCTCCCGGATCAAGGACAATATAAGATGCAAAATAGAGCACCTTCTCCAAAAGTCTTGGAGAAATGTCAAGGATAAGTCCCATACGGCTTGGAATTCCCTTAAAGTACCAGATATGCGATACAGGAGCAGCCAGTTCAATGTGACCCATTCTCTCACGACGCACGCTTGCCTTGGTAACCTCAACACCGCATCGATCACAGACAACGCCTTTGAATCTTATTTTCTTATATTTACCGCAATGGCACTCCCAATCCTTGCTCGGTCCAAATATTCTCTCACAGAACAATCCATCTTTTTCCGGTTTTAAAGTTCTATAATTGATGGTCTCCGGCTTCTTAACCTCACCTCTTGACCACTCTCTAATCTTCTCAGGAGATGCAAGTCCGATCTTAATCGCATCAAAGCTTATCGGCTGCTCTTGAACTGTTTCATTGTTTGTAGCTGACATCTTACATATCTCCTTTCCTAAAATTCATCGTCGTCAAAATCGTCATCCAACAGGTAATCATCCTCTTCGTCATCCGACAGGGATGTAAGCTCATCATTCTCATCGACTCCACTGTAACCCTGGGATTCCAGATCTTCCTGATAGTCTGTCCTGTCGCCTTCTATAACAGATTTTATATTGTCATCGTTATAGTCAAATGCTTCACCCAGATCTACCTCTGTCTGATCATCCTTCAGCACTTTGACATCCAGAGCCAATGACTGGAACTCCTTCAGCAATACCTTGAATGACTCAGGAATACCAGGAGCAGGAATATTGTCGCCCTTGATGATTGCTTCATATGTCTTAACACGTCCGGCAATATCATCAGACTTAACAGTCAGGATCTCCTGAAGTGTGTATGCCGCACCATAAGCCTCAAGAGCCCAAACCTCCATCTCACCGAATCTCTGGCCACCAAACTGCGCCTTACCACCAAGCGGCTGCTGTGTAACCATTCCATAAGGACCTGTTGAACGGGCATGGATCTTATCATCAACCAGATGATGCAGTTTCAGATAATGCATGTAACCGATTGTAACCGGAGAATCAAACTCCTCACCGGTTCTTCCGTCACGTACTTTAACCTTACCAGTACGATTTATCGGTACGCCCTTCCATTCCTCTCTGTGGTCTCTGTTCTCATAGAGATAATCCATGACCTCTTTTTCTGTATCATCTTTATATTTTTCATAGAATGTCTCCCAATCCTCATTGGCATAATCATTTGCCATCTCAAGAGCATCCATAATATCGTACTCGTTCGCACCATCAAAGACAGGTGTTGATACGTTAAAACCAAGAACCTTAGCTGCAAGTCCCAGATGGATCTCGAGCACCTGACCGATATTCATACGGGAAGGAACACCCAATGGGTTCAGCACGATATCAAGCGGTCTTCCGTTTGGAAGGAACGGCATATCCTCAACAGGAAGGATACGCGAGATAACACCCTTGTTACCATGACGTCCGGCCATCTTATCTCCGACCGATATCTTTCTCTTCTGCGCGATATATACTCTGACAGATTTATTAACTCCAGGAGGCAGCTCGTCTCCATTTTCTCTTGTGAACACCTTTGTATCCATAATAACGCCATATGCGCCATGTGGAACACGGAGTGAAGTATCTCTTACCTCTCTGGCCTTCTCACCAAAGATTGCACGAAGAAGTCTCTCCTCAGCAGTCAGCTCGGTTTCTCCCTTCGGTGTTACCTTACCGACAAGGATATCACCGGCACGAACTTCAGCACCGATACGGATAATACCATTCTCATCAAGATCCTTCAGAGCTTCCGGTGCAAGTCCGGCAAGATCTCTGGTAATCTCTTCCTGACCGAGCTTCGTATCTCTTGCTTCAACCTCATACTCTTCTATATGAACTGATGTATATACATCCTCCTGAACCAGTCTCTCACTGAGCAGTACAGCATCCTCGTAGTTATAACCTTCCCATGTCATGAATCCAATCAACGGATTCTTACCAAGTGCGATCTCACCATTGGATGTGGAAGCTCCATCTGCAATAACCATACCCTTTGTTACTCTGTCTCCACGCTTAACAATAGGGCGCTGATTCATACAGTTACCCTGATTACTTCTTGCAAACTTGATAACATGATACTCATCTCTGGTTCCATCATCACATTTGATAATGATCTTCTCGCTGGAAGAAATCTCAACCACACCATCGTGCTTAGCCACAATACATACGCCGGAGTCAACTGCAGCCTTTCCTTCCATACCTGTTCCAACAACGGGAGCCTCTGTACGAAGCAAAGGTACTGCCTGACGCTGCATGTTAGAACCCATCAGGGCACGGTTTGCATCATCATTCTCCAGGAATGGAATCATGGATGTTGCAACTGAGAATACCATCTTAGGAGATACGTCCATAAGGTCTACATTAGCCTTAGGGAACTCCGAAGTCTCTTCCTTAAAACGTCCTGATACATTATTCTTGACAAAGTGACCCTCTTCATCGAGAGGCTCATTTGCCTGTGCTACAATATAATTATCCTCTTCATCTGCTGTCAGATACACGACCTCATCTGTAACAACAGGATTTGCAGGATCTGTCTTGTCTATTTTTCTGTATGGTGCCTCAACGAAACCATACTCATTGATTCTCGCATAAGTAGCAAGAGAGTTGATCAGACCGATGTTCGGACCTTCAGGTGTCTCAATAGGACACATTCTTCCATAATGTGTATAGTGAACATCTCGAACTTCGAATCCTGCACGGTCTCTTGACAGACCACCAGGTCCAAGTGCTGACAGACGTCTCTTGTGTGTCAGTTCTGACAACGGGTTATTCTGATCCATGAACTGGGACAGCTGGGAACTTCCGAAGAATTCCTTCACTGCAGCCGTAACAGGCTTAATATTGATAAGTGACTGTGGTGTAATGCTGTCTATATCCTGAGTTGTCATTCTCTCTCTTACAACTCTCTCCAGTCTGGACAGACCAATTCTGTACTGGTTCTGCAGAAGCTCGCCGACAGCTCTGATTCGTCTGTTACCCAGGTGATCGATATCGTCTGAATTGCCGATACCATACTCTAAATGCATATTATAGTTGATCGATGCAAGTATATCTTCTTTTGTGATATGCTTTGGAATCAGTTCACTGACTGAAGCTGCGATAGCATTCTTGAGCTCATCCTCATCATCATACTCTTCGAGAAGCTTTTCCAGTACCGGATAATATACATCCTCTGTGATGCCTGCTTCCTTTGGATCAAATCCAACATACTCGGAGAGATCAACAACCATATTAGAAAGAACCTTTACATTTCTCTCCTCTGTCTGAATCCATACAAAAGGAACTGCCGCATCCTGAATCTTCTTTGCATCCTCACGGGTCAGTGTGGATCCTGCTGCAAACATGATCTCTCCTGTACTAGGATCTGTCACGTCCTCTGCAAGCACATGACCGGCAATTCGATTCTTCAGTGCCAGTTTTTTGTTGAATTTGTAACGACCTACTTTGGCCAGATCATATCTTCTTGCGTCGAAGAACATGCTGTTGATCAGACTCTCAGCATTCTCAACGACCTCAGGCTCGCCAGGTCTGATCTTCTTGTATAATTCGATTACGCCACCCTCATAATTAGTAGAAGGATCCTTCTCAAGGCTGGCCATGATCTTTGGCTCCTGACCAAAGAGATCTATAATCTCCTGATTTGTTCCTATACCAAGTGCTCTGATAAGTACTGTAATAGGCACTTTTCTTGTTCTATCTACACGTACATAGAATACGTCATTTGAATCCGTCTCATATTCCAGCCACGCACCACGATTCGGGATAACAGTGCATGAATACAAAGTCTTACCGATCTTGTCATGGCCAATTTCATAATATATACCAGGTGAACGAACCAGCTGGCTGACGATAACACGCTCTGCACCATTTATGACAAAGGTTCCTGTCTCTGTCATCAACGGAAGATCTCCCATAAATATGTCGTGCTGTGCAATCTCACCAGTTTCATTATTACGAAGATGTACATTAACCTTGAGTGGCGCAGCATATGTTGCATCGCGCTCCTTGCACTCCTCGATTGAATACTTGATCTCGTTCTCGCAAAGCTGGAAATCCACGAAATCCAAGCTCAGCTGCCCTGTATAATCTGTAACCGGAGAAATATCACGAAAGACCTCTTTTAAGCCTTCATCCAAGAACCACTGGTATGAATTTTTCTGAACTTCGATAAGATTTGGCATATCCAAAACTTCTTTTTCAGTAGAAAAACTCATTCGCATTCCTCTTCCCGATTTTACAGGACGCATTCTGTACTTTTTCA
>JBJEJF010000044.1:0-9819 GCA_051877775.1 Wujia sp.
AAGCTCTACATCTATATCGCCATTGCACCGCTTACACTTGCCTGCTGTGCCTCAAAAGCAACGCAACGGATAGGCATAGGCTACGTTAAGATCATTCTGCAAAACTGCCTTGAGGGACTTATCATTGTCATCGCATGCGTGATGTTCATGGCGTTCAATGACAGTTATGATGCATCCAGTGTGGAACTCACACAGGAACAGGAGGTACAGGTCAATGCGTATATTGAAGAGGGAATGAGTTATAAGGAGGCCGTTACCGCGGTGGTTAATGAAGGAAAGGCGGATCGGACGGACGGCAAGATCGACTGGTCGGACAAGCCGCAGGCAAGGGATTCGTCAACGACGGTGATCATGTCATATCTTCTTGAACAGAGCTTCCTTTTCATGCTGCTTGCAGCACTGATCAAAGCCAGCGAAAAAGAAATGCAGCGTATTTTTGGATGAGAGGGGGGCTGATATTTGAGTCTTGAGGTAAAAGCGAACAAGGAGATCAAGTCGATAAGGTCAGAATTATTCTATGGCATGGGAATCAGGGAGATCGTGATTCTTTCCGTGACGGCAGGCATAGTCGGTTTAATATTTGCCACGATCCACATAAATATCATGATCCTGTGTTATCTGACCGCACCGCTTATAGCTGCAGCAACAATGATGATAGCGGCGCATCCGTGCGGTATGCTGCCGGAACAGTTTGTTGCAGCAATGTTTAAATCGGCTTTTGTCAACAATAGAAAATATTCATATAAGCACACAGAGAAAGGAGCAGTCGCAGTTGTCATTAAAAATCATAGAAAAACAGGGTTACACGAAGCTGAAGATACCCCGTAAGGGTGCGGGGGTACAGGATCTTATGCCTGTAAAAAGCATCCATGATGACGGAATGATGGAGCTTGGAAAAAACCAGTATTCCATGACCTATGAGATGAAGGACATAGATTATACCACACTGGATGAGGAGGATCAGAAGACCATCTTTTTCAAGTACAGTGACATCCTTAATTCATTTTCGGGTAAAGGTTCCTCGTCTTCTTACAAGATCACCATTTTTAAGAAAAACAGGAACCGGAGGGAGATTTTAAACAGGAAGCTTCTCCGGACAGACATGGGAGACGGATATGACAATCTCCGTATGGCTTATAACGATCTCCGTATGGATGATCTTACCACCAGTGAGAAGGAAATTTCTAAATATCTCACCATTACGTCAATCAAAAAAGATGCAGACCGGGCAAAATCCTATTTCAACCGCATGGAACGTGATCTCGGGCGCCGCTTCAAAAACATCCGGTCAAGGATAGATCCTCTCGATGCGGATGACAGGCTGCATCTGCTGCATGATTTTTACAGATGCGGGCGGGAAGAAGATTACATACCGTATACCATGCTCCCTCCTGATGCAGACATCAGGAATGGTATCTGTCCGGACGGCATGGAATTTCATGGGAATTATTTCAGGATGGGAAAAAAGTATGGACGGGTGCTCAACTTAAGGCAGTGGTCGAGGAATGTCAAGGATGACTTTATCCATGAGTTGTCCCAGATCAATACGAACTTCATTATTACCTATGACATCATAGCATTGTCACCGGAAGATATAGACAGTCTGCTTGAGGACAAGGACTCCGATGTGGAGGCTTCCGTTACAACCTGGTCGTATTCAAAAAATGCCAGGGAAAACCGGGCGGCGATTGTACCGAGACGTCTTAAAAGGAACAGAAAGGTACTGGATGAATACAACGAGGACATCCATGAGCGTGACCAGAAGATATTCTTATGCCAGCTTGAAATGGTCATTCTTGCTGACAGCATGGATGAACTTGAGGGATATACGGAATCCGTAACAGATACGGCCAGTGAATTTACCTGCCAGATGGGAATTGCATGGTTCATGCAGTATGAGGGTCTGATCAATGTACTGCCTTACGGGCTGCGCACGGTACAGCAGTTAAGGGACTGTAATACGGAGACAACCGCCATGATCATGCCGTTTAATGCACAGAAGCTGCAGCATGATACAGGAATCCCTTACGGACGGCAGATTGCAACCGGTGAACAGGTCTTCGTTGACAAGCGGCTTTTAATGAATGGAAATGAAATCGCCCTTGGGAAATCCGGATCCGGCAAGAGTATGAATGAGAAACTTAAGATCATGTTTCTCGCGCTTCTTACAACCGGTTATATCATTATAGTGGATCCGGACGGGGAATATTCCCCGGTTGCCGGTGCCATAGGAGGAAATATTGTGCGGATGGGATATGACCATATCAATGCAATGGATATGTATGACGGATATGGTTATGGCAAGGATCCGCTCATGGAAAAGAGTAATTTTATACTTACACTGATTGAGAGGATCCTGAATAACAATGACTTTTTTGATGAACGGAAAAAGTCACTGGTGGACAGATGCATTACGCTTGTGTACGGCACTTATGCTGATCCGACATTGCAGACGTTCTATGATGTCATGTGTGCACAGCCTGAGCCTGAAGCAAGGGACATGGCTCTGGCGCTTGAACGTCACATATGCGGTAATTTCTCGGTTTTTGCACATCAGACGGATGTACGTTTTACATCGCGCATCATTTGTTTTGACCTGTCACAGCTTCCGGAGCAGCTTAAGGATGCAGGCATGCATATCTGTCTGGATTATATCAATAATATCCTTGCCATGAACCGTTACCAGGGCGTGGCAACCAATATATTTATCGATGAGCTCGATTACTTCTTAAAACACGAATCTTCGCGTAACATGATTGAAACATTCTTCCAGCGTATCAGGAAGTATGGAGGCTTCTGTACCGGGCTCATACAGAACGTGAAAAAGATGCTTGATATCCCGGCTGCCAAAACAATGTTAAAAAACAGTGAAAACATCATAATGATGGGGCAGGAGAAGGAAGATGCATCCATCCTTGCAGACATGTATAACCTGTCTGCAGAAGACGTAGCCTATCTGATTGATGCGGAACCGGGATTTGGAATCAACAAGATTGGCAAGAACATTTTCCAGTTTGACGGGACCATTCCGAAAACGAATCTGTTCTACAGATACATCAACACGGACGGCCACAGTATTGCGGGCTAGATGGAAGGGGGCGTTTGATGCTCTTAAATAAGGAAGACAGGGATATCAGAACTTCCGGCCGGTATACAGGCAGAAAAGCCGGGGAACCTGAACCGGAAATGAAGCCGGTAAAAAAATATACCAGGATTGGAAGGAAGGATGCGGATTATGGAATAGATCCTGATAATAAAACAGATCCTGATAATAAAACAGATCCTGACGGGTATGGAGAATCCTACCGGCCGGATCATGATAAGAAACGTTCCGGGCACCGGATGTCAGGAAAAAATGAAAAATCAGCCGGTCAGGATAACCGTTTTTTCCGGAAAAGAAAATACGTGCTGCGGGAAACCGCACGAAGCATTAAAAAGACCGGGGATGCTGCCGTAAGCACGCATCAGGAGACGGCTGATCCGGAGGATATGAACGGGCAGATTAAATCCGGTACGGAGAAAGTAATTGACAAAGTAAAAAAAACAGCGGGTGCGGTTCTTGTGCATCTTTTACATTTTGCAATGTCGGTAGTCACGTCTTTAGTCTCAATGATAGGAATCGTAATGATTGTTGCGGTCATTGTGGTTGTCATAGCCGTATCTGCCCTGCAGGACGCGACATATGACTTTATTACGGACGACGAGCAGCGCATCAGGGAGGTGATCAGCCAGATCAGCGGTGAATTTACGGAAACAATTGACCGGACGGCCGCGGAGAATGGCTGCGAAAAGGTTGTGACAAACGGCTCTCTTGCCTCGTGGAAGGATATCATTGCTTTCTGGTGGACATTAAAGAGCCGGTGCAGCGACTCCGCCAACAGGGAGGATTATTATTCAGGAAATGACCATGACGACATAGAGAAGCTGTTTTATGAATTTAACCTGATAACCTCGGAGGTAATCACGGAAGATGATGAACCGGTGCTACTTGTCACCATCACTAACGTATCGATGGAGGATATGATTGCCGATTATGCACTGACACCGGAACAGAAGCAATATCTTGAAAATCTTCTTGCGGATGATGAAGTATGGAGCACGCTGCTATATTCGGGAGAGCTTGCCGGATATGCTGCAGCTGAAACAGGACAGGGACGGGATAAATATGCGGAATGGTATCCGCTGTCCGGGGATGAAGGCTGGAATATGGCATTTCTGATGTATGTCCTTGACCAGGCCGGTTATCTGGATACATATGTTACAAAGACCAAGGATATGGATACCCTGATGCATGAATTTATGAAGAATGGGTACATGAAGTATATAGATGCCCGGGAGGGTGACATGATCTTTCTTTCACTTGCCGGAACGGATGCAGCCGGGATCATTACCGGAATGGATAGCAATGCCTACTATATAACGCTTGGAGATTATACAGGGTCAGAGGTGGTATGTGAGATTACCGTCGCCAAAAACAACAGCAATGTCATTCATGGCTTTGCAGGGATTGACATAAGCAGTGTTGCCGTGCCGGGGAACAGCCAGGCAGAAGTTGTGACGGCGGGTGAGCTTATATGGCCTGCATCAGGATGCTATACGGTTACTTCCCGTTATGGAGCAAGGAGTATGTTTGGGCGCAACTTCCATTACGGAATGGATATAGCATGCCCGGTTGGAACCCCCATCCTTGCGGCTGCTTCAGGAAGGGTAACAACAGCAACGTACGGGAGTTCTCCGGGCAATTATATTGTGATCGATCATGGTGATTTTAAAACAGTGTATATGCATAATTCCTCCCTGCAGGTGACGGTCGGGGAACAGGTATCAGCAGGACAGGTGATCGCCCTCTCAGGCAATACCGGTGACAGTACTGGCCCGCACTGCCACTTCGGACTGTCAATAGGAGGATATATTGATCCTGCACCATATCTCGGACTTCCGGAAGGCTTTGAAGGAGATGCTTCTGTATATCTTAATGGAGGACAATAAATGGAAGAAGAATTTATGGAACTTACAAAAGAGGAACTGGTACAGTTGATCGGGCGGATGCCGGATGGTACGGAGATCATAGTGCAGTTAGAGGAAGGGCACGGTAATGGGATTTGAGCTTGAAAGGGTATCAGTCAGACTGGTCCGGGAGCAGCCATACCTGTCTGATACAAAAATACATACGCCGCAGGATGCAGTCTGTGTCCTGCGGGATATCATGCAGGATCTTGACCGGGAGATCGGATGTGTCATTAACCTGAAGAGTGATGGTACCCCGATCAACTGCAGTATCATATCACAGGGAACGATCGATTATGCAATCATGCATCCCCGGGAGATTTTAAAGACGGCAATACTGTCCAATGCAGCAGGGATTATCATGATGCATAATCATTTGGGCGGCAGCGTCCTCCCGTCACAACAGGATATCAGTATAACAAACCGCATGGTCAATGTCTGTGAACTTATGAAAATCCCGCTGTACGATCATGTGATTACATGTGCGGACAGTAATGATGTCTACAGCTTCTGTGACAGGCAGATCATGCCGGATCCGAGAAATATTGATTATTCAAAGATAAATTCGGACATCGCATACTCGGCAAAGGTTTTAACCGAAAAACTGAAAACGGAATATGACAGGGGAAGATAGAACCCGTCATGAAGGGAAACAGCAGAATTTTAGTGCTGTTTCCCTTTTTTATTACTAATAAAGGAGAGTACATTATGAAGAATTTTATTATTGTAGAAAAGGAACTGCTTTCTAAGGGAATCAGAGGAAATGCACTGAGACTGTATCTTATGATGCTTGACCGCGCCAGTCTGTCAAAAAAGAATGGATATATCGATGAAGAAAGCGGGGAAGTATATATAATAATGACAGTTAAGGAGATCTGCGCCCGCCTTTCCGTATGCAAAAGAACAGCGGCCTCAGCTTTGGGAGATTTAGAGGCCGCTCGTCTTATCACACGCAAAAAGCAGGGTCTTGGTAAGCCACAACGCATCTTAGTAACTTATCAGGCTGCTCATTGTGATAACAATATAACTCATTCTGTAGATGCTTGCAATAATATTTCCCCAAATTCATGCAATTTTTACAAAAATAAGATGGAATACGCCGATGATCAGCGTGATACCGTGTTCAAAATGACGGAATATGACACTACGGAATATGATTTCTATGTTGAATGGTGGGATCATATGCAGCCAGAAGACTGTCCTGTATCTTCGGACACGGATCAGGATGAGGAGCCGGATGCAGCCGGTACTTCTTTCGAAACAGAAGAATCTTCAGATGCCATCCGTGACGTACAGGAGGACAGGAAGGAGCATGAAGCTTCAGGAATAGAACTGCACTTCCGGAGGTGCAAAAAGTTGCACTTCCAGAGGTGCAAAAAATTGCACCCTAATAATATTAAATATAATAATACTAAAAGTGATATATATAATATAAATAATCTATCCTATCAGGATGATGGAAACAGTTATATGAATATCAGACACACATTCTTAGAGCACATCGACTATGATATTCTTGCCGGTACCGTATCACCGGATATCATGTCCGTGATGGCCGATGTTACTGCAGATACGCTTTCTTCCGGAAAGCAGTACATCCAGGTTGCCGGACAGAAGCGCACGTACCAGGATGTCTATAACCGGCTGATGAGTATTGACAGTTCGCATGTGGAATATATATCTGAGTGCATAGCCAGGACAACTGTGCCCGTCCGTAACCCGAGATCTTATATGCTTGCCTGTCTGTATAATGCACCGGCAACGATAGACGCATACTATGAGCTGCAGGCAGGCATTGACATGTCAAGGCAGACTGCAGGGATCTGTTAAAGGGGACGAATATGATCCGGCAAAATAAATGTGTGATGCGAATGGGCTTGCGTGAACTGATCCCGGATGTTATATTGGATACAGGGTATGAAACGGAAAAAATATGAAGATTGGAGGAATCGATATGGTGAAATTAACATTTAAGTTTAATGAGGATAAGGTCCATGAAGCAGGTTATACAACGGATGAGCTTCTGGAACCAATGCGGGAACATGCTGAGAAGTATGGTATTGATGAAGTAGAATATGGGGTATTTGCTAAGGATGGAATATATGCCTTAGGGGCAATCGAAAGATATGTGGTAAATGTATCAAGAGAATTTCTGGACTATCTTGATACATGGATAATGGATGAAGATGGTGAAATTGAAGACTGTAAATGCTGTCTGCTTGATTGTATGGAGGAATATGAAACAAATATTTAAAGGAGTACTATGGGCAGAAGAAAACAGATTACATATGATATAGATACAGAAATAGCAAAAAGAATATTTGGTCCAGGGTACAGGAGGATTTATTTATACATTAAAACAAATTTTGAAAAATTTGGTTTTACTCACATTCAGGGAAGTGTCTTTCACAGTACCATGCCAATGAATAAAACTGAAGTGTCATTTTGTATAAATGTCATGATAAAAAATTGTCCGGGTCTGGAAAAATGTATCAGGGATATACGCGTGGCCGATATAACAAAGGAGAACAGCCTGAATTATTTGTTTGATTATGATGGCACACTGGGGAAATATCCAGACAAGTCAGGAATTTCATCAGAGTGGGAAATCGAATATGAAAGATAGACGCAGTAACATCTGCGTCTATTTTTTTGGCCTTTTTTGGAGTAAATTAATTAGTATGATTATATATATTTCTGATAAACGGGGGATTGGGGGTGTCCCTCAACAAGCGAATTTTGTATATTGTGCAACGCACAATGTACAAAAATTCCATGCTTGCTACTTTTTGGACAACCCATAATCAGTCGACCAAGAATATACATTTTCTGATCCTAGAATAATTCAATTATGTGCAATGTGCTATCCATGGGCAGGCGCGCGACCAGCCGAAAGAAAAATGTGCGAATTGGAAAAAATCATAAAATCGCACATTTGACTGTTTAATGCACGACGATTATAATTAAGCTGCACATTGACAAATGCATAAGACAGCGCAGTTTGAGCATGACTGCAATATCAAAAAGCTCTACGCGGGTCAGCACACGTCTGTGGAACGTTGATCACAGTTATCCTGCCGGATGGTCACACAAGGAAAGTAAAAAGGAATTGCTGACACCCAGACACGGTTAGTAAAAAATGTCTATTTTAATTTGTGTTTTGCTTTAGGAGGCAACATGGAATATACATTTAAATTTGATGCTTCTAGGTTTTTTGAAGAAAGTTTTGAAGCAGTCGAAAAAAAGATCTTTAGATACGTTTGTGATATGGGAGTCGAGATCACGAAAAAAATGTTTGAGCAGCTTGATTATTATTTGATGGTTAATCGTGACAAAAAAAGATACAAGTCGAAAGACTTTAAGAAAACTTCTATTAAAACGATTTACGGAACTGTTGCATATTCGAGAAGAATCTATTTTGATACAGAAAAACAGGAATATGTATTCCTGCTGGATGACAAGCTGCAAATGGAAAAAATAGGTACGATCTCAACAAATTTGGCAAAGAAGATAGCGGAAGCAGCGATAGATATGCCTTATCGGAAAGCAGCAGATACAATATCAGAGACAACAGGACAAACAATAAGCAGCCATGGCGTGTGGAACGTAACGCAACAGATCGGACAGGTAATACAGGATAAGGAACAAAATCTGGTACAGGAGCTGCATGCAGAGCAGACGAGAGGAAAGAAAGCAAGCAAGGTTATATTCATGGAATCGGATGGTGTGTATCTGCACATCCAAAAAAACAAGAAGAAAGCTTCTTCGATGGAAATGAAGGTTGCTACGGTATATGACGGATGGGAAGATGAAGGAACGAAACTTCATAATAAAGTGGTGGTTGCCGGGATGGAAACCGGAAAAAAATTTAACGAGAAAACAGAGGCAGTAATACAGAGTGTCTTTGACATAGATGCAGCACAGTTAAGGGTGCTGAATGGCGATGGTGCGAACTGGATCAAGAATACATATGAACCTGACAGGATATTCCAGCTTGATCGGTTTCACATCAAAAAAGAGATCAGACGATGCATACCTGAGCGTAACATCAGGAATCAAATCTTAAATAAATTTGAAAATAACAAAATGGATGAAATGCTTGAAGATATCAGGACATACATTAACAGCATAGATGATGGAACAGATGATAAGAAGGTCGATAAGGCGACAGGATTGTATAATTATCTGAGTAATAATTATGAAGGACTTCTTCCGTGGCAGCTACAGGCTGAGACCCAGCTTGGCAAGATACCGGAAGCTCCGGATGGAATCATATACAAAAATATGGGAGTGCAGGAGAACCAGAACTGCAGCCTTATATCAATCCGTTTAGCACGAAGAAAGACAAGATGGTCTGAAGCCGGAGCCAACAACCTGGCAAAGCTCATATATATGAGGGAGAACGGAGAACTGGACGAAATCATAGAACTGGCCGATGGAAAGATAATGGTTCCTGCAGAAGTTGTTGAGAAACTTTCAGCCGCTAAGATACAGAAGAAAGTTGGAAAAGGAAATAAGTGGATGGATACTATTCAGGTCACCATCCCGTTGCTCGAAACAGCAAACGGATCATACAGTAAATTATTAAGAAACATTCAAAATATATAGAAAAATTGGACATTATAATGTATAATATGCTTAGTAAGCTCTTTGATAAACTAAATTAAGCTGATCCTTAACCAGAATCAGGCTTATGATAAGTTTATTTTTCAATATTTCTTAAAAAAAATAATCACCCACAAACCGGTAACACATTCATATTACTGTAAGCTGTTGCAATCGCAGACAGTTCGTGTTATAGTACCTGTGAAA
>JBJEJF010000045.1:0-39072 GCA_051877775.1 Wujia sp.
TTTATTTTACTTTATATTTTTTCTCGACCCGCATATACATCACAATCAAAGCAATACAAAGCCAGAGCGAACCAATTACGGTTATTATAATAAGGGGTGAATTCTGCCCTGCAAGCAGAGGCAGTCCCAGTAATGCCAGGCCACCGGCAAACACAAACCATATCCGTGCCACAGCATGGTTGTAACCCTTGATATCCGGTATCTCAGAGATATCCGGAGCCTTCACGTTGGAAAAAAATCCAACCGGAGTCTTACTATTCCATGAACTGATCCCAATAATTACAAATAAAGCACAGACAAGAATCCATATTATAAACCCTATCACATTTCCCACGATCTCATCCTCCTGATATATACACTATATATCTATTTCATATACAACCCTGCCAGCATAAATGCAGAATCGTATGAAATTGTATAAGTCACACTGACATTTTCATAAGTTACCGTAACCTGTGCTACCGTGTAATCCACACCATTTTCCCGAATCTCCTGTGTATATATGGCTCCCATGAACCTGTATTCGCCCCAATCATCCGATATCATATTCTTGGACGCACTCATATAATCATCGGTCAAATATTGTCTCATCTCTTCCGTCGCATATGTATCCGCCAACGTATCATAATCCCCGTCTTCCACCAGACGAATGATTTCTTTCGTCCTCTCCTCAATGAAATTCCCATCCGAAAAATTACTGTTATCTATCCCATTTTCTTCCACAGTATTCTGTGCGTCAGCCTCTTTCTTCTGCCTGGCATGTTCCGTACCATGTATCAGCCATCCCACAGAAAACAGGACAAATATCACAATACTGATGATAATTACCGTTTTTCTTTTCCTGATACAACTATATAACAACCCTGCTATAATAACAACCGCTGACACAATATAAAGTACCATCGGTTCACCAATTTTTCCCGCGACGAAAACAGATACCGGCCCATCCCCATCCAACACAGAAATTGCCCCTGCGTCCGGAAGTAAAAACATACACAAAACAGATATCACTGTCAGAATAGTCCCGATTATCAAAAGGATTATCATAGCCCAATCCCTTTTTCTGAGCATCTCTGTCCCTGCATCCTCATAGATTTTTGCAGTTATCGTCTCTATACTTCCCTGCTTCTTACAAGCGGAATCTTCATCATCCCCATTTTCCATCAAATCTGAGATTGCTTCCTCATAATACGCCAGATATCTGCTTCTTTCTTCCGGTTTGAGTCTCCTTAAAGCTTTTGACAGTTGTCTGATAAATTTAGTTTTTGTCATCCTACTCCCCTCCAATCCAAGTGATAAGCCGTATAAGTTTTTCCTTATCATCCGCAAACTCCTGTAATGTTTTCTGCCCGGTTTCTGTAATTCTATGATATTTCCGTATGCGGTTATTGTGCTCAGTATTATAAGATTCCACCTTTCCCTCCGTCTCCAGTCGCCTTAGAATCGGATAGAGTGTCGACTCAGATATCTCAATATACTCCGACACATCTTTGATAATCTGATATCCATAGGAATCCTGTTCACGAAGCACTGCCAACACACATAATTCCAATATTCCTTTTCTTAACTGTGCATCCATATAGTACCTCCTTATGCATAATACTATACAATGCATAGTATATAAAGTCAAGTGAATTTTTACATTGACATTCATATATCATGTAACTATAATGGAAACAAAAAAAGGAGTTTTTGTTTCCATTATGCGGGATAAAATAATAAAGGAATCTATCGAAAGCCTCCAACAAGAAGGACTGAAATTCTCAGTGGATACTTTGGCAGAAAAACTAAAAGTATCTAAAAAAACAATTTATAAATATTTCCCCAACAAAGAAGCACTCGCACTGGCCATGTATGAACAATATTATCTGGAGGCCGCCAGGCAGGCGGATCTGATAATACATGAAGGTAAAGATACCTTATACCGGGAATTGCTTCACTTATATTACGACTCAAAGAAAATGATTCGAGGTGAAATATTTAATAAATATAAGTTAAACGAGGTCATCCATTCCTATACAACAAAACAAAATGATTCTCTCTGGATGATGATTTCTTCCTCTTTTCGTGATACGCTTACCGATAAAGACAAAAATGCGCTCCGTATTATCATTGACGGCACATTTGAAAAGCTTTGTAATACTGAAATGGATTCTGAGCTGCCTGATTCTGATTTTATTATAGAAAGACTGGTGAAATTATTATGATAATAGAAATTCTTCGTATCTTTTCTATTATATGTGTTGCTATAATCTGTGGAAGACTGATGTCCAAAATCAAACTTCCTGCAATTCTGGGTTGGCTTATAACAGGCATTTTTTTCGGTCCCTATCTCACCGGAATCGTTACTTTTGATATCACAAATGCCTTATGGTATAAGATATTTATCAAATTTGTCGAGTGCTTTGCAGGTGTCATGATCGGGCGTGAGATCATATTCAGAAAAATTGCAAGTTCAGGAAAGCAGGTCATTGGTATTACATTTATACAATCTATAGGTACATTTTTATTTGTATCCCTTACCTTTTCAATTGTGTTTTTGATTACAGGAGTTCCTGTATATCTATCCTTCATATTTGGTGGAATCGCACTTGCTACCGCACCGGCACCGGCCTTATCCATTGTAAATGAATACCACACCAGCGGTCCCGTCACAAAAACACTGATACCTCTCGCAGCGATTGATGATGTGATCGGTGTTATCGTCTTTTTCACGGTAATCTCCATCGTCAGCAGTATAAACAATGGTGCACAGATATCTGTTCTCTCTGTGATCGGAATAGTCTGTCTTCCTTTTGTGATAGGCATAATAACAGGATTTTGTGGTGCATATATAATGAAAAAAATAAAAAACTATTATATTCGATTTACCATGTTCCTGTTCTTCCTCTGCCTCTCTACGATTATCGCTTTATTTGTCGATCTATATGTATATCATTCGTTCAGCCTCAATTATATACTGATCGGTATGGCATTCAGTACTACTGTCTCAAATATAATGAATGAAGAACAGTTAGACGATGTATGGAAATTATATAATCCTCTGCTCAATATATCATTTGTTATCGTTATCATAAATCTTGGAATGCCTCTTGATTACCGCCTGATTGCCGGAGCAGGACTCTTCACCATAATCTATATCCTCTCACGGGGCATTGGTAAGATCGGCGGTGCATATTTAGGTGGAAAGATCATGAAAGCCGAACCCACAGTCACAAAATATCTGGGTTTCACCCTGCTTCCACACTCGGGAGTTTCTCTGGTATTTACAGGGATCGCCGTAAATACCCTGACATCCATAGACTCCTCCCTTGCTTCCCTTGTATCAGGAACGATCGTCGCTGCTGCTATCATCAATGAGATCATCGCCGTTATTGTAGCAAAAAATGCATTCAAATGGGCAGGTGAGATAAAAGAATAGATCAATGCAAAAAGGAGACACTATCACTATCGCAGTGTCTCCCTTCCTGTCTTATATTCTGCTCTTCATCTTAGTTGAATTTGTTCAGTATATTGGCAACCTTTTCCATCTTATCAAGTACATTATTCTGTGCTGCATTTGTTCCCGTCTGCCCGGTTGACGCAGTCTCAGTCGATACAGCTTCTGGTGAAGAAATGCCTGCCGAACCGCCCGTTCCAAGAACCGGAGCCATCCATATCTTGCCTGAACCACGATAGACATTGACAAATCCCTCTCCTGAGACTGCCGAACCAATCAGGCTCTTAGATGATTTTTCTACAGTAAACTCAAGGCTTCCCGACCACGCGATCGCCATATTGCCATCTATCTTCATAACGTCATTATCAAGAACGATCTCAAACAACTCTTCCTGTGGCACAATACTCTCCAGCGCACACACGCCACTTCCATTCAGACTCAGATTAAATAAACCTTCACCACCTAATACTGCCGAGGAAAGGTTGCTTCTTGCAACAACTTTCTGCTGTAATGTACTGTCACAGGCAAGAAACAAACCATCATCAAGGACAATACTTCCACCCCAGGAAGCAACATCTGTGAGGAGAATATGTCTGTAAGTCGGCTCCAACATTACCTGCCCATATCCGGTATATTCCGGTTTGATGGCGCTCTCTTTTGTCACCTTGGATGCGACGAACTTGCCCAGCAGATCTCCTGCACCCTTGACACCGGTTCCCATATTAACATTTCCGCTCATCCACTGCATTGCACCAGCCTGAATGGTATAGCCGTTGCCATTAAGATTAAGCAGCACCTGTCTCTTATTGATTCCCATCTGGGCAGAATAATACTCTATTTTGGAAGTTGCCGGAGACACACTCATGTCCCTGACATATTCCAGAACCTGCATACCGCCCAACTGAGACTTTACCACCATATTGGAGCTGTTACATAAATTCTGATATATCATATATGTATCCTCCTTATTTTGCAGTCGGTGCCATCAGGATCGTACCTGTACCACGGAAAACATTAACCAGACCTTCCTTCGATACAGCTGAACCAATCAGGCTCTTGGAGGATTTCTCCACTGTAAATTCAAGACTGCCGGACCATGCAATCGCCATATTGCCATCTATCTTGACCACATCATCCTGCAAATTAAACTGGATCAATTCCTGCTGAGGAACCGGACTCTCAAGAACTGCAATCCCCTGCCCCATAAGGCTCAGGTTAAATAATCCCTCTCCGCCAAGCACTGCAGATGAAAGATTACTTCTGGATACCACTTTCTGCTGCAATGTACTGTCACAGGCAAGAAATAATCCATCCTCCAGTACAATAGATCCCCACTGCGCTACATCGATCATAAGAATATGTTTGTATGTAGGCTCCAGCATAAGAAGTCCCTGCCCGGTATATATCGGTTTGGACATGGTTTCACCGGTCACCGCTGCACCTATGGCTTTGCCAAGGAAATTACTTGCCTTGACACCTGATGTCATACTGACATTGCCTAATGTCCACTGCATTGCACCGGCCTGAACCGTACAGCTTGTATTATTCAGCTCAACCAGAACCTGTCTTCTTCTCACATTCATAGCTGATGAAAAGTATGCCTCTTCTGCTGAATATGGAGACACAGATAAATCTCTTTCGTGCTCAAATATCTTGTACTGGCCCAACTGACCGATACATTTCATATTGTTGTTGTCATAAAAATTGTTTAATTGAAACATGTTTCCCCTCCTTATACAAAACCTTTTTCCCGCAATGTAATCCAAAAATTACATTCTCTGTAAATAATTTATGCACATTATACATTGCATATTTGTATTATATCATTGCACAATCGTTTTGTCATTGAACATTTTATATAATCGTATTTTTGCGATAAAAAACTGCCAGGCGTTATTCATTTAATATACAATAACGTCTGGCAGTTTCATTTTTAAAAATATATTATAAGAAGTACTCTACACCTGACTCAAATATCTTCTGATCCTGATCACCAAAGATATTGACTGCAACTGCATCTCCTTTTCTCTCAGAGTGCGCCATCTTACCGAGCACACGTCCATCCGGGCTTGTGATACCTTCTATCGCATAGTAAGAACCATTTACATTATAGTATTCATCCATAGTCGGATTACCATCTATGTCTACATACTGTGTTGCTACCTGTCCATTCTTAAATAACTTCTCTATCCATGCATCATTTGCCACGAAACGTCCTTCACCATGAGATATCGGAACTGAATATACACCACCAAGCTCAGCCTTTTTCAACCATGGACTCTTATTGGTCACAACCTTAGTATATACCATCTTGGACTGGTGACGTCCAATACTGTTGATCGTAAGTGTCGGTGAATCGTCTGTCTGTGGTCTGATCTCACCATATGGCACAAGTCCAAGCTTGATAAGAGCCTGGAATCCGTTACAGATACCAAGTGCAAGTCCATCTCTCTCATTGAGAAGCTTCATAACCTCTTCAGATATCTTTGCATTACGGAATGCAGTTGCAATAAATTTGCCGGATCCATCCGGTTCATCACCGGCTGAGAATCCACCCGGGAACATAATGATCTGACTCTGACTGATTGCTTTTGCAAATGCATCTACAGAATCTCTGATACCCTGTGCATCCTGATTCTTAAATACGATCGTCTCGACCTCAGCACCTGCTGCCTCGAAAGCTTTCATAGAATCATATTCGCAGTTAGTTCCCGGAAATACCGGAATAAATACCTTTGGCCTTGCAACCTTATTCTTCGCTACAAGGATGCTTCCTGCATCAAATATATTGGACTTAACCTTACCATCTACGATCTTAAGCTCATCATTGATCTTATCATTCTGCTCAACACCTGACTCTGTCGGGAATACTTTTTCCAGCTTGCCTGTCCATGCATTGACTGCTTCGTCCATGCTGATCACTACATCTCCATACGTAAACTGCGGTGCAGCAATGACTTTACCGATCACAGTACAAGGAATGCCAAGTGCGCTGACATCTTCATCTTTCATTTCCAGAATAATGGAGCCATAATCTCTCGATACCAGTGCCTCTGCCGGCAATGCCTCCTCTATCTCCACACCCAGTTTGTTACCGAATGCCATCTTACTTACAGCTTCAATAATACCACCAAAGCCTACTGCATAAGCAGCCTCTATCTTGCCCGCCAGAATCGCTTTGTATAACCTGTCATATTTATCCAATGCGTCCTGATAATCCGGAACATCGTATTCGTCCCTGTCTATATCGAATTTTACGAGCACATGACCTGCCTTCTTCAGCTCAGGTGTCACAACATTCAGATAACTTGATACATCAACTGCAAATGATACCAGTGTAGGCGGAACATCTATATCATTAAAGGTTCCTGACATGGAATCCTTACCGCCTATAGACGGCAGCCCAAGTCCCATCTGAACGTCATATGCACCAAGAAGTGCAGATAAAGGCTGACCCCATCTGTATGGGTCTGTTCCAAGTCTCTTAAAATATTCCTGGAATGTAAGTCTGATTTTGCTCACATCTCCGCCTGATGCAGCGATCTTTGCCACAGATGTTAAAACCGCATAGATCGAACCATGATATGGACTCCAGCTGGACAGATATGGATCAAAACCATAACTCATCATGGTTACTGTATCTGTCTTACCATGAAGTACAGGCAGCTTGGCGATCATTGTCTGTGTCGGTGTCATCTGATACTTTCCTCCATAAGGCATGGTAACTGTTCCTGCACCGATAGAAGAATCAAACATTTCCACAAGCCCCTTCTGCGAGCACACATTGAGATCTGACAATGTATCAAGCCAGAGTCTCTTGATATCAGATGTATCTTTCTTTTCTTCAAAATATTTATGATCAGCATCCGGCATGGATACATTTACTGTTGTCTCCTGATGTGCACCATTTGTATCGAGAAAAGCTCTGGACAGATTAACGATCTCTTTTCCTCTCCAGGATAATACCAGTCTCGGCTCCTCTGTTACCACCGCAACCGCAACAGCCTCGAGGTTCTCCTCAGCTGCATACTGCAACATTTTATCTACATCCTTCGGATCAATTACAACAGCCATACGCTCCTGTGACTCGGAGATAGCAAGCTCTGTTCCATCAAGGCCCGCATACTTCTTAGGAACCTTATCCAGATCTACACGCAGACCATCTGCCAGCTCTCCGATTGCAACAGATACACCGCCCGCACCAAAATCATTACATTTCTTGATCAGGGATGCAACTTCTTCTCTTCTGAACAAACGCTGGATCTTTCTCTCTGTTGGTGCATTACCTTTCTGCACCTCAGCACCACATGTTTCAATAGAGCTCTCTGTGTGTGCTTTTGAGGAACCTGTTGCACCACCACATCCATCTCTTCCTGTACGTCCACCCAGCAGAATGATAATATCTCCCGGATCGGAAGTCATTCTCTTAACACATCTTCTCGGGGCAGCTCCCATGACTGCTCCAATCTCCATACGCTTTGCAACATAATCAGGATGATATATCTCATTTACATGTCCTGTAGCAAGGCCGATCTGGTTTCCATATGAACTGTATCCCTGTGCTGCAACCTTAACGATCTTTCTCTGCGGAAGCTTTCCTTTCAATGTATCTTTAAGGGACACTGTAGGATCAGCTGCTCCGGTTACACGCATTGCCTGATATACATAAGAACGACCTGAGAGCGGATCTCTGATCGCACCACCCAGACAGGTTGCGGCTCCACCAAATGGCTCTATCTCTGTCGGATGATTATGTGTCTCATTCTTGAAGCTGACAAGCCACTCCTCTTCAACACCATCGATCTTAACAGGAACTACGATCGAACATGCATTAATCTCATCAGATACCTCCATATCCTCGAGTTTTCCGGCCTTCCGGAGTTCCTTCATAGCCATTAATGCTATATCCATAAGACAGACATACTTGTCATCCCTGCCCTTATACATTTCCTTTGTCGCATCCAGATATCTTCCGTAGGTATCACTGATCACTGTCTTATAATAACCATCATCAAAAGATACATCAGTCAGTTCAGTAGAAAATGTTGTATGTCTGCAATGATCTGACCAGTACGTATCAAGTACTCGTATCTCGGTCATAGACGGATCACGTTTTTCTTCATTTTTAAAATAGTTCTGTATATGCTGGAAATCCTTGAAAGTCATTGCAAGTCCCAGTGAATTGTATAACTCCATCAGTCTGGATTCATCCATGTTCTGGAAACCATCGAATATGATCACATCTGCCGGCTCCTCGTATACAGAGACAAGTGTCTCCGGTTTTGTCTCATCCGTAATTCTGGAATCTACCGGATTCACAACGTATTCCTTAATCGCCTCAAGCTGTTCATCCGTAATCTGTCCGGCTATAACATAGGTAGTAGCAGATTTAATAAGCGGTGATTCTTCCTCATTTAACAGCTTGACGCACTGTTCCGCAGAATCTGCTCTCTGATCGAACTGGCCCGGAAGATACTCCTGAGAAAAGCATACTTCATTGTCGCTCATAGGAAATGTTTCCTCATATACCTTGTCAATCGGAGGCTCTGAAAATACAGTCACTTTTGCCTTTGCATAAGTCTCCTCAGATATTCCCTCCATATCGTAACGAACCAACACTCTCACGTTTTCTGCCTTGATTCCAAGATAGTCCCTGAACTGCTGCTTAAGCTCGTTCGCTTTGACAGCATAATCGTTCTTCTTCTCCACGTAGATTCTTCTAACCTTGCTCATTACATATCCTCCTCGTATAACATGTATTGCGCCTTACATTTGTTCGGCGGCATATCTTACTGATGCATTCTTCTGATAAGCTTATATACAACAACATTCTGGAACACCATCGGCGAATCCTGGACAAAAAAGATGATTCCATCAGTAGGTGCCAGTATCTCTGACTTCACCGCTCCATCCATCGGATTAATGATCTCTGCCAGGACCTGTCCGCGTTTCACTTCCTGATTGATGCCAACCAGTCTCCGGAAAAAACCTGCCTCATCTGTCTTGATAGAGACAAGCTCCTGTTCTTTTAATACTGTTGATATATATCCTCCATGGCAGTCATACTTGATAATTCCCATACGTGTCAGGAAACGAAGCACTGAAGAAACTGCCATACGTGCACTCGGATCATCTATAGTCTCTGTGGTTGCCGAATATACGGAAAATGCCTGTGTCCCGGAATTCTGCCAGTTATAATTCAGGGTAACCTGATCAAAAGCCCTGTTCATCCCGGTAAGCACATATGGCATTCCAAACAGATTGGCAAGGCTTGTACTCTCCTTGCCGGTCTCCATCATCCGGACATGCGGAATAGATTCGCCCTGCAGATAAAAGCTTGCAAACTGTATTCCATAGGAATAATCTCTGACTCTCTGTAACAATGTCGCTGCAATTCTGCTGGTAGCCGGTCCTTTCGGATTACCCGGAAATGATCTGTTAATATCCGAATCATCAGATATCCATCGTGTTTTCTTAGCATTCATGGAACTGTAATTCAGTGTCGGGATAAGCAGGATCTCTTTTCCCGCCGCGATATCTCCCTGTGCTTCGAGTTCTGCCAGTTTCTGTGCCAGCAGGGAGCATATATATAACTGCTGATATTCATTTCCACGCATTGCGCCAACGATACATGCCGCTTTTTCTCCTCTTCCGTAAGAATATCCGTGTATCGTATATTCACCCCGGAAGGCTGTATTCATTGTAAAAATAACTTCTTTATTCATTCTTGTCACCGCCTACTATTCGTGCCAGAAGAGAGCCTTCCTCTATCACAGGATAATCTCTGATGGAACATATCATTCCATCTGCAGATGCCCTTACCACCTCTTCTACCGAACCGGTTATGACATTTACTATTGTACCAATCTCATCCCCGATCGCAACCCGGTCGTATATCTTAACATTCGGAATAAATATCCCGCTGCTCTCCGCATTAATATAAGTTATATCCTCATCATTCGTCACTACAGTCGTCTTGGGTGACACAGTATCGCCCTGCCATATACCCATATTCTTCATCAGGATAAACAGTCCATCAACGATCTGATTACAATATTGCTGGTTGATGTTATATGCAACACCCGACTCGATTACAACAGACTTCACCCCTGCCTGATTCAACGAATATACAAGGCTTCCATCCAGCACTGATGTACTCGGATGTATCCATATCATATCTGTATTCAGGCAATTGGCGATCGGCAAAAGTGTTTCAACTCTGTCATTATTCATCCTGACCTGCGGTACCTCATGAATATACAGATTACTTGCATGTACATCTATGCATACATCCGCACCCTGGATATCATCAAACAGGCAGGATGCCGTATATTCCCCCAGAGCTCCCGATTTTGACCCCGGAAAGAGTGTATTCATATCCATTCCTGAACCGGGTACCTCTCTTGTCCTCGAATCCAGCCCCATCAGATTGACACTCGGATATACATCTACGACACCTGTCAGGGACGCATAATTCATTTTTATTCTTTTTATGACCTCATAACAAATATACTGTCCCTGAAGCTCATCTCCATACAGCCCTGAAACAATGCATATTCTTTTTTCATCTCCCTTTGGGAAATCCGGTGCCAGATGATTTTTCTTAACCTTCAGTTCTTCCTCTACCATCAGATCAACCGATACAACTGTCTCTATCATAATTGCAACTCCTGTAATAATCATTGTACTGATCGTGCTGTGATCCAACCGGTCACTATCACACGAAAGGGCTGCCGCACAAAACATCAGTATATAATAATTCTGATGTCCGGTACAACAGCCCCACCCCCTATGCAATTATTCAGGCTTCAAGCACTGCATTAATTACTCTTACGATCTCTTTCACATCAAATGGCTTGGCAATGAATTCAGCCGCCCCGTTCTGAACTGCCTCAAGCATATTATGCTGCTGACCCGCTGCTGAAACCATAACCACCTTAGCCTCCGGAAATTCTGACTTTATCTTCTTCAGAGATTCCACTCCCGTCATAACAGGCATCGTTATGTCCATAGTAACAAGATCAGGTTTATATTTCACGTAAAAATCATATCCTTCCTGACCATTTGTAGCCTCTGCTACTACGGTATGACCATCGCCCTCCAGTATTCCTTTTAATATTCTTCTTGAAGTTCTTGAATCATCAACAATCAAAATATTTGCCATAATTTCTTCCTTTCTAAAATATAATATCTATTAATCAGACTATGCAATATTCCACTTTGTCTCCATACAGATCACAATATCCGCTCTCTGTCCACGAATAAAGCAAGGAAGCATGAACATCATACCCTCTGAGCTGATCGTTGTAATATCGGTATACATATTTGGAGGCAACATGTCTATCTTCACTTCCTCCTGGCTGAGCTTTGATGCAAACAAACCATTACATACATTAATGAATTCACATACAGCATCAAGACAATCCTCGTCAAGATCAGGGAATGTCTCCTTGGCAAAAGCTTCACCGATCAGCCTATCACCATTGCCGCATACTCCGATAAACAATTCATAATCTCCTGTAAAGCACTGGCTTGCAACCGCTCTGGAGGTATATGTATGAATACGTTCAATTCTCTCGAATCTTACCTTATTGTCCACAAAACGGATAATATTTCTCGCCATCAGAGCAACATAATCTTTGATTGTTGTCGGAACGGATGAATCGCGTACAAATATCTGGATGATCTTATCAATATCAGAACTCTTGAGTGCATCCAGCTCCAGAGAAGTGAACCGCTCTGATTTTTTATAATGATTCAGATGTTTTTGGATCTCTTCCAATGACAAAAGCTTTCTTTCAACAAGCTCCTGAACAAAAAGCAGATAAGAATCTCCCTGTTTCTTGAGAAGTCCCATAACCTGATCCTCAGTCAGATACCCCTTCGATACTGCGATATCACCAAATCTTGCATCCTGCTGTGCCTGTAACTGATTAACTTCCTCGGCCTGCGCCTCTGTCATCAGTCCCTCACTAACCGCCAGAATTCCCATCTTTACCCTGGCTGTTCTGCTGCTCTCAATTATATCCTCATACTGTTCAGGAGATAATACACCGATATCCTGCAGATACTTTCCGAAATATACACCAAACATTATAAACCTCCTTAAAATATACCTTCGACGTTGATTCTAATTATACACAAACATCTGCCAAAAATCAACTTTATATTGTCCCACAAAAAATGAAATCAATTAAATATTGATTGAATAATGAAGTTTTTTTTTATATAATATTAACATAAAATTTAAATTAAGCATAAAACAAAAACGGAGAAACATTATGTCAATTAAAAGCTCACTCAGATTGACTCTGATACTTATGGCATCCCTGCCACTCGTATTCATGACAATCCTTACATACTCTCTTTCTTATAATAGATATGTTGATCTTGCCAAAAACTCAGCATCTGCACTTGCCGAAACCTACGGAGAAGGTTTTCGTGCACAACTTAATATACAGATAGCCGAGATCGAAGGCCTTGCCCACGGAAGCAGCATCCAGAATCTGCTTCTCGAGAGCTATAACGGACTCGCTCTGGGCGCAGATTCTGCTTATTATCCACAGGTCAATGAACTTTTGTCGGAGACCTCAAGTTATATGAACAACACTGTCAGTTTCTATATCTACGATGTAAATGGTTATTTCGTGACAAGTTCAGACAGCACAACCAGCGGAGACTGGGAAGAATATATGAATATCCCTGTTACTTCCATCACTGAAACGACCATAATGAAATCTTCCAACATCAACAAAAACAGCACAAGCATCGATCTGGTCACACCTGTATATATCAAGGGCAAGATCGTTGGTCTCATTCGCGAAAACGTATCCGCGGCATACTTTGGATCATTTATCCCGGATGACGGAAAGGCTTTCATCATGACAAGCAGCAATGACTACCTTTTCAGTTCGACCGGTCTTACCAAAGACTCAGAGCTCGAGGCGCAGGCTCAAAAGCTTTTCACCTCCGGTGAATCAAACGGATATCTTTACACTGACTCAAGCTCAGTCAAAAATATATATGGCTACTACGTCCTTCCTGATTTTGACTGGATCTATCTGATTGAACAGGACGGCAGTCACTATCAGGAGATATTAACAACCTTACCTGTTACACTGGTTATCACACTTATCATCATCCTGACCATTGCAATATGGGTCAGCCAGATTCTCGCGCACAAATATACTGATCCTATTATCTCTCTGAAGAAAAATATGACAGAAGCTGCTGCCGGCAATCTGGATCTGATATCAGATATTCATTCCAATGATGAATTCGGAGATCTGTCCGATAAATTTAATACAATGATGAATATCATATCAAGCAACTACAGAGAACTGGAAGCTTCCAAACGCGAACTTGAAGCAAATGAAGTGGAATTAAAAAAGAACTACGCACATATCGAACAGCTTGCATACCACGACGGATTGACCGGTCTGTATAACAGAGTTGCATTTATGAAATACGCCAACGAGATCTTTCACAAAGATGGTTCCAGACTGAACCGCCATGCCATCTTCTTCCTTGATCTGGATAACTTTAAAAATGTAAATGATACTCTCGGACATGATTACGGAGATATGCTGCTGAAACAGGTATCCACCAAGCTCGCTTCCCTGATCTCAGATAAAGATATTCTGGCCCGCACAGGCGGCGATGAATTTCTTATCATGAAGCCATGTATCAGCACTAATCAGGAACTGGATAACTTCGCAAAACATCTTGTTGACAGTGTACGCCAGCCGTTTAATCTCGATGATGAGATTGCCCATGTCTCACTCAGTGTGGGTATCTCTATATTCCCTAGTAATGGTCTCACGATCAGTGAACTGATCAAAAATGCAGACATTGCCATGTACAGTGCCAAAACAGCAGGGAAAAATAATTATCGCTTCTTCAATAGCTACATGGAAGATGATTTTAACAGGCGGAATGATCTGTCAGACATACTGGCACACGTTATCGAGAAAAATGAAGTATATCTGCAATATCAGCCTCAGGCCAGCGTTTCCACAGGAAAGATCACAGGTTATGAAGCATTGATGAGAATCGACTCCGATCTGGTCGGTTTCATTTCACCTTCAGAATTTATTCCGATTGCTGAGGAAAACGGGCTTATTAACCAATTGGGCGAATGGGCACTGATAGAAGCATGTACCTTTAACCAGGCATTAATGCAGAGCGGATATGAGCCTCTTAAAGTATCAGTTAATGTATCTACGGCCCAGTTAAAAGATGAACGTCTGATTGAAATAGTAAAATCCATCCCGGCAAAAACCGGAATGGATCTGAAATACCTTGAAATAGAGATTACCGAGAGTGTTCTCATGAATTCTTTTGAACACAATCTTAAGCTGATAAACACATTTAAGGAACTTGGAATCTCAATTGCACTGGATGATTTTGGAACAGGATACTCCTCTTTCAACTACCTTACCCAGATACCAATCGATACCTTAAAGATCGACAAATCTTTCATCGATGGCATATGCAACAACGAAAAGGACCGTTGCATTGCAGACTCCATTATATCTCTCGCACACAAGATGAATATATCTGTTGTCGCAGAAGGTGTGGAGGATAAAGCACAGCTGAATATTCTCAAAGAGCAGTTCTGTGATACACTGCAGGGATATCTGTTCTCAAAACCGCTCGATTCACAAAAGTTTATCGAACTGCTTGACAAAGATCAGAATTCATAAAGCTTCTGATCTCATTCAGCTTCGCTCTCGCATCATGCCGGCCGAGCTTATACATGTACTTCAGCTTATTTGTATTCTTTTCAAGACGGCCTATCCTGACTTCTCTGGTCGGACGGATCACCAATATCTGTCCGGCCTTTTCATAATAATCAATATACTGCAATGTCCTGTTGTACATTTCATGTCTTTCCCTGCAGGCCTCTACATATTCCGGATACTTGTGATATACTTTTTCGATAACATTGATACTTGGATCCGGCTTCTTCTCATACCCCGCAGGTCTTGTGAGAACAACTATATTCTTATGATATCCGATGCTTCTGAAATACGCAACCGGGATACTGTCTGTCGTTCCTCCGTCCAGCAGCTTCTTCTCATGGATCTCCACAATTCTGGATACTAACGGAAGAGATGCAGATGCACGCATATAATCCATGTCATTGCGAAAATCCCGGCACCTGATATATTCCGGTTTCCCGGTGTCCACATTACTGCAGGTCACGTAAAAAGGAATCTTTTCAGCATTCTTCTTAAATGTATCATAATCAAATTTATTTAATTGATTCGGTATGGTGTCATAGCAAAAATCAACATTAAAGATATCACCTGTTGTAATCAGAGATCTCAAACTGACGTAGCGCTTATCCTTGATATATTTCAGATTGTATCTGACACTTCTTCCAAGCTGTTCAGACAGATACGAACACCCATGTATCGCGCCGGCAGATACTCCTATGATCCCATCAGGCCATATCCCCTCCTGAAGGAATACATCAAGTACCCCGGCAGTATACATGCCGCGCATACCTCCACCTTCCAGGACAAGTCCTATCTTATCTTTTTCCTGATTCAGGTCATTTACACCCATTTTTTCCTCCAATCCTATCATGCCATATAATTCTTACACAGGATATAGCAGAAATACACGGCATAACTTACCAGCATGATAACGCCGCCTGTCCGGGTCAGTTTTTTGTTCTTCATGACACAGAGAAACAGCAATACTGCAGCAGCGATTGCAACGATCGCATCCATAATAAACGCAGTCTCAAACTTAATACTTGTAATCACAGCAGATACACCAACGACAAATAATATATTAAATATATTGCTTCCAACGATATTACCGATTGCAATATCTGTCTTGCCTCTCTTTGCAGCAGTCACTGATGTAACAAGCTCAGGGAGAGATGTTCCAAATGCGACGATCGTAAGTCCTATCAGTCGTTTGGACATATGAAGCTCACCGGCAATGTAGCTTGCCGCATCAACCGTCACATTACTGCCAAGCACAATACATACTGCCCCGACGATGACAAGAAGAATCAATTTAAGCATCGTATCCTTCTCCGTAACAACCGTTTCCTCGTCATCTGCATCCCCATTTTTTGCTGAATGAACCAGATAAATCATGAAAACAGCCATCAACAGGACAAAGATAAGTCCGTCCAGTCTTGAAAGCTCTCCTCCCATCATTCCTAGTACAAGCAGAAGTACTGTAATCAGAATTACGAAAGGAATTTCTATACGAAATGTATTTTTTTTGATTGCAAGAGCCGCCACACAGGATGTCACACCGAGAATCAGAAGAATATTCATAATATTGCTTCCTATCACGTTCCCGACTGATATTCCGGCATTGCCGGACAACGCACCCTTAATGCTGACGGCAGCTTCCGGAAGTGACGTTCCAAAAGCTACGATTGTTAGTCCAATCACCATCTGCGGGATATTAAACTTTGTCGCTATCTTGGAAGCATTTTCCACAAAAATATCTGCCCCCTTAATCAGAATCGTAAATCCTGCCACAATAAAGCCAATGTTAAATATCATTTTCAACACAGCAACATCTGGCAGAATATCCAGAAATGATATGATGACAAGTGCAATTACCAGCACCGCAGTTACAATTTTTTTCTTATTCATACACTATTCCTCCGGAAGAACGCTTGCTTCTTCTTTTACTGTTTTCAATACAAAATGTGTCTCTGTTCTTGAAACACCTTCAAAGCCTTTTATTTTTTTATATACCTGTTCCAGACCATCTGTAGAATCTGTTACGATATGTAATACAAAGTCAAACTCTCCTGTCTGATAGAAACAGGATGCAATATTACAATCCCTCTGCACCAGACTCACAAACTCATCATAATAATCAGGATGTTTCAGACTGACCTCCATCAAGGCAACCATGTTATTGCCCAGCTTGGACTGATCGATATCTATCGTATATCCTTTAATCACTCCATTGCTCTCAAGTTTTCTGATTCGGTCTATCACAGCAGATACAGACAGATTGATCTGCTCTCCTATGGCAGAAGCCGTCAGTCGCGCATTATCTCTGAGGCATCGAAGTATCTTCATGTCTATCTTGTCCATTTTATCGTCTCCTTTACATCTGACTGATCGTCAAGATTGATGGAATAATAGACATCCAGATATTCCTGCTCCACCTGTTTCATGGTACCCTTGTAAAAATCCGGTGTTGCAGCAACATATGGCTCTTCATCGGACAGTTTTACAGCCATAAACTCAAGAAATTCATAATAAAGCATGGCATCATCAATGACCTTTACCATCTTTTTCTCATATTCCGTGAGCGGGGAGCCAAGAAACTTTTCGTAGATCGTATCTGCCAGTCTGTCCTCAATATTCCTGTATTCATCCAGATATTTTTTTACCGGTCTTGTCACATCGGAGATATACGCCTCCGTAGCATCATGCAACAGGCATGCCATTCTGACTCTGGGCGATTCTCTCCTGGCACAGGCTTCCTCATAACAATTCAGGCAATGTGCTCCCACCGAATAAAAACTGCTGTAATGTCCATTGGCCCTGCACAAAAAAGACAGGGAATGGGCAATATCTTCTATCCTGATATTCTCTGCCTCCGGCTCTAACGGTCGCATCTCAATCTTTGTGTATGTCAAAATATGATCTGTCATATTAACTTATCCTCACATGCCGTCAGGTATACACTGACAGGCTGTCTTTTTATTATTAAAAAATGATCTCACGCTTACCGCTCAGACTTCTTGCACCATTTACGATCATAACAACTCCGGCGCCTATCCCAAAAATAATCAGAATAATACCGAGAATAAGACTGCTGACTCCAATTGAGTTTAACTTTTGATATAATTTTTCCATATTATTGTCCTCCTGATAATATTATATTTCATTGTATATGCCTGCATTATATGCCATACTTATCATAGTATGCGTCGATTGCTGCCTTGAGTGTATCATCTATAATGACCTTACCGTTATATGGCTTATTATAGAGATGTTCAACGACCTCTGCCATCGTAACGATAGCCGTGGTCTTAAGTCCATAGTTCTCCTCTATCTCGGCAAGAGCACTCTTGGTTCCCTGTCCTCTCTCCATACGGTCAACCGACACGACCAGTCCGAGAACATCTACGTTCCCCTGGGCTTTCACGATCGGAAGGGTCTCCTGGATCGATGTACCTGCTGTAGTCACATCCTCAATAATGACAACTCTGTCCCCATCATTGATTGGACTGCCCAGCAAGATACCCTTATCTCCATGGTCTTTTATTTCCTTACGGTTAGAACAATATCTGATATCTGCGCCATACTTGTCCGCAATAGCCATCGTTGTGGCAACAGAGAGCGGGATTCCCTTATATGCCGGTCCAAAAAGCACATCAAAATCAAATCCGAACTTACTGTTAATCGCTTCCGCATAGTATTCGCCCAGACGTTTTAATTGAGCTCCTGTTCTATAGAATCCGGTATTCACAAAAAATGGCGTTTTTCTTCCACTCTTTGTCACAAAATCGCCAAACTTCAACACGTTACAGTCAATCATAAATTCAATAAATTTTTCTTTATACTGATCCATTCTTCTACTCCTTATCCATTTTTTCCATATCTATATAATTTTAATCCAAATGCCTGTAAATGACAAGTGTTTTTATTCACTGAATCCAACACCGATTTCACAGCTAACTTGCTCCTTAAAAGTCTTTTTTTACCACAAAAAAATCAAAATGACACAATTTGTTGCATTTTATTTTTTATATTGATTTGTATTTTTAATTATATTAATATTAATACAGTTATATATAACATTTAATGTATCAAAAAAATAACACGGACGTCCTCGTTTCCTGTACACACTTTTACATAATCATTGGGGATAATACCCGGAAAGGGAACTATGAATCAGACAAAATATTATAATTCCAAAGAAGACCTTGAACAGACACTCAGGAAAAATCATGTATTGTTCAACCAGTACACGAATCTTCACGGAGAATGGAAATCCAGATTTATCGATTATATGACCGGAAAAAAGACTTTCCCGATGACATATGATCCGTTTTTCAAGTGTATTTTCAATCCTGATATACACCCTGACCGACTGTCAAACCTACTCAGTGCCATCCTCGGCCAGCAAGTGAAAGTCCAGTGTATCCTGCCATCAGAAGATATCGTACTCTCTGAGGACTCACTTCTCATCATGGATATCATCGTGAAACTGACAGACGGCTCACTTGCGAACGTAGAGATCCAGAAGATACCTTATCAGTTTCCGGCTGAGCGTGTATCCTGCTACTCCGCAGATCTGCTGCTCCGTCAATACACACGGCTCAAGCTTATGGATAATTTTAAGTATTCAGATCTAAAGAAGGTATATACAATCATTTTGTATGAGAAATCAACAAAAATATTTCACGATGAACACTTAAACGGAGCATATTTTCATCATGGCAAAACTATATTTAACACAGGGCTTCAGCTTGATCTTCTTCAGGAATATTTTTTGATTTCGCTTGACGTGTTTCGTAAAAATGGATATGCTAAAGAAAAGGATGACTTAACAATCTGGCTCTCCTTTCTCTCCACTGATACCATTGAGGAAGCAGAACGATTAATCAGGAAGTATCCGTGGCTTGAAGAAATATTCGAAGAAATGTCCAGATATGTGTATAAACCCGAGGAGGTGTTATCCATGTTTTCCGAAGCATTAAAGATTATGGATCAAAATACAGTTCGATATATGATGGATGAGATGCAGGAAGAATTATCCGAGGCCAAAAGCAAGCTGTCAGATATCAGGCATGAATTATCTGATACAAAAGACGAATTATCTCATGCAAAAAATGAACTCGCTGAAACCGAAAGCAAGCTTATCAATACGATCATCTCCATGACAAAAGAATACTCCGGGACCAGAGAACAGGCAGCTGCCAGGCTTATCAATGAGTGTGGCAAGAATGAGACTGAAGCAAAAGCGTTAGTAGAAAAATACTGGTAACAAGTACGTTAAAATGAGACTGTCATATTCAGGGTATATGAGATATCATCACATAGCCTTAATATGACAGTCTTATACGGCTGATTTATTTTACATCCTTGCGACAATCTGATCCAATATCTTATCAGCCACTTCTTCCTTGCTCATCTTCGGCAGTTCTATGACATCCTCCGAAGTGATCAGCGTCATGATATTTGTATCCGTTCCAAATCCGGCACCATCCTGTTTCAGATTATTTGCAGCAATCATATCCACATTTTTCTTCACAAGCTTTTTCTTCGAATTCTCCAGCATATTCTCTGTCTCCATGGAGAATCCACAGATAAATTGTCCATCCTTCTTATGTGTACCGAGATATCCCAATATATCATCTGTCCGTTCCAGTTCTATTGTCATAGCCGAATCGCTTTTCTTAATCTTTTCATCAGACACCTTTATCGGTCTGTAATCAGCTACAGCAGCCGCCTTGATGATTATATCCTGGTCATCACTGATTGCCGTCACCGCATCATACATTTCCTTTGCAGAACGCACCCTGACTGTATTTACAAATAACGGATCATCAAGACTGGTTTCACCCGTCACCAGCGTCACATCCGCACCACGCAGCATAGCCATCCTCGCAACAGCATAACCCATTTTGCCTGTAGAATGATTGGTGATATATCTGACCGGATCAATGGCCTCCTGCGTTGCTCCAGCTGTGACAAGAAGCTTCTTTCCAGCGAGATCTTTCTCCTTGGCACATGCTTTTAAGATATATTCTACCAACAGGCTTTCCGGTGGAAGCTTACCCTTACCGATCGCCCTGCACGCAAGATATCCCTCATCAGCTTCAATGATCTCATATCCATAATCAGCCAGACGTCTCATATTATCCTGCACGATCTTATTCTCATACATATGAACGTTCATGGATGGAGCCAGCATCACCGGACAGGTTGCAGGAAGTACCGTCGTTGTCAGCATATCATCTGCGATGCCATGTGCGATCTTACCGAGTACATCAGCACTTGCCGGTGCGATCAGAATTGCATCTGCAGTTGTTCCCAGTGTCACATGCGGAACATGCATCTCCATACTCCTGTCAAAAGTATCCGTATAACATCTATTTGCTGTAAGTGTCTCAAAAGTCTCCGGTGTAATAAAATGTGTTGCATGCTCAGTCATAACAACATGCACATCTGCATGAAGTTTTACCAGCATACTCGCAACATTTGCCATCTTGTAAGCAGCGATACCTCCGCTCACACCTAACACAATCTTTTTTCCAGTAAGCATATTCTACTCCTTCCATCCTGTATCACAGAATTCAACTATTGATTCTCAAGCAAGCCGTGTTTTTCATAGTTAGAAATCCGGCTGATGTGATTCTTCTCATCTACGAATACCACCTTTGGTTTATTCTCCTTGTGTTCCTCCGGTGTCATCTGGGCATAACACATAATGATGATCTTATCTCCCGTCTGAACCATTCTCGCTGCTGCTCCATTCAGACAGATCATACCGCTGTCCTTTTCGCCGGCAATCACATAAGTCTCAAACCGGCTTCCGTTGTCGATATCCACGATCTGAACCTTTTCGTATTCCAGAATTCCTGCCGCTTCCATCAGTGTCTCGTCGATCGTAATGCTTCCCACATAATTCAGTTCAGCCTGAACGACTGTTGCCCGGTGTATCTTACTTTTTAAAACATTGATATACATTAGTATGCTCCTTTCAGGGCTATCCGTTATTTAGTCAACCTTCATCATAAAATTATCTATCAGTCTGGCTTCGCCGCCGACATTAACAGCAATTGCGCAAAGTATCTCCCCCTTGATTACATCAAGACTCTTCATGGTATTAACATCCACGATCTCCACATAGTCGATATCCGTAAGCGGTTCACTTTCAATCATTTCACGCATGGCTTTCTTAACCTTCTCCGCATCACGCTCTCCGTCTTCTACCATCTTCTTCGCCATAAATATGGATTTACTTAATATAACCGCCTGTTTTCTTGATTCCGGTGAGAGGTAAGTATTTCGTGAGCTCTTAGCCAGACCATCAGCCTCGCGGATAATCGGACAGCCAACGATCTCGATATCCATATTCAGATCTTTGACCATACGTTTAATAACAGCTAACTGCTGTGCATCCTTCTCTCCAAAATATGCCTTATCAGGCTTCACGATGTTGAACAGCTTGTTTACAACTGTACACACACCTCTAAAATGTACCGGTCTGGACAAACCACACAGTGCATTGGTCAGACCATTCATATCCACATAGGAACAGAAGCCCTCCGTATACATCTCCTCAGGCTCCGGATGGAAAATAAGCTTCGCACCGGCAGCCTCACACAGCTTCGCATCAGCCTCCAGATCTCTCGGGTAACTTGCCAGATCCTCAGTCGGTCCAAACTGCATTGGATTGACAAATATACTGACTACGACTGCATCATTTTCGGCTACGGCTCTCTTGATCAGACTCTCATGTCCCTCATGCAGATAACCCATCGTCGGAACAAAACCAACTGTCTTCCCTTCTGCTCTCCAGCTCTTAACTCTGTCCCTTACTTCCTGTACTGTAGTTGCTATATCCATGATATCCTCCATCCTTTCTGCATCTATCTTATGAATAAATAAAGTTTTTTCTGTAATACCATCTTAATAAAGTTTCTCTATAATATCGTCGCTGATTGCATAGGTGTGTTCTGCCGCCGGATAAGTTCCTGCTTTTACCTCATCAATATAAGCGTGAAATGCATCCGTCATAACCTTACCTGTCTCAGCAAACCGTTTTACAAACTTAGGTGTAAAATCACTAAACATACCAAGCATGTCCGCATACACCAGAACCTGTCCGTCACATCCGGCTCCTGCTCCGATTCCTATAGTAGGGATATCAAGCTTCTTCGTCACCATAGTCGCCAGCTTCTCCGGTACACACTCAAACACAACCGAAAAAGCACCAGCTTCCTGAACTGCCAGCGCATCATCCAGGAATTTTTTGGCAGCTTCCTCGCTCTTGCCCTGAACCT
Organism: Wujia sp.; assembly: GCA_051877775.1. Taxonomy (GTDB): domain Bacteria; phylum Bacillota; class Clostridia; order Lachnospirales; family Lachnospiraceae; genus Coprococcus_C. The sequence continues at coordinate 23,457 of JBJEJF010000045.1, forward strand.
TAAAGCCTCCAAAAGCATTAATATGCTGCGGTGTGAGACCAATATGTGCAACAACCGGGATACCTGCTTCGGTAATCGCTTTGATCTGCGGACAAACCTCACGACCTCCCTCAAGCTTCACCGCCTGGGCACGACCTTCTTTCATCAGTCTGCCAGCATTTACGACCGCATCGTACACCGAGGTCTGATAAGACATAAACGGCATATCTATGATTACAAGCGCATCCTTTGCACCTCTTGCCACTGCCGCACCATGATGGATCATATCCTCCATGGTCACTGACAAAGTATCCTCGTACCCGAGTACCACATTGCCAAGGGAGTCACCGACCAAAATCGAATCAACCCCCGCCTGATCTATCAGTTTCGCCGTTGAATAATCATAGGCAGTAAGCATGGTAAGCTTCTCGCCCTTAGCCTTAGCCTCCGCAAAAGTCAACACTGTTTTCTTCATTTTAAACTTCCTCCTATATATCAATGTTTTTCAGCAATTCCCGCAGTTCCCGATAATTACTGTGAATCTGCTCTGCCTGTTCATTTCCTGTCATTGTCTTCTCATCAGACGCATGTGCCTCCTTGAGCTGCACCAACGCATTTTCCTCAGCAATATGCGACAGTTCTTCTGACAACACAGCATATATCCGTTGTGCATCCCCATCAAGTACCTGCATATGGCGACCTACAGTCTCCTTATCACACCGTGCCACAGGACCTGTCAAGGCACCCGCACAACCTGTTTTCATCAGATTCTCCGCATTATTCCCAAAAAGCGGTTTTAAAGCCTCTTCCGCTTCATCCTCACGAAAGCCGCAATCTGTCAGCAATCTGATACCCATATGGTACAAACCGATTACAAGATTGCTCACATACACCGCAGCAGCGTGATATTTCGGCTTATCATCTGCATCAATCACTTTTGTCCCATGTCCGAGTTCTGTAAACACCTTCTGCCAATAATCCAGATATCTTACATCTCCCTCTATGGTAATAAAACAATCACTGAAATGTTTATATGACTCAGTCTTTGAATTGACTGCATATATAGGATGTATCGAATAACCATATACTTGGTTCTTCATACCAGAAAAAATCTGTGAGGACAGAGCCCCACTCGTATGACATATTATCTTACCGCTCATGGAATCACCAAGACTGTCCAGCATATCTGCCATGACAGCTATCTGTCCATCCGGCACTGTTAAAAACAAAGCATCCGCTTCTTCTACCAGATTCCGTATATCACCATAGTACTTCGTATCAGTAAATTGCGCCGCCTGCTTTGCACTCTCCGGATTCCTGCTATAGTATCCCATCAACTGCAGCTCTTTACTCTCCGTAAAATGCCTGCCCAGTGTAAAGCCCATCTTACCGGCGCCAATAAATCCAATCTTCATACTATCACCTTCCTTCTTCTGTTGCCGAACATAACCACCCGCTTTTCCGGGGGCATATTCTCCGGATCTGTACATTACTCTACCAAATCCTGAATACATACATGAAGGAATCTGATCGATTCGCAATACCTTTTTATTTCCAGTATGGTTTCTTCCGAATACCATCCACGAGGAAATATATCATAAAATGATTATTTTGTAAATAAAAACGTTATGTCCGCCTGCCAATACTCTGACAAACGGACATAACGTCAACATTTTTATGCTTATATAATTACTCTACACTGTAGTTCGGAGCTTCTTTGGTTATCTGGATATCATGAGGATGGCTCTCCTTCAAGGATGCAGCTGAAATCTTAACGAACTCAGCCTTCTCATGAAGTTCTTCAATCGTTCTTGCGCCGCAATAACCCATACCGGAACGAAGTCCACCGATCAACTGGAATACGGTATCCTCAACAGTACCCTTGTATGCTACACGTCCCTCTACACCTTCAGGAACAAGCTTCTTGGCATTTAACTGGAAGTATCTGTCTTTACTTCCACACTCCATCGCTGCTATAGAACCCATTCCACGATATACCTTATATTTTCTTCCCTGATACAATTCAAAATCACCAGGAGCCTCATCAGTTCCGGCAAAAAGGCTTCCCATCATACATACATTTGCACCGGCAGCCAGTGCTTTTGTAATATCTCCTGAATACTTGATACCACCATCTGCAATAACCGGGATACCTGCTTCTCTGGCAGCCTCATAAGCCTGCATAATAGCAGTGATCTGCGGAACACCGATACCGGCTACTACTCTCGTCGTACAGATAGATCCAGGACCGATACCGATCTTAACAGCATCTACGCCCATGTCGATCATAGCCTGTGTACCCTTCTTCGTAGCAACATTACCAGCTATAACATCAAGATCAGGATATTTTTCCTTGATCATCTTAAACGTCTTCAATACATTCTCTGAATGTCCGTGTGCCGTATCGATAACGATAGCATCGACCTTTGCCGCAACAAGCTCATCCACACGGTCACAGATATCCGGTGTTACACCAACTGCTGCCGCACAGAGCAGTCTTCCCTGTGCGTCCTTGGCTGCATTCGGATATTTGATCTGCTTCTCTATATCTTTGATCGTGATAAGACCCTTGAGCATCATATTGTCATCTACTATAGGAAGCTTTTCCTTACGTGCCTGACCTAAGATCTTCTTTGCCTCCTCAAGTGTGATACCTTCCTTGGCAGTAACCAGATTCTCAGATGTCATGGACTCTTTGATCTTCTTACTGTAATCTGTCTCGAACTTCAGATCACGATTGGTAATAATACCAACCAACTTGCCATTTTCAGTGATCGGCACACCTGATATACGGTACTTTGCCATCAGGTTATCCGCATCAGTCAATGTATGTTCCGGTGAGAGAGAAAATGGATCTGATATAACTCCGTTTTCTGAACGCTTTACCTTATCTACCTCTTCCGCCTGCTGCTGAATAGACATATTTTTGTGAATAACTCCAATACCACCCTGTCTGGCCATGGCAATCGCCATCCTGTGTTCTGTTACCGTATCCATACCAGCACTCATGAGCGGAATATTAAGCTTTATTCTCTTGGTAAGCTGTGTTGTCAAAATAACGTCATTTGGAATAACACTGGAGAACTGTGGTACCAGTAACACGTCATCAAATGTAATTCCTTCGCCAATAATCTTTCCCATTTTTCCCTTTCCTTTCATCATTCTACTTTTGTTTAGTATTATATATAAAAAATGTTGTATCAGACTGTTCTAAAAAAATCACACATACAACATTTTTTTATAGATCATATTTTATTAATAATTATGACATATACTATCACCAGATACTGTTTATGTCAACCGCAAGAATACAATTATCGCACTAATATTAATTGTCCTGATACACACAAATGTACAGACCAATATATTCTTTTCCTCCGTTTAACAAAGGGACCTTAATTCCTTCAATATCTGTCTTCAACTGCAGGTCCTTACCATATACAGCCAAAGGCGGTGTAATATCTATCAGGATACCCTGTGTTGAAAAAATAGTAGCTGTATTGCCCATGATCATATTACTCAGCTCATTTAAAGCGGAAGAAGACATTTCATCCAATTCATTCACCGGCATTCCATACATCATTCTGGAAGCAATATCCTTAGCATTCGCATCTTCCATCGCCAGTATGACCTGGCCTTTCATCTCACCAACAACACCAACCTGTATCGCATAGGTCATTTCCCTCAAATGAAAGTCAGTCATCTCAGGTTTTCCTACTGTCATCTTGACCTGTGTTACGCTCTCCACAATAGCAATACTGGATTGTAAAAACGGATTAATATGTCTCACATCAATTGCTGGAATCATTCGTATTCTCCTTAAAGCATTTTAACATTTTGCATAGTGTATTTATTATACTACTTTTTTTTCAGGTATTCAAACACTTCTTCATCTGTTTTCTGTCTTTTATGCAATTTTCCGACTTACCTTCAAACCATGTCAGCCAGTTAATATACATAATTATCTGTGGAAGACAAAATATGTTTTGATTCATCTACCTGTTTCACGGTGATAACATCTCCTGACTCCACATTTAATTCCTGAACCATGAGCTTCTCACGGTCAACATAGACAGTATCCACCGCGTCATCTCCCACATATACCACTGAGAATTCATTAAAATTCTGACCGGTCACTGTCATATGGTCACCCTCATTTTTGACTGTATCGATCGTTATCTCATCGACGCCCCGTCTCATCTCACCTTCAGGAACAGGGGATCCACCACCATATAAATATCTCTCTCCAAACAGCATGTCATACGCAATCAGGCACAGTTTTTCATCCAGTTCCTCTCCAGTGTACTTTTTCTGTGCCTTCTGGGCATATCCCCCAGTGATATTCAGAGCGTCAAGCAATTTGGCAGATAACTGATAGGATGCGATATCCTCATCCTCAACATGAAGATGAATGTTATTGACCATGATATACTCTGTCTGGAACAATGTACTGTGCGGCAGCTGTTCTTCCGTCAGGTTCAGGGAAGGCAGATGATCTCCATACAAAACCAGCACATAATCCTCGCCATATGCATCCAGCTCTTTGATCAGCGCATCAATCATCTGATCCATCTCATATATCTGATTTACATAATAATGAATCGGCTGAACCATTGTCTCATCCGTATATTCAACCTGGATATGATCCTCGCAGGTATCTTCCTCCTCGGGATATCTTCCATGCCCCTGGACACTGATCGTAAAAACAAAATCCTGTCCATCTGTGTCCCGCAGACATTTCATAATATCATCAACAAGTGTCTTGTCCTTTGCCCAACCTGTCGAGGTCCGTTCAATATTATACATATATTCGAGAGAGATAAAGGCATCAAATCCCATCTCATCATATACATGCTGTCTGTCATAAAATGAACCCTTATTATTATGGATCGCGTATGCACCATACCCCTGGTTCTTTAATATACTGCATAAACTTTCAACGGGTATCTCATTTACTGTAGTTTTATACGGATACTCTCCTGCACCAAAAAATGAGGATTTTATACCTGTCAGGACTTCAAACTCTGTGTTTGCAGTTCCAGCCCCCAGTGCCGGGACTGTAAAATATCCGGATGGATACTCTTTCTTAAGCCGTGTAAAGGTCGGTATCGGATTCTCACTCAATGTAAGTCCTTCCACTTCATTTGGATCAAAGAATGATTCCAGCTGAATTACGATTACATTTGGTTTCTTTACACGTCCGATTTCTTTTACATCTTTTAATTCACTCCGAATCAAATTCATCTCATCCTCGGAATAGTTATCAGGTTTGCTGATTCCATTATCTATAATACTGTTCGTAAAGCAATACGCAAACCCATAATCCTGATAAGCCATACCCAGATTGGCGAAATCATCAGATATAATATTATGTTTGACATTAAAGTTCGTCAACAGGCTGATTATACACCATACAAGGACGCAGGCCAGCATGGTACGTTTTACTTTTCTCTCACCTTCAAACTTCGGAGTCTTCCGAAACAGCCATACAAGTCCGGCAATCACAAGCAAAATTGCAATAATCAGAAGCACCTGCTGCCATTTTGTAAAATAGACATCAAGCATACTGATCACATCCTCAAGCATAAGGAAGTCAATTGCCGCAAACGGAGTCACTCTATACCCGAGGACAACAAAATTGACAATACCACATGTCAGCCAGAGTGTAGATATAATTATGATTCCAAACATTCTCTTTCGCAAAAACAGCGCAAAAAGGAGCGTAAAAAATATAATAGAAACATTGTATATATATACAAATGGAGAATGAACCACAAAAAACAGTCCTGCTAAAATAGAGCGGCGTCCCAATATCTCCAGAACAAGCTCCAATATCATAGCAATAGCCAAACACTTAAATATCCATGTGTGAATCGAATAGTGAAATGCATTTTTCAATTTCTCTATTATCTTTTTCATTTTTTTCACCTATAAAAGATCAATCATATTATAATTCGTTACTTTTCTGCCCCTTCTCATAAAACTTAATCAGGATATCTGCAATAAATTCCGGCCAGAACTTTCTGTACATCTCATAATCCTCAGGTGTTCTTCCATTTCCCTCTCCAATCACATTGGACGTCTCAGAAGCTTCATGTACACGATGTCCCATAATCGGCTTCGGCACATAGCAAAATGCGCCTTTCAGCCGTGAATATCTCTCCCACGCCTGCCAGTCAAGATCTGCCTTGCACCCTATCTCAAAAGGTTCAGCAGGAAGACGATTCTTTACATATGTCACGGATGGGCAGCAAATGGCACATCCAAGGGACAGAGAACGTCTGCGCAGAAAAATACTGTTCCATGTAAATCTCGGAATCAAAGGCATTAACATAAGCTTCTTTATCTTTAAAAGTCGATTGGTAAATACCTTCTTATCTCCACGAATCTCATAATAAGCGGTATGCGCAAGGATGGGATTTCTGGCATGATTTAATGCATCCAGAATCTTCTCCAGGTAATTAATATCATAAATGTCATCCTGATGTGCAATCGTCACAAGTGCAGTATCAGCCTGAGAATATGCATAATTCCAGTCACTTGCAATACCGGGTTCAGCGTCATTTACCAAAACAGGAATATGATATTTTCCTGCTATATCTTCAATATATGCACCCGGTGTAGATGTCGCAAGCAGAATTTTACTTTTAATCCGCTGCTTTTTCAATGATTGAATGCATTTTTCCAGATATTGACTTTCCTTATATGCACATACCACAAAAGTATGATCCTCTCCTGTATATGAATTCATATTTAATCCTCACTGTCATCCTTCTTCTGATGTAACTGTACTGTCTTCTCAAGATCTCTGACACGCTTCTCAAGCATTGCCTGAGTCTGTGTAAGTCTTCTGACTCTCTCACTAAGCCCCGATGCGGCCGATGTCAGGAACAAAATAATCAAAAGCAAAAAACACACACCTGTAAAGAAAACGGCATTCACTTCTGAATAGATTCCTATCAGCTGCGTAATTTTACGAACCAGACCCGGAAATGCCGCACAGATCAGCAAAACCAAACCTGTCAAAAACCATATCAGTGAATATTTCAAATTCAGCTTGTTTTTACGCATAAGCCATATAATTAACAGGAGGTACATCAAAACACCTATTAATAAAATAATCCGAAACAAATCTGTCATGCTTCTTTACCTCCATTTTTTTCCTACAATGCGGTAGATTAATATCGCTAATGTGACTTTAATCATATAATATACAGACTTCAAACTGCTAATGGAGGATACGCCTGCAGTTCTCTCATTCATCACAACAGGTACTTCCTTTACAGTAAATCCACTCACTCTGGCCGCAATAATTGATTCCGGTTCAGGATAATCCTGTGCATAATACTCAGAAAAGAATTCGATCAGCTCTCTGGAAGCAGCTCTAAAACCACTTGTCGCATCTGTGATCTTCACCCCACCGCACAACTTTAATACGCCACCCAGCAGATTAATTCCCAGACGGCGCATAAAAGATGTCTGAAATCCTTCCTTATTAATAAATCTGGAACCAATAACCAGATCAGCTTCCCCTTTCTCAATCGGTTCGATCAGCTTGTCTATATATTCCGCATTGTGTTGTCCATCTCCATCAAACTGAATTGCTACATCATATCCCTTTTCCCGCGCATAACGGTACCCTGTCTGCATACCTCCGCCAATACCAAGATTAACAGGAAGGGATATATACTGATATCCGTGTTCACGGCAGATCTGCTCTGTGTGGTCCTTCGAACAGTCATTAATTATGATATAATCGACCTGTGGACAAGTTGTTGTCAGGGTGGTCACTGTATTTACAATATTTTCCGCCTCATTATAAGCCGGAATAATCACTAATATTTTCATCTTTCTCCACCATTCTGTATATATTTGCAATACAAACAGGTTCAGACGAAGCTGTATCCAACGTACTTCTTCATAAACATACACGAAACAAACATTTTTCACCTGCTGTGTATGATTATAAGCACCGCCATAAAAAAAGTCAATCAAAGCAGTATTGAATTATTATTGAATTTATCAAAAACCAAGGAAAAAATATTTTTCAAAAAAACAGATTTTTTTGTTGACACTATCCAATACATATGATAATATATGACTTGTCGTTGAGAGAACGACTTAGCTACATAAGATTTTGCGCGAGTGGCTCAGCGGTGGAGCACCTCCTTGCCAAGGAGGGGGTCGCGGGTTCGATCCCCGTCTCGCGCTCTTTTTTTTGCTCTGAGAATGATTGTCTCAGAGCTTTTTTCATGCCTGGAATTCCTTGCCCTCCTCCCTGTTTTTGTTATGTTTTCTATCATTATACACCTCCCTCACAAAAAAGCAATCGCCACAAAATCACCTCTTTTAGTACGGAATGATTACCGAAACTAACGGCGACTTTATGGCGACCACATTTTTTATCCTATTCTTTTGTATGCTTCTTCCAACTTCATGACATCCTTTTGTAAGCTCTCATTGAAGTTTTTAATGTAGAACTTCTGTGTAGTACTAATGTCACTATGCCCAAGTGCAGTTTTTAGATTATTCTGTTTGAAATCTAATTCTGCGCCTATGGATGCGTAAGTGGCTCTCAAGTCATGAAGCCGAAGCTGTGGCAGGTCAGGGCACTTTGTTCTTAAAAACTTTTTGAACTGATTATAGATGTAGTTTGGCTTTGCAGGTGCATACGGAAACACATCCATCAGCAACAGAAAATCTCCACCAGCAAATGCTTCCCCAGCTTCCAGCTTTTTCTCAAGATTCTGTCTTTTCACTCTACATATTATGTCTGCCAATGTATCTCCAATAGGAACTGTACGAATACTACTCTTTGTCTTACATCTTCTATTCTCCTGTCCGCCTTCCACTTGTACAACACTCTCACATACATCTATGGCTTTGTTTTCTATGTTCTTTTCTACATAGCATCTACTACTCTTGAGTCCAGCTAATTCACTTCGACGCAATCCACCACCAAGACAACAGATTCCTATGACCGCAAGCATGAACAAATCTTTTGCTTCCTCTGCTCTCTGCATCATGGTTTTTACCTGTGCCAAAGTATATGCCTGCGTCTCCTTTTTCTCCCATGTAGGCATCACTACATAGGTAACAGGATTCTCTTGTCTTGTCATGTATCTGTCTATCATGGCTCTATGTAAGATGTTTCTAATCAATCCCATATGATTTTTGATTGTCTTGGGACTTCTATTTTCTTTCGTCATTTGTAATCTAACATATGTCTGTAACTTGTCCGCTGTAATATTATGCACATATTCAGCTCCTAAGTAATCTCCAATACCTCCTTTCACATTGAACATCTGTTTATAATTCTTGACTGTTGTGGGAGACAAACCAGCAACAACCACATAATCTCCTAAGTATTTCTCTTCAAAATAGGCATTCAATGTGATTGGTTCTCTATCAATATATGCACCCATTTCAATTTCCAGTTCCATTCTTCTGGCAATCTTCTCTGCTTCAACCTTCTTTGTGCCAAGCGGAAGTGCTTTACTCTTTCTTATGCGTTTGCCATTTACATCCGAATGATCCACGATTATCTCATAGATATATCCCTTTGCTCTTTGTCTCTTTCTTAAATACACAGACAAAAAATCAGCTCCTTCCATTATAATATTGTAGATATCAGTTAAGATGCGTCTGTATATCTAATATAATGATATATATTTGAGTGGACTCTCAAATACATTTTATTCCTGTGTTTGTTTCAGACACATGTTTCTTATGCATGTGCCCATCTGTTCTGTAGGTTGCGTAAATGTTTTTTCCGTTGGTTTCCCTTGCAAAAAATAATTACTTTCGCAACTTTCGCAACCTTTAGAAAAAACTTTTTCAATTCTTCACAAAAAAATTCTTGTCATTCTTGCGTAAGTTGCGAAAGAATCATCCATTTAGCTTATCTTTTCCTACCAGAATACTCTTTCGCAAGTCTCGTCATTTTTACTTTGTCTTCTCTATAATTATCTTCTTGTTGGTTCCTACATTCTTAATGACAAATTGTATACCTGCACCCTCTTTCAAATTTTCTTCCAGCTTTTTTAAGCGGATTGTTAAATGATTTGGAGCTCCTGGCAAATAGGACTCACGAATGTTATTTTCATAAGCAATTCCCTTTATCTCCTGATACAATCCAGCAACCGAATTTTCATATTTTGTACGCTTCCGCATCAGTTCCATGATGCAAAAGGCAACTGCATCTGCATTTAATGCTTCTTCATTTACTCGATGTTGGTTTTTCCACATAAGTGCATCAACCTCACTTTGAGCCATTCCAAGAACTGACCCTACAGAGATTGCAAGCTTATGAAAATCAGCCAATCTTATAAGTCTAGTATCTTCTTCAAGCACAACCTCACGCTTCAAAGCGCGTGCCAAAGTATTAAAGCATCCGCCCAGTATCTTTGGCAAATCAATATTAAACTCTTCCCACATTTGTTCCTCTGTTTTCATCTTCGTAGATGGTATTCTCTTCAATGTCAAAATCAATGAACGGTCAAGTAGGTCAGATTCCTGTATAATCATACTAACTGAAGTCATAGCAACCACTGCCTTGATATCCATTACTATCTGGGATGTGTCAAAATACAACTGACGTTTACTAATGCTTCCCCCCGTACAGCTGATTGCTAAAGTATCACTACATCCTCTTTTCAAGGCATAAAGATTATCAAGTCCAACAAAATAATCGGAATACAATTTCAGTTGTAAATCTTCAAGCTTTAACTGCATTCCTGATATATCATTGGAATGCGGATCGATAATAGCTGTTAATTTACGCAACAATGATGATTTCGCCGACCCTTTTTCTCCATGTATCATCAATACGGGATGACTGATAGATAATCCAACAAATGCTATCACTAAATAAATAGTGAACAGTTTTAAATCAGATTCCTTAGAGAAATTAGTATTTCTTTTCAATAAAGGAATCAGCTCACTTGGAGTAACAGAAAAATCTGGTTCGACCTGTGGTTTGTAAGTACCATTTCTGCGAAATAACAGTTCATTATTATCTGATATATAGGCTTTTCCTTCTTCTAGAACAACCACCTTGTCATACGATAAATCATAAATTACTCTTCCGGATTCATCACAGAATACACGTTTTTGCAATGGTTTCTTAACCTTATTCTTATATGCTCTCATTTCCAACTCATCCATCACATCTTTTACATCCTTACTAGATACATGTTCGCCATATTTTTCATAACAAAAATATCTTAATTCCCTTGAAAACTCTCTGGAATATAAACTCAATGTCTTTATTTCACCAGCCAAAGAGGTGAGAGTTCCAAAGAACTCTCCCTCGGTGGTGCTTTGAAGAGTAAGCGAACCAGAATGTATCATATCATTAATTATTTCTGATAGAGTCTGTCGCTTCATTGCTTAATTTTCCTCCCATTCCTCTTCATCGTTCTCATCAGATTCATCATCTTCTTCGTCCTCGTCTGTTTCCTCATCCTTGGACATCCAATGCATTTTACTAACAAAATAAGTGCCATCCTTACTGCACTTCATTGTAGCAAGAATCCTTCTTGAATCTGATTTTAACTTCTCAAGATTTGCTCCTCTGGCTGTCAAAAGCTCCATGTCTGCACAAAATCTGAAGAAAAGTGAACCTTTTGCATTGTCAACAGGAATTGACATAAAAAACTCACGTTCTGCATATTTATCTAACATGACTCTTACAACAAACCTCTTACCATAAATGGAATCTTTGAAATCTGCGTCTACAATCTTACCCTCATATTCTTTAGCTTCATCAAAATCATATTGTACAAATTTGAAAAGATTGCCATCATCTTTTGTTGTCTTTTTTATCAAACTTTTTCTAACTGGCATATTTGCATCCTCCTTATCAAATCAATACCTATTCCACCGCATCAATTGACTTCGAAATAGCTTTCGTTAAGTTCACCATCCGCATATACCAAAACGAGCTTGCATCTTTCACTTATTTTTGCAACATCATAAGTTCCATCTGTATAGTAACCATTCTCACTTGCAAAATCTCTAAATGCTTCCTCGTTTGGCTGAGTAAAATATTCAACCTTTTCCGTTCCAGCTTCCATAATCAAGAAATTGATTACATTATTTCCATCCTCATCTTTTGCAACTTTGAGATTGCAAATCTTGTAAATATGCTCCTGTACCTCTGCAACATTCTTTTTGATTTCATTAATTGTCATAATAATTTCCTCCTAATATTTTTCTTTTCAATCATGATTGTAAAGCCATTATAACATAATTAACTATTGTACTTTTTCCTTATATTTGTTATTATAATTTAGCATTTTGTAATTATTTTATATGCATAATATTTTATAACAGGGGTGTTCCTCAAAGTTTTCTTTTCCCGTCACCCCATCATTGATTTAAGTTCAAAGTAAAACTTTATACAAATCATCCAAACCCTTGTCAATACCCAATTTAAAAAAGGAGAAAAAAATGTCAACCAAGAAAATTCGAAGCAAAAAAACAAATGGATATACAAAAGGAAGTCAAAGCCCATTACTAGTAGAGCAACGACAAAAATTAGGAATAGATATAATTCGAGACTACGATTTCAAACTTACAAAACGTGAATTTCACACTCTTTACTATAAAGCTGTGCTTGAAAATCCAAACATTGAAAATGTTACTATGAACACCATATACAACGACCGTAAAGATATCGTGTCAAAAATACAGGATATCTATGGCGAGTTTCATTTTTTAGAAAAAAAGCCTATCAGAAATACAAGAATATTAGAAGAATCAAAGAACATCCCTATTCCAAAAGAAATAATCAAACATGTACGAAATATCAGACTAGAAATTAACGGAAGAAGTTTTATTTTATACAATACGGGAAATAACACATTCAAAAAAGGACGTTCTTTTTTTATTGATGAGCAATTAGCAAACATTCGAGAAATCACATCAAACTGTGATTCTACGTATATGATTCACCTATATATAATATTTGATGTTAAAAGATACCAAGGTGTAGAGAATTATTTATGTTCGTTTTATAAGGAAAAACTCAATTATATTATATTTACCTCTACTCATAATTACTGTTCGGAAATAGTAACTGAATATGAAAATCTCGAAAAACTCATTACTGATACATGGAAAATATTTAAAAAAAATATTTGAAGCAAATAAATTCTAAGTCTTCCTTATCACTGCATTTTAACAGTCATAGGGAGCTTTCTTCATGCTTATTCATCTTCTTTATCAGCCCTTATTTCTGTCGTGTAGAGCAGAAATAAGGACTTCTTAGTTTCCTGTTCGTAGTATCTCGCAACACCAAGCTGTATCTCATCAAGGCTCGTCTCAGAAAATGTTCCTAATTCAAAATCATAGGAATAATATAACTTCTTGCACCTAACCGATGGATTATCAGCAAGGCAAGCTCTAATTATTCCTCTGCATATGTACCGCATTCAATGAGTATTCCGGCTATCATTGAGCCACCTGTCCGGATTTTGAGAGCCACCATTCCGTTACACAGAGCCATGACAAAATCCAATTTTTGCTCGGTATAGTATACCAACGGTTTCACACTGTAAAGGCTGCTATCGCACCGCTTACAGCGGCAAGGCCTTGACACTGCGACTCCTTATGGTACGGGGTAATTACGCAAAACTAAGTGGCTCTCCGGTTCCGGAACCCTGGCTCTAGCTTTACCGGATTTATGGCTCTATAAAAGCGTAATATTCATTCAAAACAAAACTTTAACCTTGCAGTAAACTAAGCACACTTTGTTCATTCTGATTTGCCTGTGCCAACATGGCTTGTGCTACTTGCAACAATATATTTTCCTTACTATTGGAAACCATTTCCTCTGCCATGTCTGTATCTCGCACACCAGATTCCGCACTTTGAAGATTTTCACTATAATTAGATAGATTATTGATTGTAAATTCCAATCTGTTCTGCTTTGCTCCTAATTCAGACCTAAGACCAGATACTTTTTTATTTGCTTCATCTAACTTTTGTATGGAATCCGATGCCTTATTGTGACTAGATACATTGACATTTGAAATTCCCAATACTGCCACATTCATAGCGTTAATTGTGATTGACATATTCTCTCCTGCATTTGCTCCGACTTGCAAATACAAAGGATTTCCACCTACATGAACAGTTTTTGCCTTTTCAAATTTATAGTCAACACCTTCTTGTGCAACGTCATTTAATTTCATTGAAGGTGAAACTTTATATAATGTCCCTTCATCCAATCCAACAGGGTCACTTGGATCATATTGATTATCCCCTAATACATGAACACCCAAAAATTCTTTAAGCTCATCTGGCGTATATTTTTCTCCTGTCTCAACATTTTCATAATATAAGACCGCATACGAACCCATATTATGCATTGAAAATACATAATCTTCTTCCTTCAACTTGTCTCTATCATAAACACCTGTAAACATTCTATCCCAATGCCATTCATCATCCCAAGGCTCTTTATAATGCGTAGCTGGATTTCTCCATCCTTTATATAATTTTGCATCGGGATTTAAAGATAAATATTCGGCAAGAAGTTTTGCACCTTGCTCATCCGTTTTGTATCTTGTTCCATTTTGATCATAAATATATTTTTGTGAAGAAAGACTTCCTGTAATTGAAAATGTTATTTTTCCCTCTTGTATAACTTTTTCTAAACCCTCACCCAATTCCCCATTTAATAATTTTCTATTATTAAAGGCTGTTGTGTCTGATATTCTGTCAATTTCTTTCTTTAATTCGTCCAGTTCGTCCTGTATGGCATCTCTATCCTCTTTGGAATTGACATCATTCGCTCCCTGTACAGACAATTCACGCATCCTTCTGATGATGGAACTCATTTCCCCTAATGCGCCTTCTGCGGTCTGTATTAACGAAACTCCATCTTCAGAATTATTTACTGCTTGATTCAATCCTCGTATTTGATTTCTCATTTTTTCAGAAATTGAAAGACCCGCCGCATCATCTGCAGAACGATTAACTTTATAGCCAGACGAAAGCTTCTCTAGCGTCTTTTTCCTTTTCTTTGCTGTTCTATTCAATGTAGTATTTATATTAGTTGCTTGTAAATTATGTGTTATTATCATTTTTGCATCTCCTCAACATAGCTTTCACATAAATTCCATTGCTCCTATCTTATATATCGGGAGAATTTCCAAAAAAATAACTATCTATGGGTATATATCTACTCATAGATAGTTATTCTGCTATTACTTATCTTTATTTTTACCAAGCAAACGTTTAATCCCAAAAAATATTGCAACAGGTATTGCAATGAAAAGAAATGCTTTGAATACAAAAGCGGCAATTGCAGCAACAACAGCGGCAATTATGAACCCTATCAGACCAGCTTCAAACAACCCTTTTCCTGCACTCCAAAATTGCACCGTTAAAGATACCCATATAATAATAAATCCAATTCCTAATAATACCATGTATTTTCCCTCCTCTTGTGTATATATCTACCCATAGATATCTTATCATAGTTTTCTACTTCTAGCAATAAATTTTGAATGCTTATATCATAATAAACAATAAGACTAAATGAGGTGGTTTTATGATAGACATTGATTACGGATGCATTCACATTAAGCTTGCCGACATTATGAAAGAACAGGGCATCAGCATAAAC